>CAZZMV010000202.1:0-3533 GCA_964655425.1 uncultured Bifidobacterium sp.
GTACCCCACTGCCCCGCGCCAGTTTCAGTCGTCAAGCGCTTGACGCCCGCTTGCTGGTTATAAAACGCTTGCGGAATCGCGGTGTTCGGCTTGTGGCTACCGGCCGGGCTGACGCCTTCGTATTTATAAAAAATCTTGGCGGGTGTTTGCAGTGCCTGCTCGAAACGATGTGCACGGTACAACGGCGCGGGACGCCACAGCTTGTACACCTCGCGCACTGGTTCGGGAATATCAATTTCGCGCTCGGTCGAGACCTCCTGAAGAATCAACTCCATCGGAAACAGCGGCTCAAGATCAGCCGGACCAATCGGTTGCAAAGTACCCGGGTGCAGCACGGGTGGCAGGGCCTTTGGCAAATCAGCCTGAATGTTGTACCAGCGGCGTGGGATGCGGTCTTCCGGTAGCAGGAATTTGGTCTGCGACATGCGAGTGTCTCCGTAATCGTTATGTTTTTAGATAAAACAGCGCCAGCCGCGCGAATGATAGTAATTTGAAAATACTATCAAGCGCGGCCGAACCGCTAATTTACTTGGTGAAAGCGGGTTTAGTCCACCACAGCTGTGGCCCACCCGAGCAGAGGGCTTATTTCGCTTTCAAGCACTCGCTCATGAACTGCTTGCGCTCGTCTCCTTTTTTGCCGGCCGCCTCTTTGTTACAAGTGACCATTTTGTTTTGCTGCGAGTTCATCGCCGGCTTGGGTTCTTCCGCCGGCTTTTTGCTGAGGCAGTCTTTCATGAAGGCTTTGCGCTCGTCCCCTTTCTTGCCAGTCGCTTCCTTGTTACACGTCGCCATTTTGTTTTGCTGCTCGGTCGCCGCCCGAGCACCGCTTACCGTGAACGCCAGCAGTACGATGAAGATGGAAAGGATGGTTTTCATTGTGTTCTCCCCTTTTTGATTTCCTGATTTTTATTGGTATTTTTGCTATGTAAAATCATCGCCGTCGATTCAAACCAATTAACGGCTTGTCGCTGAATATAACCGGGAAAGGTGACAGGCTGATTTTCCCGACGATGGGTTGCGGATTTATAACCGACGCTGCGTCAGATCAGATCAACAGAACGTCTGCAGCCAGATGAAGGCATAAGTGCCATGGCAGAGGAACGGTTGCGCGGGTGCCGCAAATCGCTAGGCAGACTCCAAAGACCTCAATTCCTCATTCGTATGCCTCAGTCGATCTGCCAGCGCGCGCGACAATGAGGCAAATACATGCGAAGCCATCAGCGGATCTTCAGCCGCATAGCGGTCAAAATCTGGCCGCGGCAAGATCAATAGCTCAGCGTCAGTGACTGCAGTCACATCCGCTGAGTGCGCATGATGATCAAGAAATGACATCTCGCCAAAAAACTGCCCGCGACCAAAGGTCGCCATGTGCATGCGGCGTGCGTCGTCCAGTTGTAAATCGATTCGTACCGAGCCATGGGCAATCAGCATCAATGCATCGCCCGGTGTGCCTGCGATAAAAATCGTTTCACCCGCTTCGTAAAACCGCTTATGTACGCAACGCTGCAATGCCTGTAGCGTAGTGGACTGCATATCACTGAATAACTCAAACTCTTCCAGTTTTAGTGCCTTACCCTCATCACCGTGGACTCCCAAAGCACGTAGCGTTTCTTCTTCTACCCACTCAAGTGCATCAGCAAAGTCATCAAAGATACGAATCTCTTCGCCGCTATGAGTCACACCAAGCTCTTTCAAATAACCACGTAGATTACGACCGGTGGGCAAGGTAAAAGGCAAGCGCGATAGCAATAACTTGGCGCCGCGCTCGGACAATTGAGCGCGAACCCGATCGAGCATGTGTGCCGCGGTCATGTCGATGGATTGCACCCGCTGAAAATCAAGAATTAGGTAACGGCATTGATCAAGGTCGGGCTCGAGTGTACGGTATAGCGCATCGGTGTTGCCAAAGAACAGACTGCCCTGCAACTCAACGATCAAGTTGCTCCCACCATGCTCGCGTAGCGCCTCACGCTCCTGGCGCGACCGCACTCGCTTGGAAAACGTCACATCGCCGCGGCTTTTGTGTCGTATGGTGGACGAGTGAATCTGCTCACGAATAAACATCAGTATCGCCAGCACCACACCCAAAGCCGAAGCAGCAATCAGGCCAACCATTTTGGCCACCACCACGACCGAAATAATCACCAAAAAATCCAACAGCGTGACGCGCGAGCGCGCCAGATGAAACAAGTGCCAGTCGATCATCCGAAATCCGATCACCAGCAACAGACCTGCCAATGCGGGCACCGGCAGCCAGCACAGCAATGGGGTCAACACCAAAAACGCCAGCATCGACCACAGGCCTGCAAACACACCTGACATTTTGGTCATGCCACCACTGGCACGATTCACCAGCGAGGCGCCCATCGTGCCCGAGCCCGGGGTGCCACCGAACAGCGTCGAGGCTAAATTGCCCAAGCCTTGGCCAATCAATTCACGATTCGAGTCATGCCGCGTGCCAGACATCGCATCCAGCACAAGGCAGGTTTTTAAGGTATCGATGGAGAGCAGTACAGCCAGCGTCAACGCCGGAATAATCACTTGCTCCCAATGCGGCAAAGGCGCGGCGCCAAACCTGTTCCACGCCGACACCATGCTGGCCCAGATGCCGTCAGCAGCGGTATCAAAGCGCCCGATCACCAAGCTGTTGTGATCAAGGCTGACCAATGCCGGGTAGGCGCTTAGCGCTAACAGCCAGTACACGATTACACCGGCGGCCAGGCCTTGAATCACCGCTGGCACGCGGCGCGACGGAAAGCGTGTGGCCAGCACCATCATCGCCATGGTGGCAGTACCAATCATCAAACTCGCGCCGCTCCACTCTGCCGGATGCAGCAAAGCCTTGAACCAGTCGGTACCCGAGGGCGCACCCAATAGCTTGGGCAGCTGGGAGGCGATGATGATCAAGCCCACGCCGCTGAGATACCCGCTCACTACCGGAAACGGCATATAGCGAATCAACTGCCCAATACCAAACGCGCCGAGCATGATCTGCAGCAGGCTACTGCACACCGCGACCAGAAATAGAACCAAGAGAATCGACGCGGGATCGAGCCCCTGGTGGACCAGTTCGATCGCCAGCGCTGAGATCACTGCGGCAGCGGGCGCACTCGGTGCCGAGATCAGCCGTCGCGTACCACCCAGTAGCGCCGCTAACAAACCGAGGATGGTGACACCGATCAATCCAGCAATCGCGCCCTGCGCACCAAACTGTGGCCCGAGTGGAGCGAGGATGGTGACACCGAACGCGATAGCCGAGGGCAGCGCCACTAGCATTGCGGCTAACCCGCCCCAGAGATCACCGGCCAGATTTCGCTGGTTTGATAAAGATCCGGCTGCTGCACCGCTCATACATCCCTCATTTGGGTTATCGATACAGGGCATCATGGTCACCGACATTAATCAGAATAATTTCTTTGTCGGTGATAATCATCTCCAGCGTGATTCGATAACTCATGTTGATCGAGACGCTGTGCAGACCCGTTAGTTTTCCTTTGAGCGCATGCAGCCTGAGCGACGGGTGATGCGGATTA
>CAZZMV010000203.1:0-1517 GCA_964655425.1 uncultured Bifidobacterium sp.
CCCTTTCACATGCGGATTTCGGAGTCGCAACCCCTGAAACCGTGACAACATTGATAACTTGGCCAATTCAGGCCAAGCCGGGATTATAGCCGAAACCGTCTCGCTGGCTGCCCAACTTCGATGACTTGGCTATCAGCCGCCCCCTGAAATCCCCGCGCAGCAACAGCGCGACGATTACGGTGGCCTTTAAAGCTGCGGATTCAGCTTCTCGTTTTTGGATTGCAATTTATTTAACGCCGATAAGTAGGCCTTGGCCGAGGCTACAACGATGTCAAGGTCGGCGCCTACCCCGTTCACAATCCGACCATTTCTCGACAACCGCATCGTCACCTCACCCTGGGATTGGGTCCCGGTGGTGATTGCGTTCACCGAGAACAGCAGCAACTCGGCACCGCTCGCGGTATGCGATTCAATCGCATTGACAATCGCATCCACCGGCCCATTGCCTTGCCCCTCGCACTTCACTTCTTTGCCGTCGGCGGCAAATACCACTTTGGCGCTTGGCTTCTCACCGGTCTCAGAGTGCTGCGACAGAGAGACGAACTTGTAGAACTCTTTCTCATGCGCGCTTTGCTCGTCCGACACCAATGCCATGATGTCTTCATCAAAAATATCGGACTTGCGATCCGCAAGCTCCTTGAAACGTGCAAATGCGGCGTTCACCTCAGACTCGGAATCCAGTGCAATACCAAGTTCATCCAAGCGCTGCTTGAATGCGTTACGGCCGGAGAGTTTGCCGAGTACGATCTTGTTCGCGCTCCAACCCACATCCTCGGCGCGCATGATCTCGTAGGTATCGCGCGCTTTCAGAATACCGTCTTGATGAATCCCGGACGCATGCGCGAATGCATTGGCACCGACCACGGCCTTGTTCGGCTGCACCGCAAAGCCCGTAATCTGCGACACCAGTTTCGAGGTCGGCACGATCTGCGAGGTGTCTATGCCTACATCCAACTTGAAATGGTCTTTTCGGGTTTTTACCGCCATCACGATCTCTTCCAGTGCGGTGTTACCTGCGCGCTCACCCAGACCATTGATAGTGCACTCGACCTGACGCGCGCCGCCAATCATTACTGCAGCGAGCGAGTTGGCGACGGCCATGCCGAGGTCGTTGTGGCAGTGTACAGACCATACTGCCTTGTCCGAGTTGGGAATACGTTCGCGAAGGGTCTTGAGCGTATGACCAATCATCTCTGGCACGCCATAGCCCACCGTATCGGCAAAGTTGATGGTGGTGGCACCTTCATCAATCACCGCCTCCAGTACACGGCATAAAAAATCCATGTCCGAGCGACTACCGTCCTCAGGGCTGAACTCGACGTCATCAGTAAACTGACGCGCGAACCGAACCGCCAGCCGGGCTTGCTCGTACACTTGATCGGGCGACATCCGCAGCTTCTTTTCCATGTGCAGCGGCGAAGTCGCAATGAACGTATGAATACGCTTGCGGGGCGCCAGCTCAAGCGCCTCGGCAGCACGCGCGATATCACGATCATTGGCACGCGAGAGCGAGCAGA
>CAZZMV010000203.1:1617-3490 GCA_964655425.1 uncultured Bifidobacterium sp.
GATAGCCCGTAGACCACGAACAATCCGAATAGCACCTTGGGCGGATCGCTGGAGACCGCGACGAAAATCAACACAATCAAAAAGATCGCGATGAACGGCACCGACTTCTTGAAGTTGACATCCTTGAAGCTGTAAAACGGCGCGTTGGTCACCATGGTCAGCCCGGCATAGACCGTGATGGTCCAAGCAAGCCAGCTGAAGTCGGCGCCGCCCATGCGCAAATCATCCATCAACCAGATGAACCCCGCTACCAACGCAGCCGCCGCCGGGCTGGGCAGGCCTTGAAAGAAGCGTTTATCAACTACGGCAATATTGGTATTGAAGCGGGCCAGACGCAGCGCGGCGCCCGCACAGTAAACAAAGGCCGCTAACCACCCAAGCTTGCCCATACCGCGCAGCGCCCATTCGTACACAATCAGCGCCGGTGCTGCGCCAAAAGAGACCATGTCCGACAAACTATCGTATTGCGCACCGAATTCGCTTTGGGTGTTGGTGAGTCGAGCGACACGACCATCGGTGGCATCGAGCACCATCGCCGCAAAAATCGCGACTGCCGCGTTATAGAACTGCCCGTTCATCGCCATCACAATCGCGTAAAACCCGCAAAATAACGCCGCAGTCGTGAAAGCATTCGGCAATAAGTAAATACCGCGGCTGCGCAAGCGGCCAACCGACGGCTCGCCATCCTCGCCTGAACGACGCGCTGCGAGCCGGTTAAGGCGGAATGGCTTGGTCAGGGCTGATTTGGCTGATGCGGCCTTCAGCTTCTGCTTGCGGGGATTGAAGATCGGCATGACGCCTCGCTCGGTTTACAGCTCGGCCAGAATTGTTTCAGTCGCAAATACCTTGTCACCGACTGCCACCTTGGGACGTGAGCTCAGCGGCAGGTAGACATCGACACGCGAGCCGAAGCGTATGAAGCCATAACGCTGGCCGCGTGCAAGATGATCACCAACCGCCACATAGCAAAGTATGCGGCGCGCAATCAAGCCGGCCACTTGTACAAAAGTTATGGTCGCGCCGCTATCCGCGGACACGACTACGGCGTTACGTTCGTTTTCGGTGGACGCTTTATCAAGATCAGCATTCACGAACTTGCCCGGAAAGTACTCGACCTTGGTGATGGTGCCGTCAACTGGTGAACGATTCGAATGCACATTGAACACATTCATGAACACACTGATCTTCAGCGCCTCGCGGCCAGCATAAGGATCTTCCGCTTTCTCTACGACGACAATACGACCGTCAGCAGGCGACAGTACCGCATTTGGCTGCTGTGGGATCCCGCGCGGCGGGTCCCGGAAGAACTGCAATACAAACAGGGCAATCAGCCAGAATGGCCAAGACCAAGCGCCTAGAAATGCAGCGGCAAACAGCGCCACCACAACTGCGAGTAATAGAAAAGGCCAGCCCTCGCGGGCGATGATGGGGTGCGGGTAAGAGTTATTCAATTGGGCTCCAAATATTCCGGGCTGCCAGCAGTAATTTCTTAGAGGCAATTTTATCCAAGCCGCTATTCTAGCGCCCCTACCCCGATCGGCACATCGACCTGCATGCGGTAAGCCGCAGGTAACTTGGCGAAATCGACATTTTCGTCGAACAAATGTGCGTTTATCGCCACGAATAGCCGAGAAAAACACGACTGCGCCAACCGCATGCCATCAACGCGTTCACCAGGGTCCTAGCGACCCCGCAACCGCCATCATTCAATGGACCGAATAACCTCACAAACCTCCATGCAAGCGATAGCGCTGATCAGAGACGCATCGCAATATGATGATGTGGCACTTGCGGTCAGTTGGTCAGGTGATGTGCGTGAAGCCAACATGGTCGAGAGAGTGATTTACGGAATCATCGATTTTTTTGATGCGGG
>CAZZMV010000204.1:0-3489 GCA_964655425.1 uncultured Bifidobacterium sp.
AACCGCTGGTCGATGGCGATCTGGGCGCGCGACCTGGATACCGGGAAGGTCAAGTGGGTCTATCAAATGACACCGTATGACGAGTGGGACTTTGACGGTATTAATGAAATGATCTTGGCCGACCTCCCGCACCACGGCAAGACGCGTAAGGTTCTGGTGCATTTTGATCGCAATGGCTTCGGCTACACACTCGATCGAGTGACTGGCGAGCTACTGGTCGCAGAAAAATTTGATCCAGCAGTGAACTGGGCAACGCATGTGGACATGAAGAGTGGTCGTCCGCAAGTCGTGTCGCGCTACTCGACAGCACAGAATGGTCCGGACGTGAATACCAAAGGTATTTGCCCGGCCGCACTCGGCTCCAAAGATCAACAGCCTGCAGCGTTTCACCCCAAGACAAAGTTGTTCTACGTACCGACCAATCATGTGTGCATGGACTATGAGCCGTTTAAGGTCGACTACAAACCGGGCCAACCTTATGTAGGCGCGACCTTGGCCATGTATCCGGCGCCGAACAGCCATGGCGGTATGGGCAACTTCATTGCATGGGATGCGAGCAGCGGAAAAATCGTTTGGAGCAAGCCGGAGAAATTTTCGGTGTGGTCCGGTGCACTCGCTACCGCGGGTGATGTTGTGTTCTACGGCACGCTCGAGGGATACCTGAAAGCGGTTGATCTGAACGGCAAAGAGCTATTCCGCTTCAAGACACCCTCCGGCATCATCGGCAATGTGTTTACCTATATGCACAAGGGCAAGCAGTATGTCGGCGTTTACTCCGGCATCGGTGGTTGGGCGGGTATCGGTATGGCCGCAGGACTTGAAAAAGACAATGATGGTCTGGGTGCTGTTGGTGGCTACCGCGCGCTACAAAACTACACCGACCTGGGTGGCACGCTCACCGTGTTCACTCTTCAATAAGTCTCCACTCGTGATGCGATCTGGCCTGGCCGATCGCATCACCCTACTGATCAGGAGCACTTGGCATGCAATGGTTTTTTAAGCACAGCTTGATCATCGCGCTGCTCATGACTTCTTGCTTACATGCTGAAGAAGTACGCACATCACTGTATACCGTCATCGACGGCACCCGCGTTGATAAAGCAACTGCGGCAGGCTTTCGAACATGGCGCGCAGCAGCATGTGACCGATGTCATGGCGCCAATCAGGAAGGTAGCGTTGGGCCCTCGTTGATCGAAAGTCTGAAACATCTGAGCAAGCAAGAATTTATCGATACTGTGACTCGCGGCCGGCTAGACAAAGGCATGCCATCGTTCAGCGAGAATACAGAACTCATCCAAAATATTGATCATCTTTACGCTTACTTGAAGGGCCGTTCGAACAACGATATTCGTCGTGCAAAAGTTGAGGTGATTGAATAAACGATATCGCCATTGATTATCATTTTTTAAGGCTTTCGAATGACATCTGCACTAGGCAAGGTCTGGTTATCATTTTTTCCGATGACAATGCGCGTGATCTTGGTATTGTTCACGATGGTTGGTTTTCAGTCATTCAGTCAGGCGCAGGCAAATGATTTTCCAACACTCGAGCGGGTGTTATTCGTTGAGCAGTGCATTGATGAGCAGCCGCAGCGGCCAAGGCAAGAGCTATTGTTCAAATGCGTGTGCGTATTTGATCAGCTGGCAGCGAATATCGCTTTCGATGACTTCGTCACGCTGCAAACCGCTGCCAACGCCACCACGATCAAGGGCGAGCGCGGACGGATCATGCGCAGCCCAGGTATACGCGCGCAGGCTGATGACTTCCGCCACAGGCTGGGTGAGGCGCGTGCCGCCTGCCTGTTATCCGACCCGATTGCATTATCAAAATAATAGTACGTTCTTGTGCCGGCCTGGACCGCCGGCGGTATGATTCGGTCACTAGGTAGGGTGTATACCCGCGCAAACCCTGCCCGTAAAATCAGAACAATAGTGATGGTGACCTCATGCATGTACGACCCGCCGCGCCAGTGACGCGCGCTTCCGATCCGGACCAGCAGCCGCTCGATCTCAAGCTGAAACGCGTTGCAATCGATACCAATCTAGAGAACGTCGTTTATTTGAACCGCGACTGTCTGATTTACCGTATCGCGGGTTTTCAGGCGCTGTCCAAGGTTGAAGTCATTTCAGGTGAACATCAGATTACCGCGACCCTGAATGTCGTCGATGATGCATCTATCATCGGTCCGGAGGAAATTGGTTTATCTGAAGATGCATTTAAACGCTTCGGTGTCGAAGCCGGTGCGCTGGCTCGCGTGCGTCACGCAGAAAAGCCTGCCTCGGTGGGTGCGTTATTCCGCAAGATTAATGGTGAGCGTCTGGGTAAAGATGACTACCATGCCATCGTCAAAGATATCTCGGGCGGCCATTATTCAAAAATCGAGCTGACCGCTTTTCTGATCGCGACCAGTAATGGTGAGCTCGACCGCGATGAAATCTATTTCCTCACCGATGCGATGGTAGCAAGTGGGCGTCGGCTGCATTGGCACGAGCACATGGTGGTCGATAAGCACTGCATAGGCGGCATTCCCGGTAACCGCACGTCCATGCTGGTGGTGCCTATCGTCGCCGCACATGGCTTGCTTTGTCCTAAAACTTCTTCGCGTGCCATCACCTCGCCTGCCGGTACCGCGGACACCATGGAAGTGCTGGCCAATGTCAATCTTGCGCAAGACCGCATCGCCAGCATCGTGCAAGAGCACCGTGCGTGTCTGGCTTGGGGCGGCACGGCTGATTTATCGCCCGCTGATGATGTGATGATCTCGGTAGAGCGTCCGCTCTCGCTCGACTCGATCACACAAATGATCGCCTCGATACTCTCCAAAAAAATCGCGGCCGGCTCAACGCATTTGATTCTCGACATACCGATCGGTCCCTCGGCCAAGGTCAAGACCATGCCGGATGCGCAGCGGCTGCGTAAACTATTCGAGTATGTGGCTTCGCGCATGCACCTGAAACTGGAGGTCGTGATTACAGATGGTCGCCAACCGATCGGTCAAGGGATCGGTCCGATGCTGGAAGCACGTGATGTAATGCGTGTGCTGGAGAATGACCCGCGTGCACCACAAGATCTGCGTCACAAGTCGCTCTATCTTGCTGGCCGCATGATCGAGTTTGATCCGGATGTACGCGGTGGCGATGGTTACGCAATTGCGCGCGATATTCTGGAATCAGGCCGCGCACTGGCACGGATGCATGCAATCATCGAGGCCCAAGGGGCCAAGGGCTTTAAGCACGATAATTTCGTGCTGGGCAAGCTGAGCCATGAAGTGGTTGCCGAGCGTGATGGCATGGTGATTGGTATCGATAATTTGCAAATCGCCAAGATCGCACGACTGGCCGGCGCACCCAAGGTCACGAATGCGGGTGTCGATGTCATGCACAAACTGGGCGACAAAGTCAAACGGGGCGATACCCTCTACACCATCTACGCTGAATACCCCAGCGACTTGCTATTCGCTATGCAGCAGTGTGAGAAAGGGTCCGGTTA
>CAZZMV010000205.1:0-3468 GCA_964655425.1 uncultured Bifidobacterium sp.
CATTCACCATCTTCGACATGCCGATGCCCCACAGCGGCGCGGTGCGCCAGTCCGAACCTGTCGCTTTGAAATCCGGACGGCCATCGGCGAGGTCCGGCCCCATGTCATGTAGCAAAAGATCGGTGTAAGGCTGTATGCGTCGGTTTGACAGCATTGGGAATTGCTCCAGCTTGCCGGTCTTTAACTCCGGCACATGGCAACTGGCGCAGTGCGCTTGTGCGAACAATTGACGTCCACGCATGACGGTTGGTTTGTCCTGATCACGCGCTGCGGGTGCGTCGAGCGTCATGGTCCAGAACGTGATGTTGTCCCACATCTCGGCTTTCAGTTCGGGCTTGCCGGTGTGGTTTTGGCGAGCGCACTCGGCTTGTGCCGGCGTACAGTTTTGCTGGTCATACAAGGGCGAGGTCACGCCCATGTCGTTGATGAAGGCGGCGGCGATTTGCTGGCGCAGGTGCGGCTGGTTGGCTTTCCAGCCAAAACGACCAATCACGGTACGGTTGTTCAGATCGTCGCGCACATAGTTTGGCCGACCATTCAGGCCTTGTGCTTTTTGTGCTGCAGCCAATGCCAGGATGTCCTGCTCGCTGACGGCCTCCAACAAGCCAAGCCCGAAGATGGCTTGAGCATTACGCAGTGAGGTCATGGTGCCCTGCGCCAGTGGACCAAAATTCAGATGTTCAAGGCGAATTTTTGGACGACGCAGTTCAACGACGCTGCCGTCGGCGAGCGTGACTTTTTCAAATGCCCAGTCGATATGCAACTCGCCTTCGCCCGCGTGAGCGTTTTTATCTGCGCGAGGAATTGTGTCGAAACTCTGCAGTTGCAAGCCGTAGGCCGGCTCCGGATTAGGGCCGCCGTGAGCGTCCTCACCGGGAACGGATAGTCGTACCAATTGCTGAAATAGCGGGCCACGTCCGTTATCGGACGCGTGCCCACGCCCGGCCTGAATATGGCACTGCACACAATTCTGTGCAAGGAAGGTTGGGCCCAAGCCCCACTCGCTATTGCCGGGTGCCGACATCGAGTAGTCCCAGTTGGGAATCTGCTGGTTCGGAATCGCCAGCCAGGGTGTATTGAACAGCTTCTCGCCATCGCGAAACTGGCGCGTCTGGTTTGCATCCAAACCGGCGATCGGCTGCAGATAGACCGCGTGCTGCACGACGTCGTTGGCGGGTACCTTGAGCGCCACGGCCAGCGCTGTGGCACTGAGCGAAAGTGCGAAGGCTAGGCGAATAAAACGGCTAGGGTGCATGTCAGGCTGGCGCTAGGAAATGTTTCCAGGTGCCTCATTGTGCCTGAATGACGAAATCATGGGCGCTCGTTACTGAATCGACGACTGTCGGTCCCGAAAAACCTCCGCCTTGCTATTGGGTCATGACCGATCAGACGTTAAATAGGAAGTTCAGCACATCGCCGTCCTTCACCACATACTCCTTCCCCTCGGCGCGCATCTTGCCGGCCTCTTTCGCGCCTTGTTCACCTTTACAGGCAATGTAATCATCAAACGCGATGGTTTGCGCGCGGATGAAGCCGCGTTCGAAATCGGTATGAATGACGCCGGCGGCTTGTGGTGCCGTGTCGCCTTGATGGATGGTCCAGGCACGAACTTCTTTTACGCCAGCCGTGAAGTAAGTATGCAGACCCAGTAGTTTGAAAGCCGCGCGAATCAGACGGTCGAGCCCGGGTTCTTCCATGCCTAAATCTGCGAGGAACGCGCCTTTATCTGCTTCATCCAGGTCGGCAATTTCTGCCTCAATAGCAGCGCAAATTGCGACGATGGGCGCGTTCTGAGACGCCGCATAGTCACTCAGCTGATCGAGCAGCGGATTATTGCTGAAACCATTTTCAGCCACATTGGCGACATACATCGCCGGCTTGGCGGTGATAAGACACAGCGGTTTCAATAATGCGAGCTGCTCTTTATCCAGCGACATCGCTCTGACCGGCTGCGCCTCGTTGAGTTGACCTTGAACTTTTTCCAGCAGGGCCACTAATGCAGCAGCTTCTTTATCGCCCGAGCGCGCTTTCTTTACTTCGCGCTGTATGGTTTTTTCTACGGTGGTGAGATCTGCCAATGCAAGTTCGGTCTGAATGACGGCAATATCATCCAGCGGACTCACCTTGCCTGCTACGTGCACTACATTCGGATCTTCGAAGCAGCGCACGACATTCACGATGGCGTCGGTCTCGCGTATGTGGGCAAGAAATTGGTTACCCAGACCTTCGCCTTTCGACGCGCCGGCGACCAGGCCGGCAATATCCACGAACTCAACAGTCGCCGCGAGAATACGCTCGGGTTTGACGATGGCAGCCAACTGCGCCAATCTGGGGTCCGGCACTTCGACAATGCCGACATTCGGCTCGATCGTGCAGAAGGGGTAGTTCTCAGCGGGGATGCCGGCTTTGGTTAGTGCATTGAAGAGCGTGGACTTGCCAACATTCGGCAGTCCGACGATACCGCATTTGAGGCTCATGGGATTCCTTGCTATTGCGTCGACCAGCGATGTCGCTCGCAACACATATCGGTCAGAAACAACTAGAGAAGGGCGCGATTATAACGCTCGCTGTCGCCTCGCCACCTGCTACAGGAAGCTGTTTATCATGCGGTACCTGTTACTTTGGTCGAGACATTTGTGAAACGAGTTATTGATATTGTTATTGCCACTTTGCTGCTGATCTTTCTTTTACCAATGGCGCTATTAATCGCTGTGCTGATTCGGCTCGATTCGCCCGGCCCGGTTTGGGTCAGTGCACATCGGGTAGGGCGTCACGGCCGTTTGTTAAAGCTGCGCGAGTTTCGTGCAGCGATTGTCGAGCCCGGATCGATGGAAACGATTAGCGGTTGCGAGGGCGAACAACCCACCCGTCTTGGCACCGTCATGCGGCGCTATGGCATTGATCGTTGGCCTTGGCTGATTTCCGTGCTCAAAGGCGATTTGTCTGTCGTTGGGCCGCGCGCGGAGCTGCCACGTTATGTCGGGTGTTATCCGACCGAGGTAAGAAAGAAGGTGTTGTCAGTGAAGCCGGGATTGGTCGATTGGTCGTCGCTCGAGATTCACCAAGAGCAAAGTCTTTTAAAGGGCTTGGACGGCGAGGCTTTGGAAGAGGCTTATGTTGAACGCGTACTGCCAATCAAACTCGCGCATGCGCAGCGCTACATTGATACTCGTAGTCTTAAGACAGATTTGTTGATTTTATTTAAATCGCTGTTTCGTTAGGCGCTAGCGCCATCTGGTGAGCAAGCAGTAAAGAAGCTAGTGCCTGTAATTTGCTGCGTTCCATGGTCGTGCCTTGCATGCCGGTTGCCTCCATTAGAGAGTAATAGGCCGTCGGTACTTACACAATTTTATTTACAGGCTCTCAAGAACCTGCCTCGACGGTCATTAGTCTGGCGAGGCAGGTTCTCGATCAGCATTGAATCGCGCCTTTTTCATCAGGCGCTATGAGTTAGGCGCTAAAAGTTAG
>CAZZMV010000206.1:0-3463 GCA_964655425.1 uncultured Bifidobacterium sp.
TAGACCCATCTTCCGCGCTGCTATCTGCCCGTGTTGACCAGTGCTTACCAGACTTCAACTTTTTTTGACAGCCTTCATTTTGCAAACAGGCCGCCGGCCGACCTTCAATGGAAACGCAGCCCTCATTTTGAAAGCAACTCACTGGCCGGTCTTTATTGGAAACACAGCCAGCTAGAGCAAGCGCGGTTAACAATGTCGTCGCCAAGGCAATTTGGTTTTTCATGTGGAAGCCAATTTTAATTAACAGAACGCAATAGTAACTAGCTAAGCATTACCAAGTGCGCGTCGTTGCTCAGTTTTGATCATGGTTAATACTTTATTGTATCCTTATTTTCGACTTGATTACGCCGGGATTTTTGAACGGATCGGCACCCTTTGGGGGATTCATTAAAACCGCCTTATTACCCGAGATGATCATTTTGTCGGATGGGGGCGCTTGTTGAGCCGCCAGTCGATTTCGCGAGAGGCTCACGTATACCTTGTCGCGAAATGTTGTAACACCTCCGATAATTGTGTTGGAGAGATATACACCGGATCCGCCGATCAGATAGCCGCATGCAGGGTCTCGGAATTGAATGAAGGAGTCGCCAATCACACAAGCGCCTGCATTAGATGAACTCTGTACAGGCGGAACATAGCCCAAGATTCTTGCAACCCCGCTGCTGACTTCAATTTGCTGCCATAGCTTGCCGCCTACCAAAGACCGTGTGGCTCCCGTCACGATGTCTGCGGCTGAGCTCTCATTGAAATACGCCACCCAGCCCTTTTGTGAATCGGCCGGGCATGCGGCGGCTCGTGCATTCGAAGCGTTCAAGAAGTCGGTAGAGTTAATTAGCACAGGCGCGGGACTAACGTATACAGGCCGGTAGCACTCAGGGATTTCGGCAGCGCATACTTTACTCCAGCCACTGCCCGCACCCGATACAAAAACATTTGTGTCTAAATCCTGGAAAGAAGCAACGAAGTTATCTGGCGATTTGCCATAAGCACTGAACTTTCGCTCCCCAGTACCAAACAAAATATTTAAGTTTCGAAGAGGGGTAAAGGTAAGAGCCGAAAGCGTGACCGGATTATTGATTGACCGGTCGTTGGAAGGTGTTGTGCCAGCGTTGAGGATGATTTTACCGTTAGCGTTGAATGGAACGTTTTCAATTACGGAACCTGCTTCGTTGAAACTATGGATATAGCCATTATTGTTCGGCGCGATCACTAAGCGGCCATATTTTCCCTGCATTAATGTAGTTTGACCACTATGAATAACTTCGGGCCTGACAGTTACTTCATTATCCACGCCGACTTGAAATGAAAAATCAACCCCTGCCGGAACGGTAGCAATCAACGATTGATCTAGTTTCAGCGTATTGGTGTTTACAACCTCGGCGACGCGAGAGCCGGATCGAATATTAGTACCGGTCACCAATGCTCCGCTATTGATCGATGCTGTCGATTCAATGTTCAACAGGTTTCCTACACTAGTAGCTATTGTCCTTCGGGTATAGCTTCCCCTGAGCGGGTTGGCGGCATCGCTAGTGAAGTTCGTACTTACCAATGCGCCAGGATTTTGGTCTGATAAATTCACCGCGTAGACTGCCGAACCGGTTGAGGTTATGGAATCTCCAGCCCCGGCACTAATTACTAGCGCTGGCTGGTACTTTCCATCATAAAAGGCATAACTGAATACGGGTTCAGTCACCGTATATCCCAGTGCCGAAAACCAGCCGCCGGTGTCACAAACCGGTGATGCTGAACCATCGCCCAGGTACCGAGTCAGGCACCTACTAGTACCTGGATGAAAGCTATCCTCGCCCGGCCCCTTGGTGACAGGCCCAGGCTTTGGAAAATCATTGTGAATCGATACGACATGCAGTGGACTGTCTGGATCTGTTACGTCAAGAACACTAAACCCACGCGCGCCATTACCCAGCATGATTGCTAGGTATGTGCGCCATTCACCACTTACGTAAACGTCTCTCGCTACTAGGGGACCATCCACTCCATATATGGAGTTCGTCGTACCAGGCTGACTGCTGATTATTGACTTAATGTTCTGCAACAGAGGCGGGGGAACGAATGCCCACAACTCTTGGCCAGTCACCGCATGTATTGCGTGTACTACCCCGCCGTTAGAACCGGCGTATATGACAGGCTTTCGTTTTGCCCAATTACTTAAAAATGCCTGATAAGCACTCGGATTCTGATTGTAAAAATATTGATCTCCGCCACCGTAACCGGGACTAGTAGAAAAGGAAAGCTTTGGCGGGCCAACAAATACTGGTTTTGAGTTGTAGATGTCGTTCAGCATCCACCGCTTTTTCGTTGCCGGGTTTTTATCTTCGTCAAATACATCTTCGCCACGAATAAATTTCAGTAGGTTCACTGCATCTTGATCGGCAGTTAATTTACTGAGTTCACCCGTTGTCTCAAACATCGCCTTCAGGGTTGCAGTAGGCAATGCAGTCGTCAAATTATTCGGCGTGGTCCTGTTACGTCGATTTGGCACTGCGCATGCCCCACCTTCACAGGCAGCGGTCCAAATCTTGCGCGAAGCTGGATCAGTCGCATAAAGATTTTTGCCAAACTCCCACTTGTTATCACCGAATGTTCCGTCGCTCTTGATAACGTCCGCTTTCAGATAACCCTTCCACTGCCCTACAGGGTTGTACTCAAACTCCGGGGTCACGATAAGGTCTTCTTCAACCTCGCCTGATTTCGGGACAATCAGGGGGGCTACTGTTGTGAACGTTTCAAACATCACGGATTGAATCAATGACAGAAATGTACCCGCCAGCATATCGGCATTTACATTTAAGCCACCGTAGGGAATCTTCGTGCCACCCGCTAGGGCCAATTTGCCGAACGTGTTGTTTTGAGCCGTAGCAGGGTCAATACCGAAAGCGACCGCAAACGTTTTAATGGATGGCGTTCGAGCTGCCAATTTCGCAGCGATGCTGTGAGATATCGCTGCTTCGTATGTTGGATTGACGCCATCGTCATTCCACAGTCCGTCACTTAGGACGATAACCATTGTCGTCGAGCACGCTTGATTGTAACGTGCGAATTCAGCGCTGCTCGTGTATGAGTCGACAAACCTCATGGCATGATCTAAAACGGTGGCACCACCTCGATAGAAGTCTGTTTTTGTCTCCAAGGCTTTCAGGATTTGCTGCTTACCTACACTGGGGTCGGGATTCAACCCGATCCACTGATACTTTGGCCTTAGAGAGACAATGGGACAGGTTGTGACCGGCACTACTTTTGAGCCGGTACAAGCCACAAAGTAAGGTGAAGCACATGACTGGTAAGACTCAGAGAAAGTACAAGTATTTGCAATTTGACAGGTTGTTGGAACGGTGGTGCAGGATTGATAAGGCTCTGAAAACGCACAGGTATTGGCTACCGCGCAAGTTCTTGGAACGGTGGTGCAGGATTGATAAGGCTCTGAAAACGCACAGGTATTGGCTAC
>CAZZMV010000207.1:0-3450 GCA_964655425.1 uncultured Bifidobacterium sp.
TATTTGGTGAAAAACGAATGGGCGTCATGTAGCGCCGATATACTGTGGCGTCGCTCAAAGCTTGGGCTGCATCTGCCGGCCGATACCGCACAACGGATCGATCAGTGGCTCTCGCATAAAAAAGAAGAAAGCAGACAATTGATGACGGCGTGACACTGTCATCAGAGGAGACGAAGTGCACTTGGAACTGCAGGGCGTGACCCGCAAGGTCGGCGCTGAAACTCACTTGTACTCAACCTCGGTGAGCTTGGCACCGGGCGCGATCAATGTACTGCTCGGACCTACACTGTCCGGCAAGACCACATTGATGCGCCTGATGGCCGGCTTGGACAAGCCGAGCGAAGGTCGCGTGATTGCAGATGGCATCGATGTGACCGGCGTGCCGGTACGCGAGCGCCATCTGGCGATGGTCTATCAGCAGTTCATCAACTATCCCTCAATGTCGGTGTTCGAGAACATCGCGTCGCCGCTGCGTATCGCAGGCAAGCTCAATGAACAACAGATTCGCGAGCGTGTGCACGCGATGGCTGAGCGCTTGCATATTGCTGCTTATCTTGAGCGTTCGCCAGCAGCACTCTCCGGTGGGCAGCAGCAACGCTGTGCTTTGGCACGCGCATTGATCAAGGAAGCGGGTTTGTTGCTGCTCGATGAGCCACTCGTCAACCTCGACTACAAGCTGCGTGAAGAATTGCGTCGCGAGCTGAGCGAATTGTTTTCAACGGGTGGCACCACCGTGGTCTACGCGACCACCGAGCCGCTCGAGGCATTACAACTTGGTGGTCAAACCTTGTTGATGCACGAGGGCAGGGTGCTGCAACAAGGCCCGACCTTATCGGTATTCAGTCGTCCGTGTTCAGTAATTGCGGCTCGCACCTTCAGCGACCCGCCGATCAACCTATTCGATGCCAGCCTGGCGAATGGTGTCGCGCTGCTGTCAGACGATATCCGTATTCCATTAATCGCAGATCAGCAAGCGCGCATTGCGGATCAACGCAGCGTGCAACTGGGCTTGCGAGCACACAGTTTGCACGCAAGCCAGCGCGAGGGCGATTTTGCACTGACATGCAGCGTGGATCTGGCCGAGATTAGTGGGTCTGAAACCTTTGTGCATTTGAAGCGGGGATCACTCTCGATGGTGGCGCAATTGCCTGGGGTGCATGATCTTTCGCTCGGCAGCGAGTCGACCATGTATTTCCAGCCGGCCGATCTGTTTATTTTCAGCGGCGACGGCGCGCTGATCTACGCGCCGGAGGTTTGACATGGCACGCATCGAACTCGCCGGCATCGCGCACAGCTACAAGCCCAATCCGTCACAGCCTTCGGACTACGCATTGCGGCCGATGGAAATGACTTGGCAGGATGGTGGCGCTTACGCACTGCTCGGCCCGTCCGGCTGCGGTAAAACGACGCTGCTCAATATCATTTCGGGATTAATCACGCCTTCACAAGGCAAGGTTCTGTTTGATGGTCGCGACGTGACCAAGCTACCGCCCGAGCAACGCAATATCGCGCAGGTGTTTCAGTTCCCGGTGATCTACGACACCATGACGGTCGGTGAAAACCTCGCTTTCCCGCTCAAGAATCGCGGCTGGAAAACAGCGGACATCGAACGTCGCGTGGCCCAGATCGCTGAAATTCTTGAGTTGAGCGGAGAACTCAAGCATCGTGCTTCAGGCTTGACGGCAGATGCGAAACAAAAAATTTCACTGGGTCGCGGCTTGGTGCGGCCCGACGTGGCGGCGGTGCTGTTTGATGAGCCACTGACAGTGATTGACCCCCACCTGAAATGGCTACTGCGACGCAAGCTGAAAGAGATTCATCACGAGTTGAAGCTGTCGCTGATCTACGTCACGCATGATCAGATCGAGGCGCTTACCTTCGCCGATCAGGTGGTTGTAATGACCGAAGGCGAGGTGGTGCAGATCGGTAGCGCGCAGGCATTGTTCGAAGCGCCCGAGCATACCTTTGTCGGCTATTTCATCGGCAACCCCGGAATGAATTTGTTACCGTGCAGCCTGCGTGGCGATGGCGTTGTAATCAACGGTACCAACATCGCGCTACCTGTACCCGCCGGTCTCAGCGTGGGCGAAGGTCAACTGACCTTAGGTATCCGTCCGGAATATGTCGTGTGCTCACCCGATCAAACCGTGAACGCCTTGCCCGCACGCGTACTGAACGCGCGCAACATGGGTACCCACTGGCTCATCGAAGCTGAACTCGGCAATCATCGCATCGCTTGCAAACAACGGGCGCTGCACACGGTAAACACGGGTGACGCGGTGTGGATGAAACTACCTGCAGAGCGAACCTTGTACTACCTGAACGACAGACGGGTGGCCTGAATGAACAAGACCCTGAATAACAAAGCGTGGTGGATGGTATTGCCGGTAATTTTATCGGTGGCGTTCTCCGCCATCATGCCGTTAATGACGGTGGTGAACTACTCAGTCCAAGATATCCTCGGACCCGATCAGGCCGTGTTTGTCGGCACAGAATGGTTCAAAGAGGTGATGCGCGATGAGAGTCTGCATTCGGCATTCTTCCGCCAAATCTGGTTCTCGCTGGCCGTTTTGGCGATTGAAATTCCCTTGGGGATTGGTATTGCGTTATGCATGCCGGCACAAGGCTGGCGAGCTTCTTTGTCATTGGTGATCGTCTCTTTGCCGCTGCTGATTCCCTGGAACGTGGTCGGTACGATCTGGCAAATTTTCGGACGTGGTGATATCGGCTTGATGGGCAAGCTGATCAATGACGCCGGCATTTCTTACAACTACACCGGTGATTCCACCGACGCTTGGCTGACTGTGCTGTTAATGGATGTATGGCACTGGACACCGTTGGTGGTACTGCTTTGCTACGCAGGGTTGAGAGCGATTCCGGAAGCCTTTTATCAAGCCGCCAAAATTGATGGCGCGTCGCGATTGGCCGTGTTCCGTTTCATCCAGTTGCCTAAGATGCGCAACGTTCTAATGATTGCCGTCTTGCTGCGCTTCATGGACAGCTTCATGATTTACACCGAGCCCTTCGTGCTGACGGGCGGCGGCCCGGGGAATGCAACGACATTCTTGTCGCAGTACCTGACGCAAAAAGCGGTTGGGCAATTTGATCTCGGACCCGCAGCGGCGTTTTCTTTAATTTACTTCTTGATCATTTTGCTGCTCTCATTTGTGTTGTACAACTGGATGCAGCGCGTCGGTACGGGAGATAAAACATGACCCGTTCTGTTTTTTCGCGCGCTTTTCTCATCCTGTTTTTGGCAGGCTCGTTGCTGCCGATTTACTGGATGCTCAACATGTCGCTCAAAACGAACGAGGAAATTCTCGGCGCGATGACGATGTGGCCAAGCAATCTCACTTTCGATAACTACATCACCATCTTTACCGACGAGGCTTGGTACAGCGGCTACATCAACTCGATGATTTATGTCGCTTTGAACATGGTCATGGCGGT
>CAZZMV010000208.1:0-3404 GCA_964655425.1 uncultured Bifidobacterium sp.
GCCAAGCCAACGCCACCATCCGCGGCTACGAACTTGACGTCAGCTACAACTTGTACGAATACGGTTGGTTCGGCCGCGCCTTTGCAGACGACTCGCGAGGCACTTTGGATAACTTGGGCTACTTGCCGCTCCAACCAGTCATGAGAGTAGGCACCACGGTCGGCTACCAAGACGCAACCTGGCGCTCAACTTTATCCATCTTAAACGCCAGTGCCCAGTCTCGTCTTGCCAGTACTGAAGAAAATAAAGCACCCGGCTATACCCGTGTCGACGCCAACATCTCGTGGCGGCAGCGCATCGGTGAGAATGAACTGACTTGGTTTGCCAGTGCGCGTAACTTGCTGAACGAAGAAATCAGGCTATCCACATCACTTTTGAAAGACTACGTGCCACAGCCAGGACGTAATTTCATCGTCGGGGTACGCGCCCGCTTCTAGCACGCCCGTATCCTCTACGACCGGATTGTTGGCGCGATGCCACTTCGTGTTGGGCAATCCGGTCGAGCGCATTACTCTCTCGCGCATCCGAAGCCACGGCTGTGCGATCGTGAAATTTCTCGACATCTTCTCCAAACAAGCGCCTGATTCAATTAAAAATGTGCGTTCGACGGGTGCGCCCACCGTTGCCGAACGCCAAGCTACTTCTCGCAAGATTGACGCAATCGAGTCAGAAATCAGCGCAGAACTTGATCGCCATGATGCGGCGTCAGTGGAATCATCACTGGCTAGCCATATCGAGCAGCAGATTGCCGAAGCCAGTATCTTGTATGCGAATCGGCAGCCTGAATCCGCCAGCGCACTGCTGCTAAATGCAATACAACAAGCGGCCGATCCATCAACTGATCGATCAGCACAAGCCACTGCATGGCAAATGCTGCTGGAAATCGCCAGTTTTTCTGATGATCAAACTCGTTTCGAAGAATTGGCGCTGCGCTATGCCGAGCGATTTGAAACCTCGCCACCGCAATGGCATGCCAACCAACATAAAACGCTTTCGACCACCGCCGCAATACCGATACTGGCGTTTCGCGGCAAGCTGCTGGGTAGTTCATCGCCTGCATTGACGCAACTGTCGCAGGCTGCCGCAACACTCTCGCAACTCACACTGGACTTACGCAGCGTGACCGAGATTGATATCGCTGGCTGCAGTGCCCTACTCGCACTGCTGTCGAATTGGCATCGGGCTGGCAAGCAAGTGCGTATTGAACACGCTGTTGGGTTACAAGACATGCTGCGCGCCACTGTGCAGCAAGGTCGCCGCGAGGATGACGATGCGGCTTGGCGTCTGCTGATCGAGCTACTACGCATTAGCGGCGATGAGGTTGGCTATGAAGATGCTTGTGTTGCCTACTGCCTGACTTATGAACTATCACCACCTGCACCGTTGGGCTTGGTTGTATCGGCAGGGGAGGCGGTACCAGATTTGCTTTTACCCGAACAAATTCGCTATCCGGTCGACGATTTACTCGAGAGGCTGCGCGCCAGCACCAAGGCCCTTGAAGCGATTGTGCTGAATGGTCGGCAATTGCGACTGATTGAGTTCAACGCGGCGGCGCCACTGTTGGCAGGCGTCGCAGATCTGGCGCAGGGCAAGACGGTAGAATGGCGCGCGATGCCGCATCTGGTGTCGGTACTGTTGCAGCTAATTAGCGGCGATCGCAAGTTACAGATCAGCCACCGAATGTTCTGATCCGCTGATGGATCTCTCTCAAACAATACGCATGGAACAATTTCACGGCACCACGATTCTTTCAGTTCGTCGCGGCGCACAGGTCGCACTGGGAGGCGACGGCCAAGTCACCCTTGGTAATGTGGTGATGAAAGGTTCAGCGCGCAAAGTACGCAAGCTGTTTCATGGCAAAGTACTGGCCGGTTTTGCCGGCGGTACCGCCGATGCATTCACGCTGCTTGAACGATTCGAGTCCAAGCTGGAAGCACACCAAGGCAACTTACTACGCGCTTCTGTTGAATTGGCCAAAGACTGGCGCACTGACCGCATGCTGCGCCGGCTGGAGGCCATGCTGTTGGTGGCAGATCGCGAAGCAACCCTGATCATTACCGGCAATGGCGATGTACTTGAACCCGAAAAGGGCGTGGGTGCCATTGGCTCGGGCGGTAGTTACGCGCAAGCAGCTGCGCTGGCGCTGTTTGAAAATACCGAGCTGGCCCCTGGCGAGATCGTAAAAAAATCTCTTGGTATCGCCGGTGAGCTTTGCATTTACACCAATCTGTCGCTCACCATCGAGACGCTGGACGAATCCCCATGAACCTCACCCCGCAAGAAATTGTCACTGAACTCGACAAGCATGTCGTCGGCCAAGCCAAAGCCAAGCGCGCGGTGTCGATTGCACTGCGTAATCGTTGGCGTCGGCAGCAAGTGCCTGACCCACTGCGGCATGAAATTACGCCAAAAAATATTTTGATGATCGGCCCTACCGGGGTCGGCAAAACTGAAATCGCGCGGCGCCTTGCAAGGCTAGCGGATGCTCCGTTCATCAAAATCGAGGCAACCAAGTTCACCGAAGTCGGTTACGTGGGCCGTGATGTCGACAGCATTATTCGCGACCTGGTTGAAATCGGTATCAAGCAAAGCCGTGAGCAAGCCATGCGCGGTGTAAAACAGAAAGCGCAAGATGCAGCGGAAGAGCGTGTACTCGACGCGTTGCTGCCGCCGGCGCGGGATTTCGGTTTTGGTCAGGCAGAAGATAAAAATGTCAGCACGACCCGACAAACATTTCGCAAGCGGCTGCGTGAGGGCGCGCTAGACGATAAGGAAATTGAGATTGAAGTTGCCGAGCCACGCGCCACCATGGAAATCATGGCGCCGCCCGGCATGGAAGAAATGACCGAGCAAATCAAATCGATGTTTTCAGGTTTGGGGGCCGGTCGCACCAAATCACGCAAATTGAAAATTGCTGAAGCGATGCGATTGCTGGTCGAAGAAGAAGCTGCGCGCATGATCAATGAAGATGAATTGAAGCAGCGTGCGATCAGTAATGTCGAGCAGAACGGTATCGTATTTTTGGATGAGATCGACAAGATCGCGTCGCGCGCCAATACGCAAGGCGCTGATGTATCACGCGCAGGCGTACAGCGTGATCTGCTGCCACTGGTGGAAGGGACTACCGTCAACACCAAGTACGGCATGGTCAAAACTGATCACATTCTGTTTATTGCCTCCGGTGCTTTTCATTTGGCCAAGCCCTCGGACTTGATACCCGAGTTACAAGGGCGCTTCCCTATTCGGGTCGAGTTGGAGTCATTGTCGATTGCAGACTTTGAACGTATCCTGACTGCGACTGACGCATGCCTGACGCGGCAGTACCAAGCACTGCTCGCTACAGAAAATCTCGATATACAGTTCAAGCCAGACGGTATTCGTCGGCTTGCTGAAATTGCTTATTC
>CAZZMV010000209.1:0-1467 GCA_964655425.1 uncultured Bifidobacterium sp.
TGCCGGCACCCGCTTTATTACCGCCACCGCCCGCATCCTTCGAACCACGCTCACCCGGCAGCTTGACCTTGGCGCCATCGGTCAAGCGGTCGGCACCTTCGGTGATCACTTGTTCGCCAGGCTCGATGCCCGACAAAATCTGCGTCTTGTCCAGGCTCGATAAGCCGCGCCTCACAGGTCGCAGTGACACAGTTTTTTCGGCCGGATTCAGCACATACACAAACGGCCCATCGCCGCCATTGCGCACTGCAGATACCGGAACTGCGGTCGCACCTTCAATCGTGCGCAGCTTCAAGCGAATATTGACAAACTGATTGGGGAATAACGCGGCATTCGCATTATCAAATCGCGCTTTGGCACGCACCGTACCGGTTTGGGTATCGACGATATTGTCGAGTGCAAGAAATCGCCCGATTGCCAGCGGTTTGCTGCGTGATCGATCGAACGCTGTCACGGGTAATGCCTTGCCACCTGAGATCGCGTATTTCAACTCGGGCACCGCATCTTGTGGCACGGCGAACACCACATCAATCGGTGCAGTTTGCGTGATGGTCACCAGGCCGGTCGCATCAGCAGGGCCCACCAGGTTACCCACGTCCACACTACGCAGACCAATACGGCCAGAGATTGGCGCGGTGATGCGTGCAAAGTCCAGATTCAGCTGTGCGCTGCGTACTGCAGCGCGATCAATCGCGACGGTACCTTCTAATTGCTTCACCAATGCTGTTTGGGCATCGACATCTTGCTGCGCAATCGAGTCTTGCGCTTGCAACTGACGGTAGCGACGCTCGGTCACGCGTGCGTTTTCCAGTTGCGCCTCGTCGCGCTGCAGCTGCCCCTTAACTTGCATCAGCGCGTTTTCAAATGGTCGTGCATCAATCAAGGCGAGCAGCTGACCGCGCTGCACGATCTGGCCTTCGCTAAACATCACTTGCTGCACCACCCCTGACACTTGTGCACGTACGACCGCCGTGGCCACGGGCGCCACGGTACCCAAGGCGTCGAGCTCCACCGGAAAACTCTCAGTACTGGCAGCCGCCACACCCACGGTCACCGGCGGTCGTCCGCGTGGCATGCCGCCACGTTCGGTGGTTTGATCTTTACGCGCGATCGCGTACCAGGTCAGCCCGCCAATGACACCGATCGCGAGCAGCAGTAATAGCCACGGCAGCCAACGACGGCCGGGCGGGGCATACGGGTTGAACTGCAACGAGTCGGATGAGCGTGGATTGGCGGGGTCGGATCCCATGGTTTCCCTGATCGGCTGAAGCGGCGCGCACGAATTCGCGTGGCGCGAGACCGTGTCATTCTACTATTGCCGATCAAGATGACAGGCTGACTACATGGTTCATGCCTGAGTGTGGTGGCGGGCGTACTGACAAGCTTCGGTCAGACGCGCCCGCCCTGTTGTCCCTTGCTACCCCCTTGCTACCCTTTCGGGGCAAGCACTGGCTCAAATGCGAGTGC
>CAZZMV010000209.1:1567-3379 GCA_964655425.1 uncultured Bifidobacterium sp.
CCCGTTCCAGGCTTCATCGGCGCGCGTACGCTCACTCGCCACGCATTGTCTGAACACGGCACGAGCACGGCATGGGCCAGCATGGGTTCATCGCGCGCGAGGTGGTTGGCCAGCGTACCAATGACTCGCCGACCCCATGGCGCGTCGGGCAGGTACACCATGCGCCCACCGGAAACCCGCACCACGGGCAGCGAGAGCGCCTGCTGAAGGTCAGCATGTAGTGCGGTTTCAATCTGGCGTAGCACCGGCTCGACTGAACAAAACATCAACGCATCTACATACGCGTGCAGCCGTTGATACAACTCGGCCGGATGAATGATGAGTTCATTTACATGATCGCCATACGCGTTGTAATTGAGCAGGGTGCCGAGCCGCCGCAATGCATGGCGCTGTTTTGTCGGTAGCTTGATGCTACGCGCCAGTACCCGTGCCGATTGGGGCAGGTTATCGCCGTAAGCGCCGACCACTGCCCAGTGGCGATAGCGTCCATCGAGCTGCCTGTCGACCAGCACGGAAGTACATACGTAAGCATCGGTGCTGACGGTCGCGCGCAGCAATCGATGCGTTGGCAGCGCCACGCTGTGATGATCAAACCACGTCACCCTGACCCCAGCATCCAGCAGGCGCTGCAATGGCTCAGCATTGGTATCAGCACTCAGATCCAGCACGGTTACGCTATCACCCGCCTGTGCGCTGACCTGATCAAGCAGCCCAATATCACGCTTGGTGCCGGTGACCAGCGCCGCATCGCATGGGTAATGCAGCCGCAGTTGATGCAGCGCGCACAAGCCATCGGCATCGCCATTGAACACGTCAAAGTAAGCCACGCCGGGTCGCCCAAGATGCGGAACTGGTCATTCCTCCGACAAAACGCATGAAGAAAAATTCAATGCATGATGCGCCGCTGTTGTTTGCACTTGCGCATAGTCACGCACTCGGTGAAGCTGTGGCGCGCCAGATGGGGCTGGTACTCACGCCGCACGAAGAGCGCGTGTTTGAAGATGGCGAAAACAAAGCACGGCCGCTCCAAAGCGTACGTGGCCGTCACTGCGTGGTGTTGCATAGTTTGTTTGGTGAACCCGCACAAACAGTGAATGACAAGTTGAATCGCTTGCTGTTCTTTATCGCCACCCTGAAAGATGCCGCGGCTGAGAAGGTCACGGCTGTTGTGCCTTATTTGGCGTATGCGCGTAAAGACCGTAAAACACAGCCGCGTGATCCGGTCACCCTACGTTATGTCGCACAACTATTTGAAGCGGTGAGCACCGACGCACTGATGGTGATGGAAGTACACAATCCAGCAGCCTTGCAGAATGCATTTCGATTTCAAACCGAATTACTGGATAGCGCAGGCTTGTTTGTAGCCCATCTGCAGCAGCGGTTTGGTGAGCTCCCGCTCGCCGTGGTGTCACCCGATGCCGGTGGTGTGAAACGCGCAGCATTGTTTCGTCAGCGTCTGGCACAACGACTCGGCCAAGAGGTGACCATGGGCTATGTCGAAAAATATCGCAGCGGTGGCGCGCTCAGTGGCGAGTTGCTGGTAGGCGAGGTCAGCGGACGGCAAGTGCTGCTGTTTGACGACCTGATCAGCAGCGGTCAGACCATCCTGCGCGCAGCAAAGGCATGTCAGCAGCATGGCGCTGTATCAGTCTGGGCTTGTGCGGCACATGGCTTATTCAATGCCAGTGCCGCGACTGTTTTTAGCGACCCGGCCATAGCGCGTGTTTTTACGACTGACAGCGTGCACTTGCCCTCGAACGCGGTGAGTGCATTCGCAAACAAGCTGGAAACGATCAGCTGCGTACCATTGCT
>CAZZMV010000210.1:0-3356 GCA_964655425.1 uncultured Bifidobacterium sp.
GACGCCTGCCGCCACCAATCCCGATCAAAGTAAGCGCCATACACACTGGTCAGAACTTTTGTGTCAGCACTCAAACGAACTTCATGCGTTGCCGATAAGCCTGTTCGATTCGCATCGAAAAAATCATTCTTGAAAGGGTTGTAGCGTGGGCCAAGATTCACATACTCTGCCTGCGTCAAGCCGGAGTAGGTCAGTTGCGAATGCTCTTTGAAGTAGGTCGCGCGTAACACCAGCTTGTGATCATCATTCAGCTGGCCTGCCCATTTGAAATTCAGATCGTCCAAACGACTGTGCATATTGTCACGCGCGCCATCAGATTCTTTACGATACAAATCGACGATGGCGCCGTTACCGGTTGCCATCACGTGAGCATTCAGATATCCACGCGTACCTGCTGCGAAGCCCACCAACCCACCGAATTCTTTTTGCGGCTCAGGCGTGATGTAGTTGACCACACCGCCTGCCGTCTGCGGACCAAAACGAATGACCTGACTACCTTTACTGACCTCGATTGATTCATACCGATCGATTGGCGGGTGGTAATAGCTGGCGTTGTCACCGTAAGGCGCGAATGACAGCGGCAGGCCATCTTCAAGCAGCAGGGTCTTGGTGGAGCGGGTCGGGTTAAGGCCGCGTATGCCAATGTTGGGGCGCAGACCGACGCCCTCTTCTTCGCGTACATGCACGCCGGGCACTTTGCGCAGCGCCTCATTGACGTTGAAGACGCGGCTTTCTTCCAGGGTGCGGCCGTCGATAACAGTGGCGGATCCACTGCTCTCTAACGTGGCGCGAGTGCCACTGCCAATCACATCAACCCGCGGAAGGACACGTGCGTCTTTGTCAGTGTCGCCCGACTCGCCACCGCTCGTCTTGCCATCAGCGGTTGCCACAATTACGTTGTTAGCGCTTACTTCGGCAGCAAGAGCCAAGGTGTCGGCGGGGCCTGTAAGTACACCGAAGGTAATCGCTACCCGGGCATAAATAAACGTCTGACCTCGATCTGAACGAGGCAATAGGAGGCGCATAAGACTACTCTGAAATCTAAATGAGAACGATTCGCATTAAATATATTGGAAATATAAATCCGCGTCAACGGTTTCTTGCGGTAGCTTTGTTGTTCGGCCTTCGCCAAACACTCGTGGTCAGCGCGATCGGGTTCCCTTTAGGCAAAGATCTGGCCCGGGATTTGGTACCCTTCGGACTCCTTTAGCCCAGCCCAACACTCCCATGGCTCATCACCCAACCGGCCCGGTCGTCGGCATCATCGGCGGCAGCGGCATTTATGACATTGACGGCTTGGAAAATCGCCAGTGGGTGAAGGTTTCTTCACCGTTTGGCGAGCCGTCGGATGAAATTCTCACCGGCACCTTGTTTGGTCAGGCGATGGCGTTTTTGCCGCGTCATGGCCGCGGCCACAAAATCCCGCCATCTGAGGTGAACTACCGTGCCAATATCGACGCCTTGAAGCGTCTGGGCGTGACAGATATTCTGTCTTTGTCAGCAGTCGGTTCGCTGAAAGAATCGCTGGCACCTGAGACCTTTGTGATCGTCGATCAATTTATCGACCGCACCTTCGCACGCGAGAAATCATTTTTTGGGCGGGGTATGGTCGCGCATGTATCGATGGCGCACCCGGTGTGCTCGCGCCTGGGTGATCATCTGCAACAAGCAGCGCAATCCGCCGGTATTGCGGCAGTGCGTGGTGGTACCTATCTGGCGATGGAAGGCCCGCAATTCTCAAGCCTTGCTGAATCAAAACTTTATCGTCAGTGGGGTTGCGATGTGATCGGTATGACGAATATGCCGGAAGCGAAACTCGCGCGCGAGGCAGAGATCTGCTACGCCAGTGTAGCCATGGTGACCGATTACGATTGCTGGCATCCGGATCATGACCATGTGACAGTCGAGCAGATTATTGGCGTGTTGATGGCCAATGCCAACAAGGGCCGCGAACTTGTCAAGCAGGTGGTACCGCAGCTGAAATCGGATGGCACTGCATCGCAATGCAGCTGCCGCAGCGCGTTGCAATTTGCGCTAATTACCGCGCCAGAGGCACGTGATCCAGTGATGCTGGAAAAACTTTCTGCTGTTGCCGGACGACTGCTGTCTTCTTGATGTTATTACCAGCAAAGATAATCGTCAGCCGCAAATCATTTGCCGAAAATCGTCATCCCTAGAATATGAGCGCCTTATTGAGAGAACAGATTGTTGCCGCCTGCAGGCAACTAGACAGCAGTGGGCTGAACCGCGGTACGTCGGGTAATGTCAGCTGCCGTGAAGGCGAGCATTTTTTGATTACACCGACCGGGGTGCCGGTCGATGAGATTACGCCATCCAAAATTGTGTCGCTGGATTTTGATGGCAAGGTCATTGGCATTGGGAAGCCATCCAGCGAATGGCAGTTTCATTCAGCGATTTATCGCGCACGTGCGGAGATCAATGCAGTGGTGCACACGCACGCCCCGCATTCCACAGCATTGGCTTGTCTGCGTGAAGATCTGCCGCCATTTCATTACATGATTGCTCTAGCGGGTGGTGACTCGGTACGCTGCGCGCCGTATGCGCTATTTGGCACCGACACGTTGTCACAACATGCAGTCGCGGCACTCGTAGACCGTAAAGCATGTTTGCTTGCTAACCACGGCATGATCACACTCGGCCGCGATCTGGATGAGGCCATGACAATTGCCATTGAATTGGAATCTTTGTGCCAGCAGTATCTCATTGCACGCCAAGTCGCGGACCCTGTCCTGCTCTCTGCAGATGAAATGCGCGCCGTGATTGAACGATTCAAAAGCTATGGCAAGCATGCCACGGAGACGACTAAACCATGAATATTCAATCTTTGATTCGCACCATCCCGGATTACCCCAAGCCCGGTATTCAATTTAGAGACATCACGACACTACTGAAAGATGCCGAGGGTTTCCGGCATACGATTGATTTATTGGTTGATCGCTATCGTGGTCGCGACATTACCAAAATCGCCGGTACCGAAGCGCGAGGATTTTTATTCGGTGCACCACTTGCGTATGCGCTGGGCGTAGGTTTTGTGCCAGTACGCAAGCAAGGCAAACTACCTGGCAAAACCACAGGCCATGAGTATGCACTCGAATACGGTCATGACCGGATCGAGATGCACGACGACGCGATTGATGCCGGCGACAAGGTATTGGTGATTGACGATTTGCTCGCCACCGGTGGCACAGCTCAAGCCACCGTGATGCTGGTGCGCGGTTTGGGTGGCAGCGTGGTCGAGTGCGCGTTTGTGGTTGATCTGCCCGATTTGGGCGGACGGGCCAAATTAGAGAAGATGGGTTTGACAGTATTTACCCTCTGCGAGTTCGAGGGCGACT
>CAZZMV010000211.1:0-3337 GCA_964655425.1 uncultured Bifidobacterium sp.
CTTCTTTGAAGGCGCCGGCGTTCGGCTATTCGTTGATCATGAGTCTGCAGTTGCGTCGCCTGTCGCCGAGCTGATCAAAAGCTACCCGATCAAATCAAAAAACGTCATATCGCATATTCGTAAGGCGACGCAGGGGCAGGTCGCACTGGACAATTGTCCCCCCTTCATTCGTGAGCTATGGGGGCGCTACTGGGTGTTTGCCCATAACGGCGATCTGAAGGAATTTTCACCAACACTCGATGGCGCATTCCGGCCGGTGGGCACCACCGACAGCGAACGCGCATTTTGTTATCTACTACAGCATTTGCGACGCCGGTTCGGCGACACACCACCACCGCTGGACACACTGCGGCAAGAAATCGATCAACTCACGCGCGAAATCGCCAGTTTTGGTGTTTTCAACATAATGCTGTCCGATGGCACAGCGCTATTCGCGCATTGCTCAACGCGGCTGCACTATATCGTTCGGCAGCATCCATTCACGCAAGCCAACCTATCTGACGAAGACCTCTCAGTCGATTTTTCAGAAGTCACGACACCCAATGATCGCGTGGCGGTGATTGTTACCGAGCCGCTCACCACCAACGAGACCTGGCATTCGTTTGAGAGCGGCGAGCTGAAGGTGTTTATGGATGGTGCGCCGCTGTAAGATCAAGTAGCAACAGCACCCGACCTACGGCAATGATGATGCAGGGCATTGTGACTGCATGCGGTCTACTGAAGAAACTGCAAAGGCCGACACGCCGGTTCGCGGCGCTAAAGAGCCTCTAACAACGCTCGCCACATCAACCGCGGCCGCGAAGTCAAAGATTGGGCGCGAGCCAACGTTCCAGCAACTCGATCGGCACATTGCGGCGAGACGCCATATCTTTCACTTGATCTTCGCCGATTTTGCCAACCGTGAAATACTTCGATGCCGGATGCGCGAAGTAAAATCCCGAGACCGCTGCGCCGGGGAACATTGCATATGACTCGGTCAGGCTCATGCCGATATCTTCCGCCTCGAGGATGCGGAACATATCTGCCTTGACGGTGTGCTCTGGGCAGGCCGGGTAGCCGGGCGCCGGTCGAATCCCGCGGTACTTTTCAGCGATCAATTGCTCATTGCTGAGTTTCTCGTCTGCGGCGTAACCCCATAAATCCTTGCGCACGCGTTCATGCAGGTACTCGGCAAACGCTTCCGCTAAGCGATCGGCCAAGGCTTTCAGCATAATGGACGAATAATCATCCCCGGCATCTTCAAAGCGCTTCTCATGCTTTTCAATACCAAGGCCTGCGGTCACTGCGAAAAGGCCGATGTAATCGGTAATGCCTGATTCTTTTGGTGCGATGAAATCAGCGAGACATTGATTCGGACGAGCCACGCCTTCAATCACTGGCTTTTCATTTTGCTGACGCAAGCCGTAATACGTAAACGCAACCTCACTCTTGGTCTCGTCAGTGTAGATTTCAATATCGTCATCACCCACGCGGTTGGCAGGTAACAGCGCTATCACGCCATTCGCGGTGAGCCAGCGACCCTCGACGATCTTTCTCAGCATCGCCTGTCCCTCGCTATACACATGACTCGCCGATTCACCGACGATGGGATCGGTCAAGATGGCCGGAAAGCTACCCGCCAAATCCCAAGTCTGGAAAAAAGGCGCCCAGTCGATGTACTGCGCGAGCAGGCCAAGATCGGTATTACGGAAATGACGCCGCCCGATGAACTTCGGCTTTACTGGTGCACACTCGCCACTAAACTCCAGTTGCATCTTGTTCTGACGTGCCTTCTCGAGCGATAGCATCGGCAAGGCTTTCTTACCGGCGTGCTGAATACGAATACGCTCGTAGTCGGTTGCGATCTCATCAAGATAGCGATCGCGTGTATCGTCCGTCAGAAGCGACTGCGCCACCGATACCGAACGCGAGGCATCTGCCACATAAATCACCGGACCTTCGTAGTTGGGTGCGATTTTTACCGCGGTGTGGGCACGGCTGGTGGTGGCACCACCAATCAGCAAAGGTATTTTGCGCTCACGGAACCACGGGTCGCGCTGCATCTCTTTGGCGACATGCGCCATCTCTTCCAACGACGGTGTGATCAAGCCAGACAAGCCGATGATGTCGGCATTTTCCTCTTTGGCTTTGGCGAGGATCTCGGTGCAGGGCACCATCACCCCCATATTCACCACCTCGAAGTTATTACACTGCAAAACGACAGTGACAATATTCTTGCCGATGTCGTGCACATCGCCCTTCACCGTCGCAATGACGATTTTGCCTTTGGGCTTGGCAGCCTGGCCAGTGCGGCGCTCTTCTTCTGCTTTTTCTTCTTCAATGAAGGGCACCAAATGTGCCACTGCTTGCTTCATCACACGCGCCGACTTCACCACCTGCGGCAGGAACATTTTTCCCTGGCCGAATAGATCGCCAACGATATTCATGCCATCCATCAGCGGGCCTTCGATCACATGAATCGGACGACCACCTTTCGCTGCCACTTGCTGGCGCGCTTCTTCAGTATCTTCAACAATCCACTGCGTGATGCCGTGAATCAGTGAGTGCGACAAACGCTTTTCAACCGGGGCCTCGCGCCATACCAAATTCTGTTCTTCTTTTTTACCGCCGGCTTTCAGCGTCGCAGCAAACTCGATCATGCGCTCGGTCGCGTCATCACGCCGGTTCAGCACCACATCTTCGGTACGTTCGCGCAGCTCGGGGTCGAGGTCATCATACACACCCATCATGCCGGCATTGACGATGCCCATGCTCATGCCGGCTTTGATCGCGTGATACAAGAACACGGTATGGATCGCCTCGCGCGCCGGATCATTGCCGCGGAATGAGAACGAGACATTCGAAACGCCGCCGGATACTTTGGCATGCGGCAGATTCTGCCGAATCCAGCGCGTGGCTTCGATAAAGTCGACGGCGTAATTATTGTGCTCGTCAATACCGGTAGCGATCGCGAAAATATTCGGATCAAAAATAATGTCTTCCGGCGGAAACCCGACGCGCTCGACTAAAAAGCGGTAAGCACGCTCGCAAATTTCTATCTTGCGCTGGAAAGTATCGGCCTGCCCGGTTTCATCGAAGGCCATTACGATCACCGCCGCGCCATACCGTCGGCACAGCGTGGCCTGGCGCAGGAACTCTTCTTCGCCTTCTTTCAGCGAGATCGAATTGACGATGGCTTTGCCCTGCACGCACTTCAAACCCGCCTCGATCACGCTCCATTTCGATGAGTCGATCATGATCGGTACGCGCGCAATATCCGGCTCGGAGGCGATCAGGTTCAGAAAGCGCGACATCGCAGCGACCGAGTCGAGCATCGCCTCGTCCATATTGATGTCGA
>CAZZMV010000212.1:0-3323 GCA_964655425.1 uncultured Bifidobacterium sp.
ATACGCTTGGCGACGAGGGGGGTGGTAGTCTTCTTCATGTAAATCTCCGGTTGATAATCCAGCGCATTCCGGGTACGCGAAGACGCACCTTTCCTGCATTCCTTGAATTCCAGCCGCGATTGTGTGAAGGTTTTTTTTCAAGTTGATGACATAGGTGGAAGTCTTGACCGATAATCCTTTTTGTCGCGATAGCGCGACTTGGCTGATATTTGTCATCAAGCCGTCATATCTGCCTTTGATATTTAAAAGTTTTGTGACTCAAACCGGGGAAATTCAAATAAATGCTGGCCGCCGTTGACCTTGGCTCGAACAGCTTCAGGTTGCATATCGGGACCTTCGATGGCGAGCGCATCCGCGTTATTAATAGCGCGCGCGAGCCGGTGCGGCTGGGTGCCGGGCTGGATGCCAGGCGCAACCTTAGCCAAGCCGCGATTCAAAGCGCGTTAGCTTGCCTGTCACGTTTCTCACTTATTTTGCAATCCACGCCGCTATCTGGCACGCGCGTGGTCGCCACTAATACGGTGCGGGTCGCACGTAACGCCTCGAGTTTTCTTCCCATGTTCGAAAAGGCGATCGGCTATCCGATCGAGATTATTTCGGGTGAAGAAGAAGGCCGCTTGATTTATATGGGCGTCGCGTCCACGCTTAATTTGCCGCTGGAGCGTCGCCTGGTGATTGATATTGGCGGCGGCTCGACTGAACTCATCCTCGGTCAAGGCGCAGAGGTTGAGCAAGTTGAATCATTTTCGATTGGTACGGTACCAACCGCGATGCGTTTTTTTGAAGGCGAGCGAATCAGCGCATCCGCATTTGATGAGGCGGTGCTGTATGCACGCAGTGTGTTTGAAGACCGTACTGCACCATTTCATCCGCGTCTGTGGGAAGTCGGCTACGGCTCATCGGGTACGCTGCGCACGCTGGCTGAGCTGATCGAAAAAAACAGCTTGGGTGATGGGCAATTATCCGTAAAAAATTTGCTCTTGCTGCGCGACCAATTGTTAGCAATGGGACGCATCAGCAAGTTGGATCTGATCGGTGTGCGCCCGGATCGGGCCAGCGTCGTGCTGGGTGGATTATCGGTGTTACTCGGCCTGTCGCAAGAACTTGGTTTCAAATCGCTGCTGGCGGTAGAAGCCGGATTACGTATGGGGGTGCTGTGGGATTTGTACCTCAGGCAGCGCAAACGAGACCGCAGGCAGGACTCAGTCAAACGCTTTATGAAGCGCTTTGGGGTCGATGAGAGCCGCGCCTCGCGCGCAGCAGCTAACGCGCGCGCACTGTATAACCAAACCGCCCCTGATGGCGCGCTGGAACGCATGCTGGGTTGGGCCGGCAAGCTGCATGAAGTGGGTATGGTGGTATCCCATACCGGGTTTCACAAGCATGGTGCGTATCTGGCGCTGAACGCTGATCTACCCGGGTTCACCTCGCATGAGCAGCATCTGCTATCCGTGCTGCTGCTGGCGCAGAAAGGTAATCTGCGCAAAATACAAGACGCGCTGAATGATCCAGACGTCACCCGCGCGATTGTTGCATTACGCCTCGGTGTGCTGTTCATGCATGCACGCATTGATCCTGCGGTGGCGCCAGTCAGGCTATCAGTCCGGTCGCGCATCGAACTTACGCTGGGCCAGGCGATTACCTTACATCACCCCACCCTGGCCTATTGGCTCTCAAAAGAAACTGCCGCTTGGGCCGAGGTGGGGCGACAATTTGTTATCCGTAACTCCAGCTAAGCGATAAAACAACAGGAATTAATCATCGCTGGTCCCAGCAATACCCAATTCCTGAATCTTGCGTGTGATGGTGTTGCGCCCTATCCCCAAGCGTATCGCTGCATCATTTTTTCTGCCGTGGGTATGCTTCAGCGCTGCCTTGATCAGCGCTGCTTCGAATTGACGACCGAGTGCATCCATGACTTCGGGCTTGCCAGAGGAAAGCATCTGCGATGCCTCGGCTTCGAGCATCATGAGCCATGAATGACTATCGCTAGCCGCGCTGCCATTCACTGACGATCCATTGGCATGCGTCTCAGTTGCCAGCGTCATCGGTGCATGATGATCACCATTCAGCATGGCCGTTACCGAGGGCTCTGTTGAAAATGGTGTTGAAGACAACGGTGTGGAAGATAGCGTCGCCGCTGCAGGCGCTGAGGGCGCCGACGATATTGGCACCGTGCCAGTACTTTGAATCAGCTCAGCAGGCAAATCCTTGATCTCGACCGTTTGGCCGGGCGCCATCACCGTAATCCAGTTGCACAGATTCTCGAGCTGGCGCACGTTGCCCGGCAAATCCAGCGCCGATAAAAATTGCATGGCCTGATCCGACAAACGCTTGGCCTCAACGCCTAACTCTCTTGCGCTGCTGGCGAGGAAATGGCGCGCCAGTAACGGTATATCTTCGCGCCGCTCGCGCAGCGACGGTAATCGCAAGCGAATCACATTCAGACGGTGATACAGGTCTTCGCGAAACAAACCATCACGCACGCGCTGCTCAAGGTTTTGATGGGTAGCCGCAATTACGCGCACATTGGCTTTGAGTGATTGATGTCCACCCACGCGGTAGAAATGTCCATCAGACAGCACGCGTAGCAAACGCGTTTGCAAATCAAATGGCATGTCGCCGATTTCATCGAGGAATAGGGTGCCGCCCTCGGCTTGTTCAAAGCGACCGCGACGAGTGGCTTGGGCACCGGTAAAGGCGCCGCGCTCATGGCCAAACAACTCGGATTCAAGCAAGTCTTTCGGGATAGCTGCAGTATTCAACGCGATGAAAGGCTGCGCCGAACGCGGGCTATGCTTATGAAGCGCACGTGCAACTAGCTCTTTACCTGTGCCGGATTCACCCGTAATCAACACCGTGACATTCGATTGCGACAAACGGCCAATCGCTCGAAATACATCCTGCATCGCTGCGGCTGAGCCCAAAATCTCGGGGGTGTCGCTACTTGCCAGATCAATCTCGGCATCGCGCAGGCTTTCATCAAGTGCGCGGCGAATCAGTTCAACTGCTTTATCGAGGTCGAAAGGTTTGGCGAGGTACTCGAATGCGCCGCCCTGAAATGCAGCGACCGCAGAATCCAGATCTGAGAATGCGGTCATCACAATCACCGGCAGCCCGGGATGCCGCTGCTTGACCATATGCAGCAGCTCAAGCCCGGATTCACCCGGCATGCGAATGTCGGATACCAACACCTGCGGTGTACCGTGCTGCAGTGCGTCGACTACCTCACGCACGTTGGAGAAGCTGCGCGTGTTCAGACCCTCGCGCGCAAGGGCTTTTTCAAGCACCCAGCGTATCGATTCATCATCGTCAACAATCCA
>CAZZMV010000213.1:0-3304 GCA_964655425.1 uncultured Bifidobacterium sp.
GCGTTCAAGACCACCGTCGTCCGCCAAAGCGCGGCAGGGATGATGACGATCGTGAGCACATCACGCATAGCGAACCAAAATTAAAGCGTCAACGCCGATCTCCCGACGCCTCGCCTGCGCGTAGCGAAGTCGACCAACAACCTAGCTCTTCATCTTCGTCGTCATCTTCATGTCCGTCGATATCTTCCTCATCGATTTCCAACATCACGGCAACAGACTCATCAACGATCGGCGCTTCATTCGGGCCAGCCAAACTGATCCATAACCCACTCGATGACTATGATGTATATGAGGTAGTCACAATGTATGGTCCTGACCAAAAAAAAGCAGCAGCTTTGCTTTTTGGGAAAGCAACCATCGAATGGCCTGAAGGGTATTCGTTACTGCAAGTCGGCCCGCCATCACCGGCGCTCGCCAAATTATTGACCGAATGCGGGATACATCTTGTATGGGAGGGTGTAACGGAAATAGACAAATCACAAGCACTACTTCTGGTCACGCCCGAATCTGATCGGGAGCGGCTGAAATCGGGCTTGATGGGAATGCAATCAGATGCGCCGTCCGATGAACCGGCGCAAACCAATGGTGATCATGTTGATGTTGATGGCGATGATGATAACAATGATGACGAGGAATTTCGCGAGTTCCCAAAAGGAAAATACAGCACGCCACTGATGTTGGCAGCCGCCCTCGGTGAGGCCGAAACGATAGAAGCGTTGTTACATCAGGGTGCAGACCCCAACGAGAGAGATCGCAGTGGCACCACCGCCCTGATGATTGCTGCTGGCCACAATCATATCCGCGCTGTTCGGGCGCTTATTCGAGACCATAAAACCAAAGTTCATCTGAATAATTCAATCGGTGCAGATGCACTTTGTCATGCTGCCGCTCAAGGCAATGTAGAGATGGTTTCCTTGCTGCTAGGTTTTGGCGGTGCCACGATATTCAAAGGGCACGCGCGGCATCAAGCACACCCGCTATTCATTGCTGCTCGCAAAGGACACTATCCAGTCTGCAAACTGATATTCGCTCAGGGAATCAGCATCGATCTCCAGGATATCGAGGGCAAGTCAGCACTATGGCACGCAGCCGAAACCGATCAGACTGCGTGCTGCAAACAACTAATTGATGATGGTGCAAATTGGAATCTGGGCCCATCACCATATCTATATGAGAGAGGTAATTTGGTATTCACGTCGTTACTATGCATCGCAGTAAAAAACAGAAATTTTGAATTACTCGATTTACTGATTAAGCGCAGTCAGTGGGAAAACCTGAGTGAAATCAGGCTGCCGCTGCTCCATGTTGCAGCCGCCCACAATCATGTCGACATGATGAAGTATCTGCTTAAACAAAAGTTTCCTATTGATTTTTTCGATGAACATTCAAAAACTACTGCGATAAACCTTGCCTGTCGAGAAGATAACACAGAGGCTGCGATAACACTGCTTGAAGCTGGCGCAAACCCTGATATCCCCGATCTGATCAGTTTTAACGGGTTAGTCTATGCGGCACGCGCCAACAATATCGAGCTTTTGAATTGTCTGCTCAAGCACGGCGCCAAGCTCACTAGCAAATGGCATTTTGGGTACCGCGCCTTGTACGAAGTAACTAGTTCTGGACGACTGGGTGCGATGAAACTTCTTCTGTCAGCAGGCGCACCTACTTCACGGCCGGAAGATTGGTATAGCTGGGGGCTAGGCATCAATTCGTTACTTATGCTGGTCATGAATGATGGTGCATTTCCCAGCGGCGAAATTCAATTACACGCGCTAAATCTCCTTATGAAACACGGGGCGTCATGGCGCGAGGTGGATGGCGAAGGCCGAGACGCTTTGATGCGGGCCATAATGTGGGGTAATCACCTGCTTGTACCTGCGCTTATATCAAACAGCGCTACCGTAGGCCAAAAAGATAACTATGGTTTTAATGCATTGGCAATCGCCGCTTTCAATGCAGGCAAGAGCCTGAATAACCACGGCGTGTTTAGTGCGGCAGAGTCTCGTTTAATCAACATTTTTTTTCACGTACTCATTTGCGCACAGCGTCAACCCGACTGGTTGGTATTGCAAGCAGACGCAATCCAGAGATCGCTACATCCGATGATTCGCGAGCTACTCGCTTTTAATCTCGCGACGTGGGTACAACCGCCTGCTGTTGGGATGATGCCCTTGGCGCCAAGACCTATCGATATTGATGCCCTGTTTCAAACTGTCCGATTTGCTTCTCGTGATGCAGGGAGTGACTGGGATCGCGCGGCAAGCGAAAAAATACTCACCTTGGCCGGGGTACCGATGCCCGTTGTTGAACTCTACTGCGACTACATCGAGGCCTTACCAAACATTCGGGCCAAATTGTTCGGGTCAAAAGCCGCCAAAGAAATATCGGACGCGTATTTTCAACAATTCTTTTATGGCATTGCGGCGATGACGGGCAAATTCGACATCAATGAGCACGCGTTCAATGATGCATACGACGCCCTCGGTTGGGAGCCTATACGCGAGACTGTAGTGTTTCTATCGAGGAATAAAATTAGATCGGTTCTGGCGGCTAAAGCGAACTGGGCGGATCCGCTGGTCACCGTCTTTGCTGATCTTTTTGAGGATTGTCTTGGTTGGACCTTATCCGCTCGCGAGCCACAGGGACTGAATCGTCCAGCACCCCCGACGCCGCGATTGATTACCGAGAAGTTAATGCATCAAGGCGTCTACGCAGCACTAGCTGAGCGTGTTGAGGAGGCTTGGCGTGCTGCGTGGGTTAAGACTTTCGGAAACGCTAAGGCCATTGAATTATCGTCTTCGTCTTCTTCATCATCGGCAAGCGGTAATACAGTTTCTTCTGACGCAGTGTCGAATCAGCACATGCTTCTGTCGGATACCTCAAGTAAGGTAAGCGATAGCACGCTTAGCGAGGAATTGTCGTCACAGCTGCTATCTGCTTTCAGAGAGGCACTGGCAACCAAAGTCTACTCAGCAGAGTTGATGGAACTACCCGGTGCTTCGGCAAAGGAAGGGGCACTGTATGCCGATCTGATGCACGGACAACTCGATATGATTATGCAATTCATCCGGCCAGGTAACGTTCTCGAAGATAAACCCGCGTCGGTAGCGACCGCGGTACCTGAGCCAGACGCCGCACCAGCACCCGTATCGGCGCCATCCTTGACGTCTGAATCTGTACCCTTACCGGCAACCATACCGGCGCCCGCACCTTTGCCTTCAACAGCACTAACTGAGGCAACAGCTGAAAGTTATCGGCCAGAGTTTTGGGACTTGGGCGAGCTTGAACCTACGCCTTCGCTTCA
>CAZZMV010000214.1:0-3290 GCA_964655425.1 uncultured Bifidobacterium sp.
GGCATAGTCTGCTCCTGTGGTGGTCGTTAGCTCAGGCAAACGGCATCATCGCGCGGACTGCATCGACGTTCGTGTCATGAACATCAACTGCTCCACGCAACTGGCGCTTGTTCTTGGTGGTTTTCTTGGTCAGGATGTGGCGCTTGAATGCTTGGCCACGTTTGACGGTACCGCCCGGGCGCACGCGAAAACGCTTCTTCGCGCTGCTCTTGGTTTTCATTTTTGGCATGACAACTCCGCCCTCTTGGGACGGCTCCTTTATTGGACGATGACAGGTGGCAGCAATTTCACTGCGCTTGGATGCCTGAGCTCGCTTATTGTTGATGGCAGATACCGCGCGCCATCACAGACGCCCCGCCAAAAAGCAGCGGAGCCCGAAATTATATCAAGAAAATCAGCGCCTTAGCAAGTGCGGGCAAATGCTGCCGATCACTTTTTCTTTTTGGGGGCCAGCACCATCACCATCTGTCGGCCTTCCATCTTGGGAAATTGCTCAACCTGACCGAAGGGCTCGAGATCGAGCTTGAGGCGCTCCAGCATGCGCACGCCAATTTCCTGGTGCGCCATTTCGCGCCCACGGAAGCGTAGTGTGATCTTGGTCTTGTCGCCTTCTTCCAGGAATTTCACCAAGTTGCGCAGCTTGATGTTGTAGTCGCCGTCGTCGGTACCGGGGCGAAATTTGACTTCTTTGACCGAGATGACTTTTTGCTTGAGCTTGGCTTCGTGCGCGCGTTTCTGCTCTTGGTATTTGAATTTGCCGTAGTCCATCAGTCGACAGACAGGCGGCTGCGCAGTGGGCGCGATCTCGACGAGATCGACATCTGCTTCTTCAGCCATTCGGAACGCGTCGGCCAGACTAACAATGCCGATCGCTTCATTCTCTACGCCAGACAGGCGAACCTCGGGTGCAGTGATTTCACCGTTGATACGGTGCGATTTATCAGTAGCTATTGCAGTTTCCTTCTAAAGGTCCAAAAAATACGCCGTGCGTCTGATGCGGGCATGCCTGACAGGATCTCCGTCAGGCTTTGGTAGCGACTTCATGGTTGAGTCGACTCACCAAATCGTCGAGGGACATGACGCCCAAATCGACATTGCCCCGCGCACGCACGGCCACGGTTTTTGCGTCTCGCTCCTTGTCGCCCACCACCACGATGTAGGGCAGCTTCTGGACCGAGTGCTCGCGTATTTTATAGGTTATTTTCTCGTTCCGCAAATCGGCCTGCACTCTAAACCCTTGTTTTTTCAGGGATTGCTCGATTTCTTTGGCGTAATCCGACTGCCCTTCCGAGATGTTCAGGATGGACACCTGCACCGGCGCCAACCACAGCGGCAAGGCGCCTGCATGGTTCTCGATCAACATACCAATAAAGCGCTCGAGCGAGCCCAAGATCGCCCGGTGCAGCATCACCGGCACTTTGCGGGTGTTGTCCTCGGCCACGTACTCGGCCTCCAATCTCACTGGCATGGAGAAATCCACTTGAATCGTGCCGCACTGCCAGGGCCGGCCAATCGCATCTTTGAGGGTGTACTCGATCTTCGGGCCATAAAACGCCCCCTCGCCCGGCGTAATCTCGTACTCGCAACCCGAGCGCTTGAGCGATTCGATCAGCGCCTGCTCGGCCTTGTCCCAAAGTTCATCCGAACCCACGCGCTTCTCTGGGCGGGTGGCGACCTTGTAGATCACCTCGGTAAAGCCAAAATCTCGGTACACCTTTTGCAGGAGCGCAGTGAAGGCCACACACTCGTCCAGAATCTGATCTTCGGTGCAGAAAATATGGCCATCGTCTTGGGTAAAGCCGCGCACTCGCATCATGCCGTGCAGCGACCCCGAGGGCTCATTGCGATGGCACTGACCAAACTCGCCGTAACGCAGCGGTAGCTCGCGGTACGAGTGCATGTTCGACCTGAAGATTTGTACATGACCGGGGCAGTTCATCGGCTTTAATGCATACGCCCGATTCTCGGAATCGGTCGTAAACATGTTGTCTTTGTAGTTGTCCCAGTGACCAGACTTCTCCCACAAGGAACGATCAAGAATTTGGGGCGCTTTCACTTCTTGATAGCCATTGTCTTGATACACATGACGCATGTATTGCTCGACTTGCTGCCAGATGGTCCAGCCCTTCGGGTGCCAGAAAATCAGCCCAGGTGCTTCGTCTTGGAAATGAAATAAATCAAGCTGTCGGCCGAGCTTGCGGTGGTCGCGCTTCTCAGCTTCCTCCAGCATGTGCAGGTAGGCTTCCTGGTCTTCTTTTTTCGTCCAGGCGGTGCCGTAAATCCGCTGCAGCATTTCGTTCTTTGAATCGCCACGCCAATACGCGCCGGCCAGCTTCATCAGCTTGAATACTTTCAGCTTGCCGGTGGATGGTACGTGCGGGCCGCGACATAAATCAGTGAACTCACCCTCGCTATACAGCGAGACATCTTCATTGGCGGGAATCGATGCAATGATCTCGGCCTTGTAATGCTCGCCGATCGACTTAAAGTAAGCCACTGCCTCATCACGCGCAATCACCTTGCGCTCTACTGGCTCGTCTTTTTTCGCCAACTCGGCCATCTTCTTCTCGATAGCCTCAAGATCTTCCGGCGTGAACGGGCGCTTGTACGAAAAATCATAGTAGAAACCGTTATCAATCACCGGCCCAATCGTTACCTGTGCATCGGGGAACAGCGATTTGACTGCATACGCCAGCAAGTGCGCGGTTGAGTGACGAATCACCTCCAACCCATCGGCATCCTTGTCAGTGACAATCGCCAAATCCGAATCGCGGTTGATCAGGAAAGAGGTGTCAACCAGCTTGCCGTCCACCTTGCCGGCTAATGCGGCCTTCGCCAGCCCAGCACCGATCGATGATGCAACCTCTGCCACGGTAACGGCAGATTCAAACTGGCGCTGTGAGCCATCGGGAAGTCGAACTGAAACCATGGATGCTCCTTCGGAAAGGGTCGCGGCAGCTGCCGCAGACGAAAAAAAACGCGGGCTAGCCGCGTTTTTCTGAGCACAAAGACGGACTAGCAGTGGGTAAAGTTTGCTGCGCTGCTAGTTCGCGGTGTCATAACCGGTGTGCCTTTCTCGCTCTTACAAAAATTGAAGCTATGTGTTGATATGCAGGTTGCTTTTTATCCCACCAGCGTCCCAGAGAATCTGCACATCGCAGTAAGTGCTTAATTTTTCTGGAGCTTTTGGTAGGCACGATTGGACTCGAACCAACGACCCCTACCATGTCAAGGTAGTGCTCTAACCAGCTGAGCTACGCGCCTAAAGAGGCGAGATTATAGCCAGCTTT
>CAZZMV010000215.1:0-1151 GCA_964655425.1 uncultured Bifidobacterium sp.
TCTAAGCTTTGAGAAATCTAAGCTTTGAGAAATTCTGTGGGAAAGAATACCTTGCCAAACAGCTTGATGATTTCATCGGGCGGCAAGGGCGGCGAGATCAAATAGCCCTGAATCTGATTACAGCCCATTTGCTGCAGCAAAGACAATTGCTCGGTAGTCTCTACACCTTCTGCCACCACCGAGATATCCAGATTACGACCCACCGAGACCATGGTCTCGCACAAAGCACTGGCCTGTGCATCCTTACCGAGACGGCGTACAAAGGATTGATCAATTTTCAGCACATCAATCTCGAGGCTTTGCAACTTGGAAAGCGATGAGTAGCCCGTACCAAAATCATCAATCTCAAGCTCGATACCCATCTCGCGCAGCTTGCGCAACTCTGACTGCGCAACGCCGTCTTCATCCAACATACTGGATTCGGTTAACTCGAACGCAATGTATGTCGGCGATAACTTAAATCTTTTCAGGCTCATTCGTAAGGCGAGGCGCAAGCCTTCGCCTTTCAGTTGTAGCGCCGACACATTGACTGATACCGGCTTGATTGGTAGCCCCTGATCACGCCAATCGGCAATCTGCTGGCATACCTTGCGAACCACATACTCGCCGATTGGCACGATCAATCCGGTTTGCTCGGCAACACTAATAAATTCGACCGGTGACAATAATCCACGCTCCGGGTGACGCCAACGAATCAACGCTTCCATACTTGTCAATTCACCGGAACGCGCATCAGCCCGCGGCTGGTAGTAAATGACAAACTCTTCGTTTTGAATGGCGAGTTCGAGTGCCTGCTCTATCGTGATGCGCTCTCGAATCCGGTGGCCATACGCCTCGTCGTAGTGGCGTGCCTGCGCTTTACCCTCCGACTTGGCTTCATACATGGCAATGTCAGCTGCCATTAATAAACCATCGACATCTTGCGCATCATCCGGATACAAACTAATACCTACTGATGCGCGCAAGTTGAAGGCACGCCATGCACTTGATGCGCTCATCACTTCAATCGCAGCGATCAGTCGATAAGCCAGTAACTCTGCCTGTGATTGTGCATCATGATCCAAATTTTCCAATAACACGGTAAATTCATCACCACCAATTCTGGCGAGTTGATTTGTTCCACCAGCGATGTCACTGAGAGTTCGTGCTAT
>CAZZMV010000215.1:1251-3284 GCA_964655425.1 uncultured Bifidobacterium sp.
ATTCCCTGCCCAGATCGAACCCCACGACGCTGAAACCAACCCGCAACATGCTGCCTGTCATGCGGCACATGAAACTCGTCTTCATGGAATCCTTCGTCAAGTACGCGATTACAATAAATTCGCAATTCATTCAGTTCGCGACCTTCAAACAACTGATCAATCGTACGGCCAATGACCTCGCCACGACCTCGTTGCTGCATTTCTGCTGCACGCTCATTGCAGTCCTCAACCACCCAGGCTTGGTTGTCTTGTCCAGCAGGACGAATCATGTAAAACGCTTCGCGTGCCGCATCTACTGCAAGCCGGAAAGTTGACTGAACTTGGGCCTGGTGTCGCCTCTGCACGGCCGATCGAATCTGCACGCTTGCGCCAAATACCGACACCAGCAGCAGCAAACCACTCACCAAGCCGGCAATGGTGAGATATGAATTACGCGTAGACTCATATGGTGCGAACGCATGCTCGAGGCTTGACGCCGCCACCAATACGATCGGGTAGCCTTCAATACGTTCCCAACCAACCACACGTACCTGCTGATCGATAAAGACATCGGCAGGTTCAATTCGTGATCCGGTATCACCGTCAAAGCGCACCGAGCTAGAGTAAAACGCGGTACGGGTATTCTCACCGCTACGGGTGCCGATCACCGGTCCGTCGATGAATCGTGCTGAGACGAAATCGCCAGCGGGCAACTTTGCCATATCCGGAAACGCCAGCAGATAATTCACTTCCACGGCTATCAGTATGATCCCGCCAAAACTGCCGTCGGCCTTGTCAATACGCCGGGTAAATCGAATGATCTGCCGACCCTTGAGTCCGCCTCTTCCTTCGGCGGGCGGTGCGATCTGTAATTTGGCTCCGCTACTCTCGCGCGTATGCTTGAAAAAATCGATATCCCCCATGAAAGTGCCGCGTTTTAGATTACGCGTATTGGTGAGTGCATAGCCGTTGGCATCAATCGCTACCGGAAACATCGACTCATGATAGAGACCACGCCGAAACTGCTCCTCAAGGTCATTCGGAACACCGTTACGCTCCCAGTAATATTTGATTGATAGGGATAACTGATCAATCTGAGAGATGGTGCGCATTAATTGCTCAGCGTGGTTACGCGCACGCTGCTCGGTATCGGCGCGGAGTTTCTCGATCAGCTGTTGCTCATCGCGTTCAATTTTTATGCTGGCTGCAGCCCAGACGATGGCGATGAACAGCAAGCAAATACTGCCCCAAACCACGCCGATTCTTAGCTTGGTAGGCGCCTCTATTTTTTCTACGTAGTTGGACAAACTTTGCATATGGAAAAAAATACTTGATTCGCACCACCACATCGCTGTGATGTACCGATAATCGGTTTTTGGTGCGCTGAAGTATTTCCATTATGCAAGGAAGTCATAAAATTTCAAAGTTCCCACACGGCAACAAAAATGCCGTATCGTCGGGTCGATACCAAGCATTGGTCTAGGCCATCATCAAACGCCAGGCTACCTCGCTGCTGAAGCGGAATATTTTGGTTTGATCGATTTGGAGATTGTTCCCGTGAGGAAACTTTTTACGAGATGACAATCAGCGGGCGGCCGCCCAAAAAAAAACGGCGCGTTGAACGCGCCGTCACAGTCAGGTCGTCGGGCTTACTTCCAGAGCGAGCACTTGGACTCCGCCTTGGTCATGAAGGCCTGATCACGCGGGATGATCTGCACTAACTTGTAATAATCCCACGCGTATTTTGATTCGGCGGGTGACTTGACTTGCATGAGCTTCATGTCATGCACCATCCGACCATCCGGGCGCACTTCACCATTTTTGGCAAACATGTCATTAATTTTGGTGGACTTCAACTTAGCCATCACCTTATCGCCATCATCACTACCTAGCGACTTGACAGCATTCAGGTAAAACATCGTCGCTGAGTAATCTGCAGCGTGCAACATGGATGGCGCTTTTTTATTGCGAGCCATGAATTTCTTGGCCCAGGCTCGAGTTTCATCATTGGTATCCCAGTACCAGCCATCGGTGAGATACATACCCTGTGCAAT
>CAZZMV010000216.1:0-3274 GCA_964655425.1 uncultured Bifidobacterium sp.
AACACTTGCGCCAGCTTGGTCGCCTCGGCGTTGCGTAGATAAACGACGTGCACGTTACCCGGCAAGGTGGTTGGCTGATCAAGCTTGCTAATCAAGGCGCGCGCGAGGTTGAATCGCGCAGTATTTGGGGCGCGGATAATGAGTGAATTCGTGCGCGCATCGGCAAGAACCAATACGCGGCCTGAGTCAGTTTGTCCGGCAGGCGCAGTGGGTATGGCGCCACTATCAAGCAGACGATTAACGGTGATGGCGAGGTCCATCGCAATTGCATGCTCAAGCGTTACCACATCGATTGCTGCATTGGCGGGCGTATCCAGCGTGGCAATAATGCGGGCTAGCCGTTTTAGATTATCGACATAATCAGTGATGACCAAAGCATTGTTGACGGTATCAGCTGCGATGGCGTTGTTTGGCGATATGAGTGGCCGAAGTACGGTAACTAAGCCGTTGGCGCTTTGGTGGTTTAGTGGATACACCTCGGTTGCAATCTGATCGCCGCGCAGTTTGCCAATCTGTATCGGGGCTGCTTGCAGCTTGGCATCCGCCTCCGGCACGATCTTGATGAAGCTCGGCGTTCTGACCAAAACAAAGCCCTGCAACCGTAGTATTGAACTGAGTAGTTCCATCGCCTGCTGTTTATTGATGGCTTGCTCGGAAACCAGATTGATGGTGCCTTTAACGCGCGGATCGATGACGAAGGTATGGCCCGTGTAGTGGCCGATTGCTCGAGCGACGGACTCAATATCAGCGCTAACAAAATTCAGGGTGGCGGTTGAATCGGTTGGTTCTTGTGCGGCGACTAATCTGACTTCTAGTAAAAGCAGCGACAATAAAATGAAAACTCTGCATTGAAAGCGTATATTCATCAGAATTCGAGCACCGTAACACTTCGGCCATCAATGTTGCGACGCTGGCCTAGTAGAACCAGAAGCGCATTCAGTTTTGATTCGAAACCGCCTTGTGCTGATGCTTGGCCATTGAACTTCAAACGACCATCGACCAGCCGCCCGTTACCTTCGATCAGCAAAGGCCCGGACAAGCTTTGCAGATTCAGACGCGCTTCGCGATCGAACCAGTCAAACTGTAAACGGTAGCTACCCAATGGTTTGACGGGGGATAAAGCTGATGCAACCTGCATCAGGTCGATGGTGATCTTTCCAGTGATCTGCCATGCCTCATTGCGGTGTTTCAGACCTACCGATTGCCACGCGACTTTCATCAAACCGGTTGGTTTCAAGGTATTGAGTGGTGCACCAAGCGCACTCAAGCCATCCGCAGGCAAGTTCAAGCTAACCGGACCAATTTCCACATCCGACCAGTCACCACGAATGCGGATGGGTTCTTGCGTGACCGAGGGGTTTGCAAGGTCGATATCAACAATACCCATCAGCACAGACGGCGAGATTTTCCAACTCAAGCGGCCGGGTACTAGGGCGGTAAGGGGCTCGTCGCGGGAGGTGCTGGTGGCCACGACTGCAGAGCCATTCCATAGGTTGCCGTCTACCTCGGCAAGCGAGAGGTGTCCGCTGGTCTGCTGCTCAATCAAGGGTACTAGCCATGAGGCAGGCATGCTACTCAGCGCAGTGATACCAGCGGCGATCAAGCCAGCCACTAGCCACCCGAGACCACGCATCACGGTGCTGATCTTGACGGCATCATCTCGATCTTTGCATCAATCCGATCGACGCTCTCCTTTGCAGTGACCGTCGCTTCTACGAGCAACCATGCTCGCTCACGCTGCGTATCGCGCAGCCAGTGGATCAGGGCACTGAAAGAAATATCGGTCCATTCAGCATTTAGCTGCTGATCCGTGATTTGAATTGATGTCGGTTTGATCCCCGCATCCGCCAGGCTGCGTTCCAGTACTTGGCGATCAGCCCGAGGAATTTCGGTCACTGTGGATGAGGGTATCTTGCCAAGTTGCTCAGCCAGCGATCTCATCTGTGCATACTCGGCGCGTGACGCCGGCAGCGCTTGCTGCCAGTACTGCCGACCAGCTAGCGCGGGTTTAATCAGTGCTATAAAAATTATTGCCAAAGCCACCACGCTACCCGTAGCGGTTAGTAATCGTTGCTCACGCAGGCTTCGCTCGTGCCAGAATTTATTTTGGCGTATGGCCTGCAGCAGGCTTTGCATCACAAGCTCCTTAGTTGCCACAGTAGCGGATCCGCGGGCGAGGGCGTCAGCTGCATTTGATGCGCTGTGAGCAGACGACGTAATTTCTCAGGGTATATCTGTACACCTTGCTTGAGTTTGATACTCAGTGTTCCATCTAGGTACTCAAGCGTGGCAATGGCTCGCAAGTCGTGACCGGCTTCGCGCCATACTTCACCGAGCGTGGCACTCAGTACGATAAAGTCGGAAGCATTCAGCTGTCCTGATGCGCTGCGTGACGCCGCGATTTTTTTCTTCATCTGCGCGAGCGGATCGAGCACTACTTTGTCATTCGGGAAGCTACGTTGGTAAATCGCCATGATGTCATCGCGCACCCTCATGCCCTCACTGCGTAGCCGCCACCAGTCAGCGTTGAGTGCGATGATATTGAATACTGCAAGGATTCCGGTGAGCGCAATCGGCCAGCGCCATACGTACCAATCGATATTGGATGGCTGATAGCTACTGATCGCCGTCATCAGATCCAGCGGCACGCGCGTGCTGGTGTCGATCCATTCAGCCCATGACTGCTCAGTCAATTGCATGTGACTGCCGGGCTGAGCCTGAACCCATTGCGCGAACCATTGATGCTGTGTTGCGGGTATAGATAAACATACCGTACGATCCGGCACGAGTGCCGATAGTAATTCAGCGACGGCACTCGGCAACTCTCGCTCATCGTCAACATCAATCGGCAACCCCATGGCTTCGTCATCCGAGAAGCGCAGTGCGAGTTCAAAGTGCTTGGTGTTGCTTAGCAGCGCCGCAGATACAACACCTTCTTTAGCGGGCAAGCATAGCGAGACCGGAACAACCCGAATCCGTCGCGCGCCCAGCTCCCAGAGTGCGCTGACCCAACTTTGCAGCCAAGCCCGATCACAGACTGCGATTAGTCGTTGTCCTTCAGTTTCAGGCCCTGCAGCAATTGCACAATCTGCGGTATCGCCTATGACATGATCTTCAACCAGCGATGGCAGAGCGGCCCGCAACCTGGTGGCCGACAGTGGCGGCAAGGCCATACGTAGTAAGGTCACGTCGCTGGCAGCGAGCAGCACTACTACGTTGGATACTTGCGAGAGCTGTGGCGAAAGTTCGCTCAGCAAAGCGCTGGCCGTACGTA
>CAZZMV010000217.1:0-3221 GCA_964655425.1 uncultured Bifidobacterium sp.
GTGAATACCGGTGAGTGGTCCAAAAAATCAATACAAGAAGCACAGAAGTACTGCCGCGTGAACGTGATTGCTTCTTCGGAAGACCGGCATTTTAGTTATGTGCCACCGCAATCAACATGGAAACCGGATCCATCAGCAGCTTACGTGCATATCTGCACCAATGAAACGATAGGCGGCGTCGAGTATTTTTGGGCGCCCGAGATGGGTGACGTGCCGCTAGTGGCTGATATGTCCTCACATATCCTGTCACGGCCTATCGATGTGTCGCGCTACGGTGTGATTTATGGCGGTGCTCAAAAGAATATCGGTCCGGCCGGCCTGACCTTTGTCATTGTGCGTGATGACTTGCTCGATCGAGCGTTGCCGATTACGCCATCGGTATTTCATTGGCAGGCGCAAGTGGCAGCCGGGTCGATGCTGAATACGCCGCCGACATACAGTATCTATATCGCAGGGTTGGTATTCGAGTGGTTGCTGTCGCAGGGAGGCTTGGAGGCGATAGAGAAAAAAAACAAAGCAAAAGCCGACCAGCTATACGACTACATCGACAGCAGCGATTTTTATAGCAACCCGGTGGATGCGTCCTGCCGCTCGCGCATGAATGTACCTTTTTTCTTGCGCGACAATCAGCTGAACGATGCATTCTTGAAGGGTGCGGAGGCATGCGGTTTAGTCCAGCTCAAAGGACATCGTGTTGCAGGCGGTATGCGGGCGTCGATTTATAACGCAATGCCCATCGAAGGCGTCGAGGCCCTGGTTGCGTACATGAAAGACTTCGCGCAATCCCACACGGGTAGCCTTTAAAAATAGTGCTGGTGTTAGTCTCGGTGGCTCGCCGTGCATCCTATCTGAGGAATTAATATCGATTTGCATAGTCGAACCAAAGGTTTGGTTCTGTTCGGTGGCCAACGCAGTAAGCGGCCTAACGAGATAGGTTCTTGGTGCCGAGATTATCTTTGGGGTACTTATGCAGCTAACTGAAGGTACTGTGACTTCCTCTCGCGCTCAGTCTGTGCCGGCAGATAGACAACGTGATGAGGTGATGAAATGCCTTGAGTCCGCAGGGCGGCGTCCGGTGGCTGAGTTGTCTGATATGTCAGATGCGGAGCGTTGCAAATGGCTGTTCTGGAATCTGCATCAAAACCTTGATGCCATGCGCCAGATGGAGCCAGCGCTACAAGCCCGTGTCAACAGTATGCAATACAGTGTGCTCGATGAATCACGCGTTACCGATCAGCGTGAACTCAGTAAACGACTTGACCTCGCATGCCGATGGACGATGGAGTTGCGTTTTCCTGGCTACCCGGATGAAGTGACTTTTCCAATTGGAGATGGCTGGGCCAACCTCGTGATCGCCAGCGAGCCGCCAGCCTACTTGCATGTAGCGGCTGGTCAAAAGGCTTACTTGGATGCGGATCACACCGCTTATCCGAATCAAATTTACTTGGAGGGTTGGATTTCCGATCAGTTGTGGCAAGACATACGCACACACTTGTCGAATACAAACCCAAGTTGTCGGACCGATGTGGTGTTGTTAGACAGCGTGCTATTTCCGGTGCGACCCGAGTTTGAATTTGTGGCCGGACCGCCGGGCACAATCGGTGTCACCAAGCTCGAGTTTCGTACGTTTTCACATCCGACAGAGCGCCGCATGGTGCGCCGTGCCGAGCCACGCCGGCCTCGCTGAGATGCATCGCGCACCCGTACCGTCGCCGGATGATGAACCCTATGGCGATGATTTGCCCCAGCCTGTTCCGCCGCAAGATCCCATTCCTGATCCAAACCCCGAGTAGGCCGGATCAATCATCCCTCAGCTTCACGCACGCTTTGTACATGTCGCATATACCAGTACAAAGCCGCAGCAACCAGCGCCAGACTGACGCTGTTACCTAACCAAAAACCTGCAGCACCAGTTAGCGCCGGTGGTATGTTGCCTGCTACATTGAAACCCATCCAATAGCCTCCGCCGAGGCCGACACCCCATAGACCAATCGCATACATCAGCGTTGGTACGGTCGCTACTTTGTAGGCGCGCAGCACAAATGCTGCGCCTACTTGCATCGCGTCGAAGAACTGATAAAAGGCTATAAATAAAAACAAACTCAGCGCGATAGCGGCGATCTGTGGGTCAGGTGTATAGACCGCGACAATATAGGCACGCGAAAAAAACACCAACAAACCAATCGACACGGACACTACTATGCTCAAGCGTATACCGGCATCCCCGGCATGACGTGCTGCAAGCAGTTTTCCGGCGCCGATTTCTTGAGCGACCAAAATACCAGTAGCACTCGCAATTGATAGCGGCAGCATGTACAACACGGTGCCAAAGTTGCCAGCGATTTGATGCGCGGCCAAGGTCTCGCTGCCCATGCGTGCGATGAACAGCGCCATGAAGGTAAATGATGTTACTTCGATCAGGTAGGACATACCCATCGGTAGCCCAAGTCTGAGCAGTGCCAGCTGGGTGCGCCACGCGGGTCGCTCGAAACCGTGGCCTTGTACCTCAAATGCACGATAGGACTCGCCCTTGGCGGCAAGCCACCAGCCGACGAGTAGGGCAATCCATGCAGCGATGCAGGTTGCAATCGCTGCGCCGGGCGTGCCGAGTGCAGGTATACCTAGACCGCCAAAAATTAGCAGCGCATTCAACGGTAGCTTGAGCAATACCAGCGTACCGACTTGCAGGGTCATCACGATGCGTGGTCGTGACACAGCAGTATTCAGGGCCGCAAACACTCTGAAGCCAAGGGTCGCAGGTAGCGCAAGCGATAACAGGGCGAGGTATTCGCGTACCTTGTTGTCGAGTGCCGGTGGTGCTTGCGCAATATTCAGCAGCGGGTCGGGAAATAGCAGCAAGGTACTGCCAAACAGTGACAAGAAAATCGCCAACCAAACGCCTTGCCGTACTTCGTGACCAATCGCGTTGTATTTTTTTGCGCCGTACAGTTGGCCGATGGTGGGCGATAGCGCCTGCATTACGCCAGACAAGCCAACAAAAATACTCACGTAAACCGAGGCACCCAAGCCTAACGCTGCGAGATCAACTGCCGAATATCTCGCAGTCATCATGGTGTCGATCACGCCATTCATGATCACTGCGAGTTGCCCGACAACGATGGGCCATGCGAGTGAGGCGACGCGGGCAGTGAATGAGGATGTGGTATGTACCTCGTTAGTTCCGCTCATGGGGAGTCGCGTCGGAACAGACGGAATAACTC
>CAZZMV010000218.1:0-3208 GCA_964655425.1 uncultured Bifidobacterium sp.
TGTCTTCAGGCTTGTTGGAGAACACCAGATCACCGGTCTTGTAATTCACAGGTGTAGTGTTGCCATCTTCATATATTCTTTCGATCGAGCCGCCTTTGATCGCGTAGACAATGCGGTCCAGCTCTCTGGAAACGCTGGGAGACTCACCGCCTGGCTTGATCGTCGCGAGCACAATTCGTACTCGCTCATTTTCCATTACCGTTTTTTGCTCATAGCCTTTGTTATCTGCAAAAGCAAAATTGGTATTGAGCGCTAGTGTTGAAATAATCAGGGTTAAAAGCTTTTTCATTTTAATTTCCGCGGGTAGAAAAAAATTTAGTTATGCATTATGTAGTCTGGTTTTTGCGTGCGACCCAATAGCTTGCACCCTCCGGTCCATATTCCTCAGCGTGGGGGGTGTTGGCAACTACGTGGAATGTGTCGCCTGCAGATAGCCGCTTTGGATCGCCGCCATTCACGCTTAGCCACACATAGCCGCTGACGACGATAGCATTGGCATCGAACGGGTGCGTGTGCTCATCAAGTTTGGTATCTGGCTCCCAGTGTCGTTCAGTCACCTCGTCATACCCCGCGGCGAGCATAACAGCGCGGAATTGCTGTAGCGTGAAATTGATTGCTTCCATCGTTATCCTTCTTGGTTTGCGCTGTCAGATGGTTTCCGATAGTGCTGTTATATCGCTGTTGGGGCGAGGCGTTTTCGAAGCAGGCATTAGCCCAACCTGCAAGCAACCTGCCACTCTTTTTCCATAATTGTGTTGGGCAGAATTGCGTCCCAGATAATCTCTTTGGGTTTTTGTTTAAACGACCCAACCACCTTGCCGGCGCCACGCTCTTCCGAGAACTGACGGATTACCGTCGTGGCACTTGTTTTATCGGCACAGTTATACAGCGTATGGCCTATTGCCGAGCGAAACTCGCTACCGTTGACTTTGCGAGCTGTGCGGAGATTCTGCATCGTAAGCATTTCGACCAACTGACCTTTGTTTTTTATTGACGCGGGGTCGATTAAGTAAGCCGTGCCATCAGCGGTAGCACCCAAGAACTGCCACGCCGCGAATACCGACGGACTGAAAGCAATCATCATCGCAAAAGCAACGAAACGCATAAACTCAGAAAAGTGGCGAAACAGTGGCAAGACGAGATTATTTAGTTTTTACGCCGGCCAGCGCACCCATCGAGTGGATGCTCATGATCTGCCAGTACCCTTTATTTTTTGTGAGATTGTAGAAAGTGGTCTGATTCAGAAATTCACGGTCTTGGGAATCATAGCGAGAGAAATTCATCTCGATTAGCGCGGCGTTATCGCCCTGACTCAAGACCTTGAGGGTTTTGATTTTTGAATATCTCCAGCCACTTTTTTTCAAACCTTCAATATCGATGACGGGTACAGTCTTGTCATCAACGATGATCAGTTGCCCGGATACCAGTTTGATATGTGGGAAGTGGTACACGTCTTGCAGCGCCGGAAGGTTTTCTTCGTTGAGCACTTTCAGGTAGTAGTGCATCAATCCTTCCGGCGTCAGGTTGTCTTGCGGGTGTGCGGTGGCAGTTGACATGAATAAAGTGATTAAAAGACCCAGCAAGCATTGTTTCATGATTTCCTACTTGCCCTTGAAGCTCGAGCACATCATTTCGAATTCGGCTTGTTTGCTTTGGACTTGGCCATAGCTAGCGCCGGAATTGCGCGCTCGATAGGACTCTTTTTCCTTTTCAACGCACTCATCGAATTTACTCGAGCACCCCACGACCAGTGAGAATAAAGGTAATAGCAGAATTGTTTTTGCCACGTTCATCGTTCTCCTCCGAATAAGTCATCTTGAATTGGCCGTTGACTGAGCGGCCTAATTCGCGTCGAAATTTTATTATGATTAAAACAATTATTTCATGGGCTTGATAACTGTACAAATATACAGTAATCTAATCCCATGTCCGATCTATCCGAGAGCCTAGCCCTGAATTTATCCAACGTCCAGCATCTCGACAAAGTTCGGGATGTCTCGGCCAGGTCTATGGCGGTTGATACCGTGCAGCGTTTCACCACGCTCGATGATTTGCTGATTACCAATCCCAAATCTACGGTGATTTTTCCGGTGCGGGATCCAGCAGCTGAGCAGCACGGTCTTAAAAGCGGCGATTTATTGGTGGTTGACCGTCTTGCCAAGCCTCGGCAAGATCAATTAATTATTGTTTTGATAAATGACGAGTTGTCGATTCGTAGAATGGGTGCGGGACGGGTAGTCGGGTACAGCCAGCACAGCTCATTGGCAGCGACTGAAGGCGATGGTGCCGTTTGGGGTGTAGTGACCTACGCTATTCAGAAACAAATTTAGATCGCTTCTGATCGGGCCGATTGCAGCGTTGGTAGCCCTTGCATTCGATCGAATGCAATACATTCTGGATGCACTGTCATGTTTACTACTGCTTCGCAGCAGCGGTATTCAGAAGTACTGCCTCAGCACGACCTCGGCCACACACACCGGCTTATCCGCGCCTTCTTGTTCGGCGGTGTAATGCCAAACGTTCTGTACACAGCCCTCCAGTCGCTCAAGCGCCAGCAAAGAAAACCGTCCACGCATACGGCGACCGGTATGCATCGGCGACGGGAAACGTATTTTATTCGCCCCATAGTTAATGCTCATGCGACAAAATCGCATCTCGACACTCGATTCCAGAAATTTGGGCAGCAGCGATAACGTCAAATAGCCGTGGGCGATTGTGCCGCCAAAGGGCGAGGCCTTGGCAGCGCGCTCAACATCGACGTGTATCCACTGTGGGTCATCCGTCGCCTGCGCAAACAGGTTGACTCGTTCTTGACTAATCGTTGTCCAATCGGACACGGCCACTTCCGTGCCCAGCGCCGCCTCCAGCGCCTCGATACTCTCGAATATTTTCATTTTTTTGTTTGGTGGGCGTCACCTCACGCCCGGGAGTTTATCGGCCCGGACAAGCCGGGCCGTACATCAATCAATGTAGGAGTGGAACGGATCCGGGTGACGGACCTGACCGGACTGACTGCTGACCGGCATGTTGCTGCATGCAGCCAGCAAGGCAAGCGCCAGAATAGCAAATAATTTCTTCATCGCTTTCCTCACTTTCAATCGAAGGTTGAAGTTTCGCAGCGTCAGCGCGGCGGATGCCACGAACAAGTCTGCGGTCTGAGCATCTTGCATCACGATAGTTTCATCGAAAGACAAATACCAGATATCAC
>CAZZMV010000219.1:0-3205 GCA_964655425.1 uncultured Bifidobacterium sp.
TGAAGGAGCAGGAAGTCTACATGGGCGAATTGCCCCTGATGACCGTGAACGGCTCGTTCGTGATCAACGGCACTGAGCGCGTCATCGTCTCGCAGCTGCATCGTTCGCCGGGCGTGTTCTTCGAGCATGATCGTGGCAAGACGCACTCGTCCGGCAAACTGCTGTTCTCGGCGCGCATCATTCCTTACCGCGGTTCCTGGCTCGACTTCGAGTTTGACCCGAAAGATATTTTGTATTTCCGGGTTGATCGTCGTCGCAAGATGCCCGTGACCATACTGCTGAAGGCGATCGGCATGAGTGCCGAGCAAATTCTGGCGAATTTCTTTGTTTTCGATAACTTCGACTTGCGCGCTGAAGGCGCAGCGATGGAGTTTGTTGCCGATCGTCTGCGTGGTGAAGTGGCTCGATTCGACATCACCGACAAGTCGGGCAAAGTCCTAGTCTCTAAAGACAAGCGCATCAACGCAAAACACGTGCGTGATATCGAAGCGGCTGGGCTCAAGCACATCTCGGTGCCCGAAGATTATCTGCTGGGCCGGGTATTGGCGACCAATATCATCGATGCCGATACCGGCGAGATCATTGCAAACGCAAATGATGAACTGACTGAGGAATTGCTGGCGCGCCTGCGCGGTGCAAATGTTGCCAGCATACAGACGCTCTATACCAACGACCTCGATCAAGGCGCCTACATTTCGCAAACTTTGCGTGCTGACGACACTGCCGAACAGATGGCAGCGCGCGTTGCGATCTATCGCATGATGCGTCCTGGCGAGCCGCCCACTGAAGATTCAGTGGAGTCGCTGTTCAACGGACTGTTCTATAACGAAGACCGCTACGACTTGTCGGCGGTCGGTCGCATGAAGTTCAATCGTCGTATCGGTCGCGAAGAGCTGACTGGCACCATGACTTTGTCGAATGAAGACATCCTGGCGGTCATCAAAATTCTGGTCGAGCTGCGCAATGGTCGCGGTGAGGTGGATGATATTGATCACCTCGGCAACCGTCGTGTGCGCTGCGTCGGTGAGCTTGCCGAGAATCAGTTCCGAGCTGGTTTGGTTCGAGTCGAGCGCGCAGTGAAAGAGCGTCTGGGTCAGGCGGAAGCCGACAACCTGATGCCGCATGATCTGATCAACTCCAAGCCGATCTCGGCTGCGATTCGCGAGTTTTTTGGTTCGTCGCAGTTGTCGCAGTTCATGGACCAGACCAACCCGCTATCAGAGATCACCCACAAGCGTCGTGTCTCGGCACTGGGCCCAGGTGGTCTGACCCGCGAGCGTGCCGGCTTCGAAGTGCGAGACGTACACCCGACCCACTACGGCCGTGTATGTCCGATTGAAACGCCAGAAGGCCCGAACATTGGCCTGATCAACTCGCTGGCCTTGTACGCGCGCTTGAATGAGTACGGCTTCCTTGAAACGCCCTACCGCAAAGTGATCGATGGCAAGGTTACCGATCAAATCGATTATCTATCCGCGATTGAAGAAGGCCGTTACATCATCGCGCAGGCGAATGCGACGATCGATGCGAAAGGCAAGCTGTCAGATGAGTTGGTGTCGGCGCGTGAAGCGGGCGAGACCATTCTGGTTTCTCCTGAGCGCGTGCAGTACATGGACGTTGCGCCGGGCCAGATCGTATCGGTCGCGGCATCCTTGATTCCTTTCCTCGAACATGACGATGCGAACCGTGCGCTGATGGGCGCCAACATGCAGCGTCAAGCCGTGCCGTGCTTGCGCCCGGAGAAGGCGCTGGTTGGTACCGGCGTTGAGCGTACTGTTGCGATTGACTCGGGTACCACCGTACAGGCGCTGCGTGGCGGTGTAGTGGACTATGTCGATGCAGGTCGTATCGTGATTCGCGTCAACGACGACGAAGCGCAGGCAGGCGAGGTTGGTGTTGATATCTACAACCTGATCAAATACACGCGCTCCAATCAAAATACCAACATTAACCAACGGCCCATCGTTAAAGTGGGCGATCGCGTGGTGCGCCATGATGTGATCGCCGATGGCGCGTCTACCGATCTGGGTGAGTTGGCGCTCGGCCAGAACATGTTGGTCGCGTTTATGCCGTGGAACGGCTACAACTTCGAAGACTCGATCCTGATCTCGGAGAAGGTGGTCGCAGACGATCGTTATACCTCGGTTCATATCGAAGAATTGTCCGTCGTTGCGCGTGACACCAAGCTCGGACCGGAAGAAATCACGCGCGACATTTCGAACCTCGCAGAAAACCAGCTCGCCCGTCTGGACGAGTCGGGCATCGTTTACATCGGTGCCGAGGTCGAGGCCGGTGACGTGCTGGTCGGTAAGGTGACGCCGAAAGGCGAGACCCAGCTGACACCGGAAGAGAAACTCCTACGCGCGATTTTTGGTGAAAAAGCGTCGGATGTAAAAGACACCTCGCTGCGCGTGCCATCCGGCATGATTGGTACTGTCATCGACGTTCAGGTGTTCACACGCGAAGGGATACAGCGTGACAAGCGCGCACAGCAAATCATTGATGATGAGTTGAAGCGTTATCGTCTTGATCTGAACGATCAGCTGCGCATCGTCGAGGGCGATGCCTTCCAGCGTCTGGAAAAAATGCTGATCGGTAAAGTTGCCAATGGTGGTCCGAAGAAGCTCGCCAAAGGTACCAAGATCACGAAAGAGTATCTGGATGACGTTGAGAAGTATCACTGGTTCGACATCCGTCCGTCAGATGAAGATGCTGCTGCCACCCTTGAGGCAATCAAGGAATCGATCGCCGAGAAGCGTCATCAGTTTGATCTCGACTTCGAAGAGAAGCGCAAGAAGCTGACACAAGGTGACGAGCTGCCACCGGGTGTGCAAAAGATGGTGAAGGTTTACCTAGCCGTGAAGCGCCGCTTGCAGCCTGGCGACAAGATGGCTGGTCGTCACGGTAACAAGGGTGTGGTGTCACGTATCGTGCCTGTGGAAGACATGCCGTACATGGCAGACGGCACGCCAGCAGACATCGTGCTGAACCCGCTTGGCGTACCTTCACGTATGAACGTTGGTCAAGTGCTGGAAGTTCACCTTGGCTGGGCAGCCAAAGGATTGGGCCTGCGCATTGGCGAAATGCTGAAAGCGCAGACCAAAGCTGCAGAGGTTCGCAACTTCCTGAAAAAGATTTATAACGAATCGGGCCGTGCCGAAAACCTGGATAGCTTTGGTGATGCCGAAGTGTTGGCGTTGGCCGA
>CAZZMV010000220.1:0-3173 GCA_964655425.1 uncultured Bifidobacterium sp.
GTCAAATCAAGATCAAGTGCCGGTTGCTGAAACACGATGGATAAATCAGCCAATGCCTTGATCGGGTCGCGACTGATGTCATGTCCCATCACATGCGCACTGCCGCCATCGGCCACGAATAGTCCGGACAACATTTGAAACAGGGTCGATTTACCCGCGCCATTCGGGCCCAGCAGCGCAACAAACTCACCCGCAGCCACAGAAAAGCTGACGCCATCCACAGCCTTTCGAGTGCCAAAGTGTTTGCTGAGCTGGTCGATGACCAATGGATCGGGAAAAAGATTTGTCACGGCGGATAATTTTATTTTTTGACGCCGGATTGTAGCGGTAGCCGGGATTTTGCGTCTTTCCCGGTCAAGTCGACACCGTCGAGTGAATCAGCCGATGCCATTTCTGCGCAGCGGGCTAGCGCAATACCCAAAGACGAGTTTGCCAATAATCACGAACGGCTCATGGTCGACTGGCTCATGTAGCCGGCAGCAGGGTGGATTTGAGTTGGTCCCAAGGCCGGTGCGTGCGCCAATCCTCGATCCATTGCGGTGGCAGCACCAGAGCGAGTGCACCGAGATCGGTAACTAACTCACCGAGTGTCGCACCGCGCACGACCACACCAGCCGTGAGTGCTTCGAAGCGGCTGCTGATCTCGTGTTGTACCAGGGGCGCTAGTAAGTCTTCATTGTGTCGCCACACACTGCCACCCACCAGAATTGTTTCGGTGTCGAGTATGGTCGTCAGGTTGTACAGCGCTCGTCCGAACCAGCGCGCAGCATACGCGACCGTGGCCAATGATTCAGCGTCGCCATCTCGCGCTGCCGAAAACACTTTTGCGAGTGGCTTGCCCAATCGTTTCTCGAAATTACGCCCACCGAGCAAACCTTCGAGATCGCCCTGGTTACCGCAGCCGCATACGCCAGCCTCTGCATCAGTCAGCAGCATGTGACTCGCATGCCCGGCATTGTTTGCCTTGCCGTTCAGGATATGGCCATCTACGCACAGACCAAAGCCGATGCCGGTGCTCCAGGTGACGTAAATCGAATTGGCAGGCGCATCACCAAATGCGCGCTCACCATGCAGACCAGCGACGCAATCATTGACGATAGCTACTGTTGAAAACCGCTCGCGCAATACCGATTCCAGCGGCAGAAAAGTCCAGTCATTCGGCAAGTCTTCGCCATTCGGCAGGCCACCGCAGATATTCGGTGGCATGAAGCCGAGCAAGCCATCACGTAGCGCAAACGGGCCGCAGCTACTCACCCCCACGCTATTTACATCGTCGCAGTTGATTCCGAGCTGTTCGCAACAGGCATCAATCAGTCGCAAGCCTTGCCGCACGATCGTGTCTGGCGCACCTGAACGCTCAGTGGGCTGGGTGACGCGTAGTAATGGGCCGCTGGCATTAGCGATGCAGGCGGCCATCTTGGTGCCGCCGATATCGAGCGCGGCAACAAACATGAATTACACGCGCAGCGGTTTGTAGCGAATACGCTTCGGCTTGGCACCCTCTTCACCGAGCCGTTTTTTCTTGTCGGCTTCGTACTCTTGATAATTACCATCGAAGAATACGACTTGCGATTCGCCTTCAAACGCCAAAATATGCGTCGCGATACGGTCCAGAAACCAGCGATCATGTGAGATGACCAGCACGCTGCCAGCAAACTCCAGCAATGCGTCTTCCAGTGCGCGCAGGGTTTCGACGTCTAGATCATTCGACGGTTCATCTAGCAGGAGTACGTTACCGCCTTGCATCAGCGTTTTAGCAAGATGTAGCCGACCGCGCTCACCACCGGAGAGGTTGCCGACGATTTTTTGTTGATCAGCGCCTTTGAAGTTGAAACGACCAAGATAAGCGCGCGATGGCATTTCAAAGCGACCCACGGTCAGAAGATCAGCACCGCCAGAAACATCGTCGAACACAGATTTTTTGTTATCCAACTCGGCACGCGACTGATCGACTACCGATACCTTGACGGTTGGTCCAATCACAATCTCACCCGAATCCGGCTGCTCTTTGCCGTTAATCATGCGAAACAGCGTGGATTTACCTGCGCCGTTGGGCCCGATGATGCCAACAATTGCGCCAGGTGGAATTTTGAATGACAGGTTATCGATCAAGAGGCGATCACCAAAGCCTTTACTCACGCCTTTGAACTCGATGACTTCATTGCCTAAACGCTCGGCGACCGGAATGAAAATTTCCTGCGTCTCGTTACGCTTCTGATATTCGTATTCAGATAATTCATTAAAGCGCGCGATACGTGCTTTGCTTTTCGCTTGTCGACCTTTCGGATTTTGTCTTACCCACTCCAGCTCTTTCTTGAGTGCTTTTTGCCGCGCTGACTCAGTCGCCTCTTCTTGCTTCAACCGGCCCTCTTTTTGTTCAAGCCAGGATGAGTAATTGCCTTTCCATGGAATGCCATGACCGCGGTCGAGTTCAAGAATCCACTCGGCGGCATTGTCGAGGAAATAGCGATCATGCGTGATCGCGACCACGGTGCCGGGAAATCGCTGCAGGAATTGCTCTAGCCAATCGACGGATTCCGCATCAAGGTGGTTGGTCGGCTCGTCAAGCAGCAACATGTCGGGTTGCGAGAGCAGTAGCTTGCATAAAGCCACGCGTCGTTTCTCGCCGCCGGAGAGTACGCCGACCTTGGCATCCCACGGCGGCAACCGCAACGCATCGGCAGCAACTTCGAGTTGCAATTCCAGATTACCGCCATCGGCCGCGGCAATGATGGCCTCAAGCCGCTCCTGCTCTTTTGCCAAAGCATCGAAGTCGGCATCGGGCTCTGCATAAGCGGCGTAGACCTGATCCAATTTGGCCCGCGCTTCGAATGCCTCACCCAAGCCACTTTCTACTTCTTGCCGAACACTCATCTCTGGGTTGAGCTCGGGCTCTTGCGGCAGGTGGCCGATTTTCAAATTCGGCATCGGCACCGCATCGCCTTCAATATCTTTATCGATACCTGCCATGATTTTCAGCAGCGTCGATTTGCCCGAGCCGTTCAGACCGAGCACGCCAATCTTGGCGCCGGGGAAAAACGAGAGCGAAATGTCTTTCAGGATTTGACGTTTGGGCGGAACGATCTTGCCCACGCGATGCATTGTGTAGACGTAATTGGCCATGAATGTGCTTTACAAGGAATAGATTTGCAGCAGGACGCTGCAGCAGCACG
>CAZZMV010000221.1:0-3149 GCA_964655425.1 uncultured Bifidobacterium sp.
CCGACGCTTTCAAAATTTGGCTCGCTCGGCATCCGGGATTTTGAAGTATTTGATTTGCCATTTTTATTCGAAAATCGTGCATCCGTGCAGCGCGTCACCAATGGCCCGCTCGGCCGCGAGATGTTATCCGTGCTCGAACCCAAAGGTATCAAAGGGCTAGCGTATTGGGATAATGGTTTCAAGATGATGTCGGCCAATAAGCCGATCCGCCTGCCTTCGGATATGCGTGGCTTGAAAATACGTATCCAAGGCTCAAAAGTCATTGATGAGCAAATGCGTGCTATCGGCGCGATACCGCAAGTGATGTCATTCTCAGAGATGGTGCAGGCACTGCAAACCGGTGTGGTCGATGGCGCCGAGAACCCACCCACGAATTTTCTATCTCAAAAAGTGTATGAAGTGCAGAAGCACTTGACAGTCACCAACCACGGCTATATCGGCTACGCCGTTATCACGAACAAAAAATTTTGGGATAGCTTGCCAGCGGATATACGCACCACCTTGGAAGGCGCAATAGCCGAGGCGACCAAGATGAACGACAACGCCATCGAGAAAGAGAACGCTGCGGCGATGGAGGCAATCAAGAAAACGGGTCGTACGACCATTTACCGCCCAACCCCCGAAGAGTTGGCGCAGTGGCGCCAGGCGCTATTACCGGTCCATAAAAAAATGGAAGACCGGGTGGGTAAAGCGCTGCTGGCGCGTGTACAGAAAGAGGCGGGTATAAAATCGCCATAGCTCAGCATGGAAATTTATCCGCCACGTTTAACTAACGTATCTCAACCGAGTATCGTTTCTTGTTTCAGCTTGGTTCTAAATTCCTGCAGTAATTTGTATCCTGGTGGGGTGCGTGATGTGAACCAACCCTTGGATAAAAAATTCAGTTCTTGCTGATTGAGTGAAATTCCCTGCTCAGCGCACCAGAGTATTAATTCGCACTTGGCTTTGCCGCCAAATATATTTTCTTGGGCATGCCTATCCAAGCGGACTCCGGTTTTGATGAAGTGAGCAATATCATGATTATTGTTGATGAAGCTGTGTACTAGACCAAAGAGTTTGCTCGATAAATCGCGTTTATTATCTCCTTTGGTATATTGCACATTTGTTTTAATCAGGAGTAATGATGACACAATAAGCTTTCCAAGTTGATTATCGGATAAGTCGTTGGTGCCGAGTCGCCTTTGTTCGATTGCGGTGGGTAGATGCAGAAATAATTTCTCGCAGAAATCAACTCGTTCAACAGAGTTCATGCCCCTAGCGCCCTCATTGCGATAAAAGATTGTTCTCAAAAATTCGTTTCCTTCGTTAGCCGAGAGCCCAAGAAATTTTATGTAGGGATCAAGGTTTTTTTCGACGACTAGATTATTTTGGTGCCAGACGAGACGTGCGGTGCGCGGTCTTGAGGGGCCGTCGTTATCAGAGTTGGTGCCCTCATCAGTCTTGCGACGCTTCGTCGGCTGCTCGTCATCTATCTCGGTGAGACTTTCCGGTTCAGGGTTGTTGTCTACATCCTCGTACACGTCATTTGAAGATTGAAATGGCGGCGGCGTCAATACACCCATTGCAAAGGTCGTAGCCTCTAACTGCGGGAGTTTGAATTGTGAATGCGTCATCATGTAGGCCGGCGCTGGAGGCACCATAGACACCTGGCCGAGCGGCTGATTCGGCCACACTAAATAGCCTTGTAGCACAGGGTAGGATGACGGGAAGTACGGTGTTGGAGGGGTGATGCCGCTACTTGATGGAACTGGCTGCGGCGGTAAAGTAATCGAGGACAGTACTTGGTCCAAATCTACCGGCATGGGTTGCTTGGAAGCGTTGACGAGCGAATTCACATCCATTAAACGCTTCGGCGTCGACATGGATGGTGCTCCGGCCGTACTACTTTGCGTTGCTGATCGAGTACCTACTGCTCCAGATTCGCGTGAATTTACCAGCGAACCAATGCTGAAACTGGATAGCGCTTCAGCGCCGCGCTTTTTACCTCGACCTGGGCCTGCATTTGGTAACTGCTTGTCTAAATCACTATCGGTACTCGGTGTTTGCTGTGGGTTGAAGGATGTTTGGCTGACGCTCATTGAATGGCCTCTCGATTTTCAGAACAGGGGAGCGAGTTATGTCGTGCTCGCAAGTGCTAAGTTCCCGGTCTTGGACTCATCGACTCCGGCTGCCGTCGGCGAGGCGAGTTCAATGGCACAGCGCGTTGTGAAGCCTCAAGATTAATCAACGCTTGTGCCAGTGAGATAAAATCTGTGCACACAAAAAATATTCATAACAAATCTCGCCTCAACTTCCTGCGTGACCAATCTCATTTCTGAACGTATCGATGCCTTCTGTCGTCAGCGACGCTTGCAGGCAAGCTCGCTGATTGTCACCATCTTTGGTGATGCGGTATTGCCGCGCGGTGGGCGTGTATGGTTGGGTAGCCTGATTCATCTGCTTGCGCCGATGGAGCTCAACGAGCGCTTGGTACGCACCTCCGTCTTTCGATTAGTGAAGGACGGCTGGCTGAGCGCTGAAACTGTGGGCCGTCGCGCAAACTACGCGCTGACATCTTGGGGGCGGCGTCGTTTCGAAGAAGCCTCCAGCCAGATTTACGCCGCGCGCGCACCCGTGTGGGATAAACGCTGGCGCATGATACTGGTAGTGGGCGAGCTCAGTACTCGGCAGCGCGAGCAACTGCGTCGCACCTTGTTCTGGAAAGGCTTCGGTCTCATCGGCTCCAACTGTTTCATTCATCCCGGTGCGCGGCTGGATGAGGCGATCGATGCATTATCAGCCGAGGGCTTGCAGAGCCTGCTGCCGCAACTGATGCCGATGACGGCAGAAGATTTCAAGTCGGCGCAGGCTGCATCTGACGCAGACCTGGTGACCCATGCGTGGGATTTAAGTGCCTTGAGTCAGTCTTATGGCGAGTTCGTAGCGATGTATTCCCCCATACGCGACTACGCGCTTGAAAATTCAGTTGCCAATGACGAGCAAGCTTTTTTGCTACGTATGCTGCTGATTCATGACTACCGACGCTTATTGCTGCGAGACCCCGAGCTACCCGATAGCTTGTTGCCCAAGGATTGGTCAGGTCGACAGGCAAGGGAGGTGTTTAAAGCGCTCTACAAGCAAATCGAGGCTGCGTCAGAGCGGTATCTGGA
>CAZZMV010000222.1:0-3146 GCA_964655425.1 uncultured Bifidobacterium sp.
AGTATCGCCACGGCTTGCAGCACGCCGAAAATCCATAGCCCGCGATTGACGCCGGTTTTTTCCAGCCAGATAGCGCCCAATATGCCGCCCGCCAGGCTGGCCCAGAGCCCTGCATTTTTTGCGACCAGGCCAATCTGGGTTCGGGTATAGCCGAGCTCCATGTAAAACGGCGTGGCGAGTGCTGTTGCCATCGAGTCGCCTAGTTTGTACAGAAAAATAAATGCGAGGATCAAAAGCGCATGCGACCAACCACTGCGTTGTATGAATTCCCGGAAGGGCTCGATCACTGCTTCGCGCAAGGTACGCGGTGGCGTGCCGTAAATAGCTGGCTCACGAATCAGCAAGGTGGTGGCGACACCAGGCAGCATGAAGAGTGCGGTAATGCCGAACACCATCTGCCAGCTCATGAAATCAGACAGAATGAGGGAAAGCGATCCCGGTATCAGTGTCGATAGCTTATAGGCGTTGACGAACAGCGCCGTACCCGACCCTTGTTCATGCTCGGTCAGCAGCTCGCGCCGGTAGGCATCAACAACAATATCCTGACTCGCCGACAAGAAAGCCACCACGCCCGCCAATGCAACGATTGCCCCGAGTTCAATCTGCGGTGAGAAAAAACCGAAACTCGCAATCGCAATCAGTAGCATCAGCTGAGTCACCAGCATCCAGCCGCGTCGACGGCCGAGTAGCGGGATGTTGAAGCGGTCCATCAGCGGTGACCAGAGAAATTTCCAGGTATACGGAAACCCGACTAACGCAAATAATCCGATGGCTTTCAGATCAACTTGTTCGGCCTTCAGCCACGCTGCCAACAGGTTATAAAGAAGAAATAACGGCAAGCCGGAGCTGAAGCCCAACATCACGCAAATCGCCATCTTGCGATTAGCGTAGCGGCGCCAATTGGTCGGTGGCGTCGATGTCGGCGCTGACCTGTCAGCAATGGAATTGCTGGTATCTTTATCGCTCATTTAATCGGTCGAGCACAAAGCTGCTTATTGCTGCAGGAGACGCCATCCAATCCAAGCAACGATGGCCACACAGAAATGAGGTTCGGCGCACAGCGTGTGATTTCATCGGTAGACTGACAGTCCGACTCATCGCTTGCGTAAACGGAAGACCGCCTGACTACCACGCCAGTGCGGTAGCACAGTCACTGGCTCGCCCGCATCGCTGAGTGCGACGGAATCAATGACTTCTAGCCCCACTTCGCGCGCAAGATCTTCAAAGTCGCTGATGGTGGCGCAGCGCAAATTCGGTGTGTCGTACCACTGGAAAGGCAAGCTCTCGGATATCGGCATGCGCCCCATCAGTAGCGACAGCCGATGTGGCCAGTGTGCAAAGTTGGGGAATGAAACAATGGCCTCACGACCGACGCGCGCGATATCGCGCAGCACAGGCTCAACATGCTTCATCATTTGTAATGCCGATAAGCACAGCACGGTATCGAAAGCGTCATCAGCAAACATGGCCAAGCCATCTTCAATATTTTGTTGAATGACGAGTACCTCGCGCTCAACGCAACGCGGAATTTTGTCGTCATCAATCTCAACCCCGTAACCGTTGCATTGCTTTTCATGCTGCAGGTATTGCAGCATTGCACCATCGCCACATCCCAGATCCAGCACCTGTGAGTGCGGCGTCACCCAGTGTGCAATGAAGGCCAGGTCAGCACGCAGGCCGCTGATGGACGGCATGATCATGCGGCCTCCCTCTGCATCTGCGGGGTAGTGGATTGCAACTGACGCCAGATCTTGTCGTAGTAGGCTCGCACTACACCGATGTAGCGCGCATCATCGAGCAGGAAAGCATCATGGCCGTGCGGCGCATCGATCTCGGCGTAAGTGACGCGGCGCCGTTGATTCACCAATGCTTGCACGATTTCGCGACTACGCTCAGGCGCAAACCGCCAGTCGGTAGTGAATGACACCACCAGAAACTCGGCCTGCGTATTCGCCAAGGCAGCGCCCAGATCACCGTTATGCGCACGGGCCGGATCAAAATAATCCAGCGCCTTGGTAATCAACAAATAGGTATTGGCATCAAAGTACTCGGAAAATTTGTCGCCTTGGTAGCGCAAGTAAGATTCGATTTCGAAATCAACTCCGTAACCGAACTGGTACTCGGCATTGCGCAAATCACGACCGAATTTTTCGGCCATGTCGTCATCTGATAAATAAGTGATGTGCCCAATCATGCGGGCCACACGCAAGCCGCGCTTCGGCACGACACCATGCGCATAAAAATCACCGGCATGAAAATCCGGGTCAGTCAAAATCGCTTGCCGAGCAACGTCATTGAATGCAATGTTTTGTGCAGACAGCTTGGGGGTCGATGCGATCACCAGACTGTGGGCAATGCGATCGGGGTACAACATGCTCCATGCCATCGCCTGCATACCACCCAGTGAGCCCCCCATCACTGCGGCGAATTTTTTTATACCAAGCCGGTCGGCCAGTCTCGCCTGCGCATGTACCCAATCTTCTACAGTCACTACCGGAAAGCTCGCACCATAGGGCTTGCCTGTGGTGGGGTTGGTGTGCATCGGCCCGGTCGAGCCGAAACACGAACCAAGGTTGTTGACGCCAATGACAAAGAAACGATTGGTATCAAGTGCTTTGCCGGGCCCGACCATGTTGTTCCACCAGCCTTCGCTCTTGGGCTTGCCCTCGTAGGTACCGGCAACATGATGCGAGGCATTCAAGGCGTGACAGACCAGCACCGCGTTGGAACCGTCGGCGTTCAAGGTGCCGTAGGTCTCGTACACCAAGGTGTACTCGGCCAACGAGGCGCCGCTCTGTAGTTTGAGCGGTTCGCCAAAGTGCATCGATTGTGGTGTGACGTGACCTATGGATTGCATCGCAAACAGCCAATAAAAAAGCCCGAGAGCACTGGCTATCGGGCTGGACTCGTTTCGACTCGAGCTCGCTTTAGCCGTATTTGTTCGGGGGGTTCCCGCGCGCCCGCAAGCTAAGATCAAATCGGCGCAGTGCGCGAAGGATAGCGAAAGCAGCTGCTCGCGTCAAACGACCGCCAACCTGTTGCCGGCTGCCCCAACGCGGGCTGGGGTCCAATGCATCTTCACCTTCTTGTTGGCCGTTACCCCAGCGCAGGCTGGGGCTCAGCTTTATTCAAAGCTGTGCCAGCTT
>CAZZMV010000223.1:0-3115 GCA_964655425.1 uncultured Bifidobacterium sp.
CCAGCGCGTCGATGGTCATGCGCAGCCCTCCGATGCTCGCCCCGGAAAACAGCAGCGGCGCGGTGCGGGTGTAGGTTTGGCGGTTTGTCGGGCGATTGCGCGCGTTCACGGTGGCCGGATCTGGATTGAAGATAATCCCGGTGGCGGAACGCGAGTCAATGTGACTATCCCTCGCGAGCCGCCACCGCCGTTGCCGTTGTCGGAGGAGTCAACCTGATGTCTGGTGTGGTCCTATTGGTGGAAGACGATCAATCGCTTCGTCAGACACTGACCAAGGCGCTTGAGCTTGGCGGCTACCGCGTTGTACAGACGGATTCAATCGCTGAAGGGACGCAGCGTTTTAGCGAAATGATCAATCGATCCGATGCCGAGCGACTAGATCTGATGATTGTTGACCTTGGCTTGCCCGATGGTGACGGCACTACCCTGATTCGATGGGTGAGAGCGCAGTCGTCGGTTCCGCTGATCATCATCTCGGCACGCTATGACGATAACAGCAAGGTCAATCTGCTGGATGCCGGCGCCGACGATTATCTTGTCAAGCCATTCAGTTTTACCGAAATGATGGCACGTATTCGGGTCGCCATGCGCCATCGAAACCGCGATGAGAGCAACGTACCAAGACTTTACCGTTCATTCGGCGTCGAAATTGATTTACAGCGCCACCAGGTGATCAAGCATGGTGAGCGGGTACGCTTGACACCCACTGAGTTCAAATTACTTGAGCGGTTGATGCTTCAGTCGGGGCAAGTCGTGACACATCGGCAGTTATTGGCCGATGTCTGGGGCGCAGAATTCGTGGAGCACACGCATTACCTGAGGCTGTACATGGCCCAATTGCGCAACAAGTTGGAGGAGACACCCTCGCAACCCAAACTACTAATCACCGAGCCCGGCATCGGCTATCGCTTGAGCGACGCAGAATCCTGATTGCTGCTTGATGCTGATGATTAAAATGGATACTCAAGCTGCAGGCGGAAGGTATTTCCCACATAACTCGAATCTTCAATCCGCGTTTTTCCCATTAAAAAAGCCGCGTTGTACTTGATGTATTGCTTATCATCGATCGGTAATTTACCGAAGATCGCAGGGCCAATGCGGTGGCCTTGCTCTCGCACTGGTGCCCAGTCATTCCAAGTGCCAAGATCGCCGAAGGCCTGAAACCCCGGCGAGAATTTTTTGCTTATTAGATAGCGCCCTTGCAGTTGGTAGTACGCGCTGGCCTTGCTTGCCTCTGACGCATGGTAACTATTCTTCAGCAGAAAATTAGCGATCCATTCGGTTTGGCCAATGTCCGCTTGAAATAGCGGCCCCACTTTGACTTCGTAGCCTTCCGAGCGATCTTGAGGGCGCTCCAGCTCGAACAGGAAACCCACATCCAAGGCGTGTTTGCCGGTTTCGGTAAACTGAAAACGGTTCTCCCATTCGATTGCGTCGAACTCGGTACTGGCACCAGCGTCTTGATTGAACTTGAGATAGACCTCGGTAAACCAGTGCTCATTGACGCCGTAGCCCAAGCCGATCGAGCCGGAAGTTCGGTTCTTGCCGGACTGGTTCATATTGCGAGAGCCAAATTTGATATCGATTTCTCGCTCGCCTGCCTCAACTCGGGCAGGGTAAACATACTCGTCCGGTGCAGCAGCAGCATGATGGGCGCAAGTAATACCGGCGAGCGCCAACGCCGACAAAAGTTTTTTCATGGGATGTTCAGGCTTGAGAGATCACAACAGTGGGAAGTTGCTGTATGACTTGTTGGCGCTTGACCCATGCCGAGGCAAGAAGAATGATGCCCAAGGTGGCGACATAGAACAGTATTTGCATCGCACTTGGGCTCGGTTCATAGCCCACCAGTGCATGCAGCAAGCGCCCGGTAAAGGAATCTGCCGAGACGATGGCTGAGGTATCCCACAGGGGTGAGGCCAGCGAAGGTATCCAGTCGGCTTGAATCAGAAAACGCGCCATCTGTCCGGCTAACCCGGCAGCGAGCAATGCAATCAACCAGCCCGTCACGCCAAAAAACCACTTCATTGGTACACGCATCAAACCGGAGTACATCAACGCCCCGAGTGCCGCGCCACCGAGCAGACCGAGCGTTGCGCCACCCACCACATCGCTGATGCTCATGCCACCACCGGTTGCCATGCCGGTCAGGAATAACACGCTCTCACCACCTTCACGCAAGACAGTCAGCATCACCAAAACAAAAATTGCGGAGAGACCGATCACCCCTTCATTCACTTGCATGCCGACGCGCTTGGCTTCACGCGCCAACTCGGCGCCATGCGACGCCATCCACACATGGTGCCAGCCGAGCATCAGCGCTGCGGTACCGAGCACGGCCGCATTGAATAGTTCCTGACCGCTACCTTCGGCCAGATCGGCCAAGGTCTCGGTGAGCGCCGCGATCACACCCGAGCCCAAGGTGCCGATCAGCACGCCCAGCAGGATCACACGTGCACGTTTCGGTACACTTCGCGTCGCGGCGGCCACAATGCTGATGACCAGTGCTGCTTCGATGGTCTCGCGGAAGATGATGAGCGCGGGTCCGAACATGATGAATTACTCCGCGATGATCACGCCTTGGGCGGTGGCTTGATTGAACTCACCCATGAAGGGGTACTTGCCCGGCTTGAGCGGGCCGATCCATAACGACGCTTTGGATTTTGGCGCGATGATTTTTTCGCGATTTAGTTCGGTGCTTTCGAATTCTTCAGGCGTGGCGTCTTGATTGTCGATCACCAGTTTGACCTTTTGTCCGGCCGGTACTCTCAATTCGGCAGGCGAGAATTTGTGATCTTTAATGGTGATAACAATCTCTTGCGAGGCCAACCCGAACAGCGGGCACAGCAACAGGGCGATGAACAGGGTTTTGCGGAGCATGGCGACGTCCTTGCAGGAAAATAGCCCAATGAATAGGATCAAATGAAACTAGATTAATGATAATCATTCTCATCTGGGGACGCAAGAAGAATTTTGATCGGGCGAAACAAACGACCAGGGCGGGGGTGGGCTCAGACGGCCGGGTCCTTGGGCTGCGGGAATTCGACACTGACGATGGTACCCAGACCGGCGTGTCCGGCGCTCAAGGTGACTTGCGCGTGGTGATCGATGGCGA
>CAZZMV010000224.1:0-3109 GCA_964655425.1 uncultured Bifidobacterium sp.
CGGTGCGGCGCTGGCGCTGCTGATGCTGCAGCGGCCGTTTGGCTTCGTGGCGCAGTTGGGTGTGATTGCGCTGTTTGGCATGATCATCCGCAATTCGGTGATTTTGATTGATCAGATCGAGCAGGATATCGCCGCCGGCATACCCGCTTGGGACGCAATCGTTGGCTCGGCAGTGCGACGCTTCAGGCCGATTTCGCTAACGGCAGCTACTGCGGTGCTGGCGATGATTCCGCTATCGCGGTCAGTGTTTTGGGGGCCGATGGCAGTCGCCATTATGGGTGGTTTGGTGGTGGCTACCTTGCTGACCATGTTGTTCCTGCCTGCGCTGTATGCGGCGTGGTTCAGAGTGAGGCGGATTTAAAGTAAAATCTAGGGCTGAAGTCAAACAGCCACTACCATGGCGACGCAGGGCGACCGCTTTGACGCACGGTCGCCCTTTGCATTTCTTGAAACGAACCGGGTGATTGAAGCTGGTTCGTTGCCGCGAGGATGGCGAAATTGGTAGACGCACCAGGTTTAGGTCCTGACGCCAGCAATGGTGTGGGGGTTCGAGTCCCCCTCCTCGCACCAGACAACTTGTTTAACCTTTTTGGACGATGCACATGGCAACTGCTGTTGAAACCCTGGAAAAACTCGAGCGCCGCATTACGCTGACCGTGCCGTTGGCCGAAGTCAATCAAGAGGTCGAGAAGCGACTCAAAGTGCGCGCGCGTACCGCGAAGTTTCCGGGCTTCCGCCCCGGCAAGGCACCGCTGAAGATGGTCGCTGCGCAATTCGGTGCAATGGTCGAGAGCGAGGTGCTGAACGATAAAGTCGGTCGTGCCTTCAGTGATGTCACTGCGGATCACAACCTGCGCGTTGCCGGATTTCCGCGCATCGAACCGAAAATCGATGAGCAGGTCGATGGTGCGTTGGTGTTCCAGGCCACCTTCGAGATTTACCCCGAAGTGAAATTAGGCGATTTAGCGGGCATCGAAGTTGAGAAGAGCACAGCGCAAGTGACCGATGCCGAGATCGATAAAACCATCGATATTCTGCGTCGCCAACGTGTGCATTACCACACCAAGGGTGAGGCGGGCGAGCACGGCGACGGTGGCCCGGACGCGTCCGCGCAAAATGGCGATCGTGTCACGATTGATTTTGTGGGCAAGATTGATGGTGTCGAGTTCAGCGGTGGCAAGGGCGAGAATTTTCCCTTCCTGTTGGGCGAGGGCCAAATGCTGAAAGAGTTCGAAGATGCCGTCGTAGGTATGAAGCAGGGCGAGTCCAAAACTTTCCCGCTCACTTTCCCGGAGGATTATCACGGCAAGGAAGTGGCCGGCAAGACCGCTGAATTCACCATCACGTTGAAGAAGGTCGAGTGGGCGCACATGCCAGAAATTGACAGCCATTTCGCCGAGACCCTGGGCGTGGCGGGTGGTGATCTGCAAAAAATGCGCGACGATATTCGTGCCAACCTGGAGCGCGAAGTCGGCAACCGTATCAAGGCCAAGACCAAGACCAGTGTGCTGGATGCCTTGGTGAAGGTGGTTGACTTGGAGGTGCCGAAAGCATTGCTCGAACAAGATGCTGAGCGTCTGGCCGAGTTCATGCGTCAAGACATGCGTCAGCGCGGTATGCAAATGCAAGATCTGCCGATTTCACCGGACATGTTCAACGAGCAGGCCGAGCGCCGTGTGCGTATTGGCCTGATCATGTCAGAGCTGGTCAAGGCCAATGCGCTGCAAGCGACGGGTGAGCAGGTGCGCGCCTGGATCGATGACTTTGCCAAAGCCTACGAGAACCCGCAGCAAGTCGTGAACCACTACCTCACCGACCGCAATCGGCTGGCTGACGTCGAGGCCATGGTGGTTGAACAAAATGTCGTCGACTATGTGCTGTCGAAGGCCAAGGTCACCGAAAAGCAGGTGCCGTTTGATGAACTGATGAACGCCTGATCGATCAATCTCCCCATACAGGAACCACCATGACTGATTTTCATCGCAAGTCCGCCCTCGACACTGACATGCTCGGCATGGTGCCGATGGTGATCGAGCAGAGCGGCCGCGGCGAGCGTGCCTACGACATTTACTCGCGCTTGTTGAAAGAGCGGGTGGTGTTTCTGGTAGGTCCGGTGAACGATCACACTGCCAACTTGGTGGTGGCGCAGATGCTGTTTTTGGAAAGCGAAAACCCGGACAAAGACATCTCGCTGTACATCAACTCACCCGGTGGGTCGGTTTCGGCTGGTCTGGCTATCTACGACACCATGCAATTCATCAAACCGGACGTCTCTACCCTCTGTACCGGTCTGGCGGCATCGATGGGCGCTTTCCTGCTGGCGGCGGGCGCCAAGGACAAGCGCTTTTCCTTACCCAATTCGCGCATCATGATCCACCAACCGTTGGGTGGTGCATCCGGCCAAGCGGCTGACATCGAAATTCAGGCGCGTGAAATATTGTATTTGCGCGAGCGACTGAACATGATCCTGGCTGAGAAAACCGGTCAGAGCATTGACCAGATCGCCAAAGACACAGACCGCGACAACTTCATGTCGGCTGATCAGGCGGTAGAGTACGGCATGATCGATAAGGTACTGACGCACCGAAGCTAATCGCGCCGAGCTAGCGATACGCGCCCGACTTGGGTCTGCTTTGGGTCCAATTTGGCCCGCTGTGGTTTTCAATTTTGAAACTTCATCAGTCTGACGCAGAACCGGGCGGGTCAAATGATGCTATTGCCGCAACCGGACCACAAACGGCCTGAAGAGACCGGTTTTGGGCTGATCTGGCCGCAGATTACCCTTTGGCGGGGTGACGGATTCCGCTTTCGCAGGTAAGATCCCTGCATATTCACGGTTTTAGACAGCCATGTCCGAGAAGAAGTCATCCAGCGGCGAGAAGTTGCTCTATTGCTCATTCTGCGGCAAGAGCCAACACGAAGTAAAAAAACTGATTGCGGGTCCGTCAGTTTTCATTTGCGATGAGTGCATTGATCTGTGCAATGACATCATTCGCGATGAGGCCTCCTCGGTAGAAACCGTCACACCTAAATCCGATTTACCTACACCACAAGAAATTTGTGATTTGCTCGGTCAGTATGTGATCGGGCAAGACCCCGCCAAGCGCAC
>CAZZMV010000225.1:0-3102 GCA_964655425.1 uncultured Bifidobacterium sp.
CACCACCACCCCCAGGCAAGCCAACTGAAGCGCACGGGCTGCCTGGCGCAGTGGCATTTCCTAAATATTCGAGATACATACGTGCCGGGCTAGTGCCCCCGCCACTCCCACCTTTGCCATTGCCGTTGCCGTTACTACCGCCATTACCTTTGCCGTTACCACCCGCATTACCTTGGCCATTGGTACTAGTCTGGTTGTTACTTGCTGCACCGGAACCTCCGGCCACTAGCTGTGAATTTCCGCTGGCGTTATTTACGATAGGGTGCAATAGCAGTACACAAGCCCACTGCAGCACGGGTGCAGTTTGACTACGCTGGTAGGTAGCGCAATCAACCACGGGCGCGACCATGATGCGCCTATCGCCGCCTTGCGCGGCTAATTCGTTCGAGCTCAATACACTGCCGCGCACATCGGCGTTACCGCCTTGATAGCTAGCATTGGCTGAGCGTTTGGCGACAAAGTCTGAATACGCATTTCCACTGGTCGCCGACCAATTACCACCACTGGTGTTGTCGGTATAGGCATACCCGGTACGGTCAGCTTGTGCATTCGCTGCACGTACATTTCCTTGGTAAATACCAAAGCGACTGTTGTACTCGTTGGCGAGTGATGTGGCATTACCCGGCTGCCCGATGGGTGATCCTGCCGACGGCAATTGACACTGCCCGGAGCCCGTCAGGTTGGCTGCCAATTCGGCAGTACCGCCTTGAGGTGGACTCAGGTCGGCCCACATGAAGCTACCTGTCAGTGCGCCATCGCTACCAACAGCACCCTGTAACCAGCTACCTTGCGCGCCGATTGCAGCTCTGCATACCGCAATCGGCATTGCACAGCTGGTTTGCGAACCCTGCAAATGTGCGACTGCAGATGCTGCCATGCTTTGCGATCCGATCTGAACGCCGGGGAGCAGATTCAAGACTTGAATCAGCCAAGTGGGAATATTGTCTTCCTGCAGACTGCAGCGGGCGTAGCGCATGGATAGGGTGGTGGCGTTACCGACCGCCAGATCACTGCTGTGGTGCCAAGGTCCGGCCAAACTGGCAGCGAAATCAATACTTCGATCGATCTGTGTCGATACGGCATGCGATTGAAAAAGTACCCGATGCCTGATGCTGGTGGTGATACCCGCAGCTTCACTGATCTGCAACTGCTTACCATCACTCCCTGTCAGTGACTGAGCTGCCGCCAATGCGCAAGCGTCTGCAGCATTTTGTAATTCTGCTTTAGCGACATACAACTTGCCGAGATCCAGCGCTAAGCCTGCTATACCAATCATCGCCACCATGACTATCGCCACAATAATAGCAACAGCACCTTGCTGCCGTTGCTTAGCGCATTCAGGTTGGCGTGATCGCATGGTCGAGTGGAATTGAGTCGTATATTGCAGCTGAATGATCAGCGTGTCACGCCGATCGTGAACGATGAGTTCACCGGTGTCGGCTCTTTGAATGAGCTGCGGTAGCGTACGATTACTTCCCTACCGCTGCTACCATCAATGCCGTTGACCGGATCATCACCTCCTGCGGTCAGATCTAATGTTTGCAGCTGCTGCGCGAGTCGAACTGAATGTCCGAACTGTGCGTCCCATTGTGGCGTGGTCGGTGTACAAGCAGCTAAGATCAGTGACCAGACGCTGGTTAATATCACTGCGAGGGTTTTTGGTAATCGACTGCGCTGATGTAGCCGATAGCACCCACTATTTCGCTGCGTATTTTTTTTCTTGAACATAGCGGATATCCTTTATTTCGGTTCAGGGGAAACGTCTTGATTACTTTTCGGTACGAGTATTTCGGGGCTAGCCGAGCCTTCGAGTTTGCCATCGATGAATAACTCTTTTCGACTGGGTTCGCGTAAACCGTCAGTAGGTAATTGAGCGGTCGCCGGCAAAGGCTTCACCAGGCGCGGGGTCACGACAAACACCAATTCGGTTTTATCTTTTTGGAAGTCGGTACTTCGAAACAGCGCACCGAGGATGGGTAATTCACCCAGGATCGGGAACGCTTTTATGTTGGCGGTGGTGTTATTCTTGATTAGGCCACCGATCGCAAAACTCTGGCCGTCAGCCAGTTGCACCGTGGTTGATGCTCGACGGGTCGTAATCAGTGGCAAGATGGCTCGCGCCTGTGTGCTGCCGTTGCTTATACCAACGCCCTCGCGAGACAGCTCAGACACCTCCGGCGAGACCCGTAAATTGATTCGACCACCCGACAATACAGTCGGCGTGAATCGCAGGCCCACGCCAAATTCTTTTTCTTCCAGTGTGATTCTTCCCAATGCATCCTGCGCCACCGGGATCAAGATCTTTCCGCCTGCCAGAAAGCTCCCCTCCTGGCCACTGATTGCCATCACATTAGGCTCGGCCAGTACCTTGACGAGCGAATCTTTCTTTTCGGCGTCGAGGTAGACACCCGAACCGGAAGCCCGTGTGACACTCAGATTACCGGCGAGATTGCCCACCAAAAAATTCGACAAGATGCTCGTCGTGATCGCCCCAGATTGAGGCGTTCCCTGCACACCAACGCCTAGCTTGTCGATCAATGTCTTGGATACCTCGGCGACTTTTACCTCCAGCATCACTTGCTGCGCAGCGGCCACTTGCAACAAATTGATGACGCGTAATTGCTGAAGCGCGAGGCTACTCATTTGTGCCGCGTTGGCGCCGGCGGCGCCACCCGTAGCCATACCCTCTTGTTGCGCGCCGGGAGTGACGCTGCCGGGGCGACGCACAAAGGCAAGCGCCAAATCATGGACACGCGATACCACCAAGGTATCACTCACAGTACCGCTAAGGATCAAACTATCCGCAGCAGCTGTGACCCGAATCTCTTTTTCCTCTGGCATCAACTCTTTCAATGTCGATTGCAATGCCCCCGGATCCATCGTGACTAGCACATCGATCGCGCTGCATCGACCGCTCTTGCCCTGCACAATCATGTTGGTACTACCAATATCGATACCAAGTAGGTAGAGTGTCTCTGGGGACACCAGCATCGCCTGTGCCACAGATGGATTACCCAGGGTTCGATTGACGATGGTTTCTGGCAGACGGAGTAGTGTTGATTTCCCCAGCGCGAGCGTCATACGACTGGTGGCAGCCGGCTC
>CAZZMV010000226.1:0-3085 GCA_964655425.1 uncultured Bifidobacterium sp.
TCTGGAGCGGGAGAAGAGTCTCGAACTCTCGACCTCAACCTTGGCAAGGTTGCGCTCTACCAACTGAGCTACTCCCGCATTGCGAATCACGCCGAGGCGTTTTTCAGCAGACCCGGGATTATAGCTTGACCGCAAATTTTGTCAACCTGGGGGTGGCCTGGGCTAGCCAGACTCATGCCTATCCCTGATCATCGGCCAAGCCTTACGCAGGTAATAAACCATCGACCATAGCGTTAATACCGCAGCAATATCGAGTAAACGCTGGCCAATCAGCAAGGTGGGCAAAATGCCAAACATCGGCTCGCCATAGAGCAGCATGGGGATCGCTGTCATCTGCGCCGCCGTCTTGACCTTGCCGATTGAACTGACGGCCACAGACTTAGCGGCGCCGATCTGTGCCATCCATTCACGCAGCGCGGAGATAGTGATCTCGCGGCCGATAATGATGAGTGCAATTACGCTGCTGGTACGACCGAGTTGTACCAACAGAAGCAACGCGCCCGCCACCATAAGCTTGTCGGCTACAGGGTCGAGGAATGCGCCGAAGGCCGAGGTCTGGTTCCAGCGGCGCGCCAGATAACCATCAAACCAGTCGGTCAACGCGGCTACGATGAAAACAACCGTGGCACAGAGGCCGCGATCATACTGAGTCATCCAATGATCTGGCAGGAAGAAGACGCCCACCACCAGCGGGATAAGGGCGACTCGCAACCAGGTCAGCAGGATCGGTATGTTGAGGGGCATGAGGGTATGGAAGCCAGAACCGTGTCCGATTGTAATTCAATGCAACTGACGGTAGATGTCCTCAGCGAGTTGGCGTGAAATACCCTCGACCGACGCAATATCATCGACGCTAGCATCCATGACCCCACGCAGACCACCAAAGCGCGCGAGTAGTTTTTGTCGACGTTTTGGCCCAATACCCTCGATCTCTTCCAACCGCGAGCTCTGCCGCGACTTTGCACGCTTGGCGCGCATACCCGTAATGGCGAATCGGTGCGCCTCATCACGAATTTGTGCCACCAGCATCAGCGCAGCAGATTCCTTACCTAACTCAAGTGGCTCGCGGCCATCTGCAAAAATCAAGGTCTCCAGCCCTACCTTGCGTCCTTCGCCTTTGGCGACACCGACAATCAGGCTGATATCCAAACCCAATTCAGCCAGCACCTGCCGCGCTATTTCAACCTGACCCTTACCGCCATCAACCAGCACCAGGTCAGGCATGATGCCATCGCCATTCGCAACTTTTTCGTAGCGGCGAGTGAGTACTTGTCGCATCGCGGCATAGTCATCGCCAGCAGTGATGTCCTGAATGTTATAGCGGCGATATTCACCATTTTGCATTTGATGGTGCTGATAGATCACGCACGAGGCTTGCGTGGCTTCGCCCTGAGTGTGGCTAATATCAAAGCATTCAATACGAAGCGCATCCAGATCAGCGCTATCTAAGCCCAGCGTATCGGCTAACGCGCGTGTACGCGACTGCTGTGAGCCCTGCTCGGCGAGTACGCGGGCGAGCGCAATCTGCGCACCCTTCTCCGCCATCTGCAGCCAGTCGCGTCGCTTGCCTTGCGGCTGAAACAGCAGCTGTATCCGGTGTCCACATTGCTCCATCAACGCCACCATGAGCTCCGGTTCATCGAATTCGACATTCAAAATCAATACACCGGGTATAAATTTGTCAGCATAGTGCTGTGCAAGAAAAGCTTTTAATACTTCTTGATCAACGGTCCCATCAGCCGCCAGTGCCATATCGACTTGCGTCGGAAAATAGGCGCGATCACCCAGATGTCGACCACCTCGCACCATGGCCAGATTGACGCAAGCCCGACCACCCTGCACCACCACCGCAATAATATCGATATCAGTATCAACCACTGTTTCCATACTTTGCTGGTGCAGTACGCGTGACAACGCGGTGATCTGATTGCGTACAAGCGCTGCCTGCTCAAACTTGAGCTCGGCGGCAAAACCGTGCATCTTGCCTTCTAGCGAATCCATTAACTCAGTTTGTCTGCCACGCAAAAACTGAACAGCATTGTCAACATCGACCGCGTAGTCTTGCGGGCTGATGAGATTGACACAGGGCCCGCTACATCTATGAATCTGATGCAGAAGACAAGGCCGAGTACGATTTTGAAATACTGAGTCTTCACAAGTACGAAGCAAGAAGATTTTTTGCAAAATCTCGATCGACTGTTTGACCGCCCAGGCGCTTGGGTACGGACCGAAGTACTGGCTTTTTTTATCGATCGCGCCGCGGTAATAAGACATGCGCGGAAACTGTCCTGCTGATAGCTTGAGGTAGGGGTAAGACTTATCGTCACGAAAAAGAATGTTGTAGCGTGGCTGCTGCGTCTTGATCAGATTACTTTCCAAAATCAGCGCTTCAGCTTCACTGCGCGTGACGGTGGTTTCGAGCCGAGTGATGCGCTCCACCATCATCGCAGTGCGGGGGCTAGCAAGATTTTTTTGAAAGTAACTTGAGACGCGTTTTTTTAAGTCACGCGCTTTGCCGACATAGAGCAGCTTATCTTGCGCGTCGAAGTAGCGATACACGCCGGGTAAATGCGGTAGTTGCGATACTTCATCGAGCAGCGCTGCGCGTGGATCCGGTGGGTTATTGGTGTCGTCCATCAGATAGATAACAGTCGCCGCTAATGCTTGAAATTCCTGGATCCCGGTCGGAATCCATTTAATTTCACATGAGCGATTTCACTAATCCACACGCTGCTTTGTAAACAGGATCCGCTTGCAGCTCATCCCACGTCTTTGCCGGCGATGTCGGCACCAGCGCCGCAATGCGCGCCGCCGAACGCTTCGCGTCAATCGCTACCGAGGGATCCAAGCCTTCCAGTAATTGATCAGCCTTGTCTGGTGAATTACACACCAGCACCATGTCGCAGCCGGCTTTCAAAGCCGCATGCGCACCCTGAACGACATGGCCCGCCACACTTGCACCTTCCATCGACAAATCGTCGCTAAAGATCACCCCCTCGAACCCAAGCTCACCGCGTAGCAGGCTTAGCCATTTACGTGAGAAACCCGCTGGTTGACTATCAAAGAAAGGATAAATCACGTGCGC
>CAZZMV010000227.1:0-3081 GCA_964655425.1 uncultured Bifidobacterium sp.
CGAGGCTGGTGGTGATTCTCAGCGCCTGCGCTATCACGATCGTGCTGCTGCTGTTAATGCTCGGTTTTGAATTGGGTCTGCGTCAGGCACATGAAGACTATCTGGCGCAGGCCAAGGCCAGAGGTGAGCCTGCATACGGCACTGGCGTTGCAAATGCAAACAAGCGCGTCGACTCATCGAGTAGCGCATCGAGTAGTGCATCGGGAAGTTCAACGAGTAGCAGCGCGGATGCTGCTAGCGGTAGGGACAGCCGCCGGGGGACACCATGAATTGTCCTTCGACTATGAACCGTGCCTCGTTACTAACCAGACTGATGGTGCACGCCCTGCAAACGCTACTGATCTGTTCAGCGTTTGCACTCGCTGCTTGCAGCACGGTGAAAGATTTTGTGATGCCCTCGGGTGTCAAGCTGGATTGGGAATCGGTCAGCTTGAGTGTGGCTGCCGGTGCCAATAACGATTACCCATTAGCGATTGATGTGGTGCTGGTGACTGACGAAGCACTGGCACAGAAGCTGATGGGGATGACGGCGCGTGACTGGTTCAACGCACGTAACGGCATGCGTAAAGCGTATCCCGATGCGATCAGCATAGATAGTGTCGAGTTGGCGCCGGGTGAGTCGATCAAGCTGTCCGACAAACGATGGTCGGGGCGGCGTGTTGCTGCAGCCTTGGTATTCGCTGACTACTTGGTGGCGGGTCCGCATCTGGCCCGAGTCGATGCACTGCGTGGCCGAGTTCAGCTCGACTTTGGTGCCAGCGAGTTTACTGCTTACAGTTTGGAGAAATAAATGCGTACAACATCAAACGGCTACGGAGGCTGGCGATGAAGTGTCCTGATCGCATACAGTGGCATGAAGGCATGCTGTTGTCGCCGCAGCATTTTCAGTTGGAGTCGGCACGCGTCGACGCGCTGATCGGCTGGCACACATTGACTAGCTCACCCTACAGCTGGGGCGTGAAGCGGCTGAAGTTCGATTCATCACTACTGCCTTCGGGCATGGTTCGTGTGCTGGAGTTGGAAGCGATTCTGCCGGATGGCACCGCAGTGCTGCTGGATCCCCAAGACGGCTTGATGCCGGAACTCTCACTAAAAATCGATCCGGCACGAGATCAATTGGCGCTGCATGCGCAAACCGTGTGGTTGTCACTGCCGGTGTCGCGCAACATGAAAACCCCGGAGATCAGTGCGCGCTTTTTATCGGTAAAAAGTGAGCCACTTGAAGATGAAGTCTCTGAAGCGGCGCCGGCTGATATTCCGCGCCTGATTCCAAATCTGTTGCTTTCAATCGGTGATGCACCACCACCGCTGGCGGTGGGGATGGCGATTGCGAACGTGATGGAAGACGACGGCATGATCAAACTCGGGCCGGCACTACCCGCACTGCTCGATCTGCATGCGGCACCGGATTTGTTGGATGCATTGCGCGACTTCAGTCGCACACTACGCAGCAAGGCTGCATTCATTGCGCGTCAGCTGGCCGGCCTGCCCGCGAGCGAGCAGCGCGGCGAGCGTATCGCACTCACGCAGCGACTGGCCTGTTTAGCACCCGCCATGCCCGCGCTCGAGGCGCAGCTGCAGAGCGCAGTCATTCCACCCTACCCACTGTATCTCGCGCTGTGCAATTTTCTGGGGCCGATGGCGCTGTTGCGTCCGGGCGCTTTGCCGATTTCGCCACCCGCCTACGACCATGCGCAGCCGCATCTCAGTCTGCTGCCGTTACTCAAAGAACTACAAGACAACCTGGCCGAGATCAGCCAGGACTATCGCGAGGTGGCGTTCGATTGGGCTAACGGCGCATTTGAGTTAACGCTGCGTCCGGAATGGGTCGGCAAGCGTCTGGTGGTGGGACTCAAAGGTGGTCTGTCCAGCGAGATTGAAGATTGGATGGATACCGCACTGATCGGACCCTCTCATGTCTTCAGCGAGCTACGTGAAAAGCGCGTGCTGGGTTATCGACGCGCACGTATATCTGCGGCGCCCGAGATGCAGCTGCATGGTTTACCCGGCGTGATCTTGTACGAGGTGGTACCCGGTCCGGAATTAATGCGCGCTGATAGCCGCTTGCTGGTGGGAGGCTCGGGTCGTGCCGGCAGCAAGATGCGCCCAGGCAGCATGCAGTTGTTCATTAAAACCCAGGGTCGCTAACGCGCTCGGCACACCGCATCGTCATGGGCAAGCTTTACCTTCCAGTACCCGTTGATCCCGCATCCCGTGCGATGACCACGGTGAATGCGCCCGTCCCTGTGCTGACGGTCATAGAAAGTATTGAACAGTACAACCCAGTACTGCTGAGACAGTTGCGTGAGTTTGTCGCTGAAGTTTTAGGTCTGATCGAGTCAATGTCACTGCCGTCAGCGAATGACGACGACCCGAGTATGCAAGCGCGTCAGCTGGCGGAAGAAGCCTGTGAACGTGTCGCTCGCATGATCAGCGCCAAAACACTGGCACTGACACAGCATGCCGGTACCGCTGCACGCGGTGCCACTGATGAGTTGCGTTACCTGATGGCTGCGCTCGCCGACGAGTTGTTACTGACGCGCGACTGGCCCGGTCGTTCACGCTTTACTGAAACCCTGATCGAAACCCGATTATTTGGCAGCAGTACCGCGGGTGATCAAATCTTCCAGCGTATCGACGCGCTACTTGCGGGCGCCGGTCATGCATCACCGACGATGGCGCCGCTGTACTTGTTTGCGATCTCGATCGGATTTGAAGGACGCCATCGCGGATTGAAGTCGGACGAAGCACTGCAACCATTGCGTGATGCGTTATTTCGCCTAATTTACCGGCGCGATGCGCAACTCGGCCCTCATCTTGCTGGCCATCCGGCATTGAATGATCGTGTCCTGTCGCCACAAGCGTATCGCTACCCGTTATCCAATATCGTACCGGTCAGATTCTTTCGAGTCAGTCGTGCGACGCTAGGTTTCATCGGCACCATGGTGTTGTTGCTGGCGCTGTCTCAAGTCGCATGGCGCTGGACCACGGCACCGGTGCGCAAGGCACTCGAACCTTCCGCGCCAACGCAAATCAAGCAGCGTATACCGAGCGAGGCCCTGCGTGGATAACGGCCTCACC
>CAZZMV010000228.1:0-3079 GCA_964655425.1 uncultured Bifidobacterium sp.
GTGAGGTTTAGACAGTTCGGCCTGATCGACAAAATCAAATGGAATAGCTAGCTCGGATAGATCATACAAAATGTAGTTCAACAAAATCTGGGTCGGTAACATCGGCAAAAAAGATAGAAAAACTGCAGCACCCGCCATGCTGAACATATTGCCGAAATTCGAGCTGGTTCCCATCATGATGTATTTCATGATGTTGCCAAAAGTACGACGACCTTCGATGACGGCGCGATGTAGCACGCGCAGATCATGATTTAGCAAAATGACGTCAGCCGCAGCTTTGGCGACGTCCACTGCACTATCTACTGAGAGGCCGACATCGGCGCTATGCAGCGCTGGTGCGTCATTGACACCGTCGCCTAGATAGCCAACCACATGTCCGCTTGCACGTAGCGCTAATATCACGCGCTCCTTTTGGGCAGGATTCAGGCGACAAAATATATTCGCCGTTTTGAGGCGGGCTTGTAGCGCGGATTGATCAAGGTGCTCGATTTCAGATCCACCGACAACACCTTTGACTGGAAGCTTAAGTACTTCGCAAATATGCTGAGTGACTCGCTCGCTGTCACCGGTTAGCACATGGACAGCGATGCCTGAATTTTGTAGATCTTGCAGGGCCTGTCGAGCCGTTTCGCGCGGGGGGTCAAGAAATGCGGCAAACCCGACCAACACCAACGCCGACTCATCATCCACTACTGCATGAGGATGATCGCTCGTAACTGGCTTGAATGCAATCGCTAGTACGCGGAATCCGCGTTCTTCCTGAGCGTGATAAACATCGCGTACTTGATCACGTATCGATGCATCCAAGTCGAGAAATCGCTCGTACCCATCGATGCCGACCACCTGATGTTTTTCATCGACTTGTGGCGGCGTAGCTGATTCGACATGTGTACATAATCGTAAAATTTCTTCGGGTGCGCCCTTCACTATCAGGTAGCGTTGTTGTTTCTTTTCCAGAAGAACCGAAACCCGCCTACGTTCAAAATCAAATGGCACCTCATCGATCTTTTTCCAGCCTTCGATATCAATTTTTTGGTGGGCCAGAATTGCCTCGTCTAAGGGGTTGCGCAGGCCACTCTCGAACCAGCTATTCAAGAAAGCCAGTTCGAGTACGTGTTCGCTTTCTTGGCCGAAAGCATCAGTGTGCGACTCCATCCGTATCTGGGCCTCGGTGAGTGTGCCGGTTTTATCGGTACACAGCACGTCCATCGCACCTAAATCCTGAATCGCACTCTGGCGCTTGACAATCACCTGCTCGCGCGCCATACGTAAAGCGCCACGTGCAAGCGTCACCGATACCACCATCGGCAATAGCTCGGGTGTGAGTCCAACCGCGAGTGCCACCGCAAACAAAAACGACTCCAACCAAGGCTTGTGTGACAGCAGATTCACCATCAATACAAACAACACCATGGCGATAGTAAGACGCAGAATCAATAGATTAAACCGGCGCGCACCGCGCTCGAACGAGCTGGCAGATTCAGTCGCCGTCATCAGGCTAGCTATTGAACCCATTTGGGTCGCTGAACCAGTTCGCACGATGCATAACTTTGCGATACCGGATACTACCGAAGAACCCATGAACAGGGCATGAGTGGCTGACTGCAGATCAGGTTGCTCGGTCGACGCCGTCGCTTGCGCCTTAAGTGGATATTTTTCGACCGGGTAAGACTCACCCGTGAGCACGGATTGGTTGACAAAGCAATCGCGTGCATCGATAACAATACCATCGGCTGGAACCAGATCACCCGCCTTTAGCAGTACGATATCGCCTGGTACGATCTTGCTAACAGCGATGTGCTGCTCGACACCTGCTCTAATTACCCGTGCATGTAGCGCGATGGATTGGCGGAGTTTTTCAGCCGCATGACGCGCCCGGTGTTCCTGAAAAAAATCCAGTGTCACGCTTGCCAAAACAATTAGCGCAATAATGAAAAAATTTGTCAGCTCGCCCAGTATTGCTGATACCAAGCTGGCCAGGAGGAGTATCAGTACCAGCGGATTTTTGAAATGTGCGAGGTATTGGTGCCAAGCAGGTGGCTCGCGCTGTTCGATAAATCGGTTTTCACCGAACAAGTTCCCCAGCTGAGCGACTTGATTCGGGCTTAATCCATCGTCAGGATGGGTGACGGGTGGTGGCTGCAACCACCAGGCGGTATTTGAAGACGTAGCTGGTTGAAGGTGCATGGGGCAAGCGGTCGAAATGGATCTTGACGAGTAATAACGCCAGCTTGCCTTGGATCATGGGTACGTGGCCTTGAAATGAAACGATGCATGAGCCAGCGCAATAGCCGCGGGCTCAGCTACTCAACACCACGAGTAAATCTTTCGCAGCGACTACGGTACTTGGCTTCACATACACCTGCTTGACGATACCATCAGCCTCGGCGCGGATCATGGTTTCCATTTTCATGGCCTCAATCGACACCAGTGGATCGCCTTTGGCGATTTTTTGCCCTGCCTGCACCGCGACGGTCACCACCATGCCGGGCATGGGTGCGCCAATATGGTGGGGATTACCCTCATCCGCTTTGGGATGCGTGACTGCGGACACCACACCGGCATGCTGAACCCGCACCATGCGCGGCTGACCATTCAGCTCGAAAAACAACTTGCTGACACCCTCATCTTCGATCTCACTGCGACCCACTAGACGAATTACCAGTGTCTTGCCCTTGTCTATGCTGACCGAGATCTCCTGACCATCTTTCAGGCCTTCAAAGAAAACATCCGTCGGCAATACAGAAACATCCCCATGCGCACGTTTATGCTGTGCATAGTCGGTAAACACTTTCGGATACATCAGGTAAGACGCCAGCTCCTGATCACTGATTTTCCGATCGACCGCTTTTTCTGCGGTTTCGCGCATCTTGTCCAAATCAACCGGCGGCACATTGGCGCCGTAGCGACCCTCAAGTGGCTTGCCACCTTTGAGTACTTTTTTCTCCAGCGCCTTGGGAAATCCATCGGGCGGAAACCCCAACTCACCTTTGAACAATGAGATCACTGACTCGGGGAAAGCGATTTCCTTGTCGGGGTTGGTCACATCATCGGGCGTTAAATCATTCGCCACCATGAA
>CAZZMV010000229.1:0-3056 GCA_964655425.1 uncultured Bifidobacterium sp.
CGGGCCGCGGATTCGCTTGCAAGCGAATCCCTTCGATCCCCGTCGAGAGCCAAACAATTGGCTCTCTCCACCGCGCAAACTTATCCGTAATGGGCTTGTGTATTGGCGCGGCTGGCGGGGATCGAACCCACGACCCTTGGCTTCGGAGGCCAATACTCTATCCACTGAGCTACAGCCGCATCTGAACGAGGCGGGGAAGGATACCGGTTTTCAATCAGGCAGTCCACGAAAGTACTTGTCCGGGAGAATCGAAACGGCCTCTTCGTCTATAATTTCGCGCTTTGCAGCTTAGGCTGGCGCTACGCCATCACCCCACGAGGAAATCATGAGTGACGCTCACAGTGAATCGCCGATCAAAACCCCAAACCAGCTCATCGCAGTCATCGTCGCAGCATTCGTGGTCCCAATCGCGACCATCCTGCTACTGGTGAATTTTGTCGGGAATACCTCGAAGCTGGGCGCTGATGAAGCTTCCCAGTCGCCAGAGGCGATCGCCGAGCGCATCCGGCCGGTGGCTGACGTAAGTTTCACCATGCCCGAGGCACCTGAAGGTGGCGCCGCACCTGCGGCGGCTGCCGGCGCAGTAGCGCTGAAGACGGGTGAGCAGGTCTACAACGCTGCTTGCGCGGCTTGCCACGGCGCCGGCGTTGCTGGCGCACCGAAGAAAGGCGATGGCGGTGCTTGGGGCGCGCGCATTGCCCAGGGTTATGACACGCTGGTATCACACGCCGTCAAAGGCATCCGCGGCATGCCGGCCAAAGGCGGCAATGCCAGCCTTGATGATGTTGAGGTCGCCCGCGCTGTGGTTTACCTGGCGAATGCGTCAGGCGCAAAATTCAAAGAACCTGCAGCGAAATAAGCTTTGCTGTTGGCTATGACCGGCGATTGAGCGCAGAACGCCAAGCTGAGAAGCGAATCCTTGCCATCAGCCTAACCGGTCGCAATCCGATTTGAATCGGGCGCGTGGCCTTCCGGTTTGCCAAACGCGGCCGCCCACCTGGATTACTGCAATCCAAAATCAAGCTTGCGATCGACGTCTTAAAAATAGCCAAGCCAAACCAGCGGACCCCAGCGTCAACAAACCTCGTCGCAACAATCGGCTAACGCGGCTGCGGCCAAACACCCAAGGCACAGCGGTCGCGATTAGCGATATGCGCTTGTGCGCCAGCAAAAACTTCAATAACTCGAACACCTGGCCCACCAAGGCGCGTGGCTTGGCAGCATCTTTTAGGGTCGATCGCGCCTGAATAATCTCCAGGCGATATAGGGCGCCTTGCAACAGCAGTAATTTCAGGCGCGCATCACGTTCCGCACTGTTCATGGGTTTTGCTCAGTTTCGGTTTGCGCATCGACCAACGCTTCTCGGTCTTTTTTTAACTCGGCCAGCGTCATCGGTAATCCGATCTGACCACTCAAAACAATGTTGCGCGCTCTCCAAAGCATAGCGATCGACAGCAGAAGATAGGCAAGGAACAGCACGAGCAAGATGCGCCAGCCGAGCGCATCCCACGCAAGCGCAACAATCATTGCCGACACGCTCAGCAGCGCAAAGGCTGCTGCAAGCACCGCCAGCGCGGCCAACAACAGCACACGAAACACCGCGTTGCGTGCGGCACCCAGCTCCAACACCGCCATCGAGAGTCGTACCCCGATCAACTTCAGCACGCTACTCAACACAGCGCCTGCAGTGGATGCGAGGCCGCCGCCAGGCGGCACGGCCGAGGCATTCATGGTTTAGCGCCGGGAGATCAGCATGCCAACCAACAGACCCACACCGGCTGCAATACCGATGGCTCGCCATGGGTGCTCGTGTACGTATTCATCGGTATCGTGAGCAATTTTGCGTCCCTTGCGTACTGCAGCTTCTTGCAAATCGTGCGCACGGGTGATGGCATGGTCGAGCATCTTCATGCCTTTGGAACGCAGCTCTTCTGCCTTGGCGCCGCCGGCAGCAGTCGCTTCGTCAAACAACGCCTGTGCGTCGCGTACCAAGGCTTTGAGATCATTACGTGCAGTGGTGATGGTTGACTCGGACATTCGAACTCTCCTTGAAAGAAACGAGCTGAAGATCATACGCCTGCGATGTCGGCGTCCAAACAAAGACCTTGTCCGCTACTCAAGCAAAACCGTAGCGAATCCGGTACCAGATCATGCCTATCCATTCATGGATTGCGTAGCTGCTGTACTCCAACTCGGACGCCTTGGGTATCAAGCTGGCGATATCCATCGGTCGCCGGCCAAGAAAACGCGTTGGCGCTACTACAACATCAAACCCCGCCGAGACAAATGCGCGTTTGGCACGCGGCATGTGGATCGCATCGGTCACCAACAAAATACGTTTGATACCCGCCTGTGATAATTGTTGCGCAGCATGCTTGGCATTCTCTGCAGTGTTGTCCGAGGTCTGCTCCAGCCAGCGCACTGGCACACCAAAGTCATCACGCATCACGCGCGCCATCAATGCTGCCTCGCTTTCGCCCGTCGTATCGGGCGCGCCACCGCTCACGAGTACCGGCAAAGCGGTCAATCGATGCAGCCTTGCTCCGTGCCGCAATCTGATCAGCGTGGCGCTCGAAGGTTGGTCGCGCCCGGCATCTTCGGGTGCGTCATACAACCTGCCGCCGCCAAGGACCACAATCGCCTCAGCACCACTTTGCAGCGGTTCGACCAATGGCAGCGAGGTGTTTTCGAGTGACGCAACCAGCAAGCGCGAGCCGGCTTGGGTGGAGAGTGCAAGCAGAAGAAAGGCGGCGATCCCGATCAGCGCCCGACCCGCCACTCGCCGTCGGGCCGACAACCATGCGCCGATCAATGCAAGCATTAGCAGCGACAACGGCGGCAACAGAAATGCCGCGACCGCATTCGTGATCAACCAAGACCAGCTCATGACCATCCCGGCATCAGAATGAAACGATGGGCGTCAAGTACTTGAATGACTGCGTTGCTCGACACTGAACTGTCGGTTGGGTACAATTCGCCCCTTTCGCGCGCCACAGGCGCACGATTGGAGCGGTAGTTCAGTTGGTTAGAATACCGGCCTGTCACGCCGGGGGTCG
>CAZZMV010000230.1:0-3056 GCA_964655425.1 uncultured Bifidobacterium sp.
GGATGGCCGCGTGCGCGCGCATGTCGACCACTGGGACGCGGCGAGCCAGCTCTACATTATTTATGGCGGTGTGGGTCTTGGCAAGAGCCACTTAATTCATGCGGTGGGTAATGCGCTCACGCAACGAAACCCAAATGCTCGCGCCCGTTACATTCATGCCGAGGCCTATGTCAGTGATGTCGTAAAGGCCTACCAACGTAAATCTTTTGATGAGTTTAAGCGGTATTACCACTCGCTTGATCTACTGCTGATCGATGACATTCAGTTTTTTGCCGGCAAACAACGAACTCAAGAAGAATTCTTTTATGCTTTCGAGGCCCTCATTGCGGCCCAAAAACAAATCATCATCACAAGCGACACCTATCCCACAGAACTTGGCGAGATCAATCCTCGATTGTTGACACGGTTTTCGTCTGGCCTGACCGTTGCAATTGAGCCTCCAGAGCTAGAAATGCGTGTTGCGATTCTGATGAAAAAAGCAGGCATCGAATCGTTTGCCTTGCCAGAAGAAGAAGCATTTTTTATTGCCAAACAGCTGCGTTCAAATGTGCGCGAACTTGAAGGTGCACTGAAAAAAATAATTGCTTACTGCGATTTTCATAACTGTGGACCGTCTAATGAAACAGTGCGTGAAGCACTTAAAGACCTTCTCTCACTACAAAAAACGCTTATCTCAGTCGAAAACATTCAGAAATCTGTCGCCGACTTCTACAATATTAAAGTCGCCGACATGTATAGCAAACGCCGGCCGGCCAACATTGCACTGCCGAGACAAATTGCAATGTATCTTGCAAAAGAGCTCACTCAAAAAAGCTTCCCTGAGATCGGAGACTTGTTTGGTGGTCGCGATCACACTACAGTGCTTCATGCTGTCAAAAAAATCTCTGATTTGCGCCCAAGAATCGCCGAGCTTAATCATCAACTCCATGTCCTTGAACAACAACTCCGTGGATAAGCTGTGAGTAAACCAAAACCGTTTGGGCAAAACTTAAGCCCAAAAAACGATGCGCCCCAGGTTGTACACAACCTCAATAACTTACTCAAAAGTTATCCCCAGTTTTTTATTCCCTTACGCAGTAGGCCTGCCAACCTGTCAGCCAACATATCCACAGCTTTCAGCCCCCTTATCTACTAATCCTAATTTTCAATATTATGATTCTTATCAAAGCTCAGCGAGACGCTTTACTTAAGCCGCTACAAACTGTTACTGGGATTGTCGAACGCCGGCATACACTTCCAATACTGTCCAACGTATTGATTAGCAAAAAACTGCAAAATGTCACTTTTTGCTCGACTGATATTGAAATGCAAATTCAAACATCTTCTGAGATGGCAACAGGAGATGAACCTTTATCCACCACGGTAGCGGCCAGAAAGCTTCTGGATATCCTTAGGGCGCTGCCAGAACAGCCTGAAATTACCGTTTCCTACGCCAACAAAAAACTATCACTCACCCAAGGTAAAGCGAAATTCAGCCTTCAGACACTCCCGGCCGAAGATTTCCCAACTGTTGTTGCAGCAGATCAATACCCAGCAAGTATTACACTGCCTCAGCGCTCATTAAGGCAACTCCTTCATCTCGTGCATTTTGCTATGGCTCAGCAAGATATTCGTTATTACCTTAACGGATTGTTGCTGGTGATTGATCAATCAAGCCTCAAAGCAGTAGCAACGGATGGTCATCGGCTCGCCTACAGCGCGGTTACACAGGAAACCAAAGAGGTAGAAATCAAAATTAATGGCGAACGTCAAGAAGTCATCATTCCACGAAAAGCAATCATTGAATGCCAACGATTACTCGATGATTCTGATAACCCCGTTACGATAGAACTCGCTTCAAACCAGGCCCGATTCCGTTTCGGTCAAGTTGAGCTTTTATCAAAACTGATTGAAGGCAAGTTCCCAGATTACCAGCGTGTTATTCCTACTCAACATCAAAAGATCGTGCCAATCAATCGCGAGCTTTTTTTGGGAGCTCTGCAGCGTGCCGCGATTTTGACAACCGACAAATTTAAAGGGGTACGACTTACCCTTTCTGCAGGTTCACTCAAGATATCCTCGACAAACGCAGAACAAGAAGAAGCCTCTGACGATATTGAGGTGGAGTATCAAGGCGAATCGGTTGATATTGGGTTTAACGTTCAGTATCTAATTGATGTTTTATCTAACCTGAAAAGCGACTCCATTCACATCGCCTTACAAGACCCCAACGCAAGCGCATTGATCACCTCAGAAAGTGACCCTGAGTTTAAGTACGTTGTAATGCCAATGCGGATCTAAACCTCAATTAAATCGAGACTATTAAGTGACTATGGTGAAAGCTGTTTTAATGCAAGAACACGAAAATCTGGATGAGGCCCAGGGTTACGGGGCCGATTCGATCAAGATGCTCAAAGGCCTAGAGGCCGTTCGCAAGCGACCCGGCATGTACATCGGTGATACCCATGACGGCAGTGGGCTACATCACATGGTTTTTGAGGTTGTTGACAATGCGATTGATGAGGCCTTAGCTGGCCACTGTGATGACATCGTTGTCACCATTCATACAGATAATTCAATTTCGGTGACCGATAATGGCCGAGGCATACCGACTGCCATTCACAAAGAAGACGAGCTCGGTCGATCTGCCGCTGAAATCGTGATGACCGAACTTCATGCTGGTGGAAAGTTTGATCAAAATAGCTACAAGGTATCCGGCGGGCTTCATGGAGTAGGCGTGTCGGTAGTAAATGCCCTTTCCGACTGGCTTCGCCTCACCATCAGACGAGAGGGGCAGACCCACTTTATGGAATTTCGTCTTGGTGAGCGCGTCGCTCCTCTGACAATTACAGGTCCGACTGATCGTCGTGGAACCGAGGTGCATTTTTTGGCAAGCCCGGAAATTTTTGGTCAGGTTAACTTTCATTTTGATGTGCTTGCAAAGCGCCTAAGAGAACTTAGTTTTTTGAATAACGGCGTGAAAATTCGGCTTGTTGATCAGCGCGAAGCAAAAGAAGAAAACTTTGCTTTTTCAGGCGGTGTTCAGGGTTTTGTTCAGTACATCAATCGATCGAAAA
>CAZZMV010000231.1:0-3053 GCA_964655425.1 uncultured Bifidobacterium sp.
TGCAGTACACCACCACATCGCCCAAGCTACATAAGGTATTGGGCGTGGAGTCGCCCGTATTTGACTAATAACCTATGCCATTAGGTCGCTTGCGGCGTTAGCAGTGCCTTGCCATCGACCTAACGATATAGTTTCTAGGTATTTCAATGCTTATGCTCGCCGGGCATAATCTCAAGCACTGGTGCCGGATAGTCGAGTCGCTTGCCTGATCCATCAGGCAATTGGTTCCAATCCATCCGACCCTTCTCGCAAATCTGTGTAACAGGAATCGGAACCGGGCCTAGCTTGTTCCATACCTTGGTCATCACGACAAACTCATCGTAATGAGCGTCGAGTAGCTTCCCACGCCAGCGCACAGTTCTGACATCGCGACGAATCTCTTTGCCGTGCGAGACATAAGGCTGCGCCAGATCTTGTACCTCGGTTTCGACAAGCCAGCCAGCCTTCGGCATCGGTTTAGCACCCATAATCGACTCCGGTAACTGAATAATCACTTCGACCGTGGCCGACCCTTCGCATCCATGTGTAACACCAAAGGCCAGGCGCTGATAACTCCCTTGCGTTGCAACTTTTGGCGATACAGTCGCATGCGCCAGCACTTGCTCAGGTAACAGCACACTGGCTACCAAGCAGGCGACCCCGATAATTCGAAAATTTCTCATTACCATCTCCCTTCAAAACCAAGATAAGCAGACCGCCCAACACCGGGGTAATAAGCTGCGCCAGGACCACTGCTCGCGTATCCAGCGCCGATATTGGTAGTCGCAGCATATTTTTTGTCTAACAAATTTCTTGCATCGAAAAACCATGACCATGTTTGATCGAGTTGACCACCGGCTTTAAAACCAAAGATGGCATACGGGTCGTTCGACACACTGTTGGTGTTATCCATCGGCGCGGACATCGGTACCCATTCAAATGTAGGTCCGACATAAGACAGGATCGTCGTTACCGCGCCAGCATCCAGACCTTCTCGGTAGAGAATCTCGCCACGAATGATCAGCGGCGGGAAACCAGGCATACGATTATTTACATAGAGGGCATGATTATCAAAGCGGAAGTCGCTGTAGAGCAGCGCACCGCGTGCTTGCCACTGACGATCCAGTAATGCGGCCAGACCCATCTCGATACCTTGATGTATCGTCTTTGGCACGTTCACCGTTGAAGATTGGCCAAAAGATGCACAGGGTGGCGCGCTATTACAAACAGTTTGAAACTCGTTGCGCAGATTGGCTCGGTAGAACGTCAAGTCGTAATCGATTTCACCGCGCCCATCCAGAAACTCAGTTCGCCCGCGAGTACCTACCTCATAACTTGTACCGGTTTGCGCTTTGGATGCCAGCATGACCGATGTCACATCAAAAATCGGCGGCTCGAAATTCTGGCTGATGTTTGCAAATATTTGATTAGCTGGTGAGAAATTATGAACAATACCTATCCGAGGAATCCATCGGGTGTAATCGATATCGTAATTCGCCGCAGGTGAGATCGAGTCCGTTTTTTTTCTGTTCGATTGATGATATTGAATCGATCCAATCAGAAGTGTATCGCTGGACAAACTCAATTTATCTTCCAAAAGAAACCTGTGGTTCAAAGCTCTTTGCGCATACTGGGTTGATACATTCCCCGGCACAAAGCCAGCAGCCACGCTACGGTTTCGCCCATTTGTTTGACCCACATCGGGCAAGTAAGCCAGCGTCAGTACGTTGTTGGCACCAAACAGCTTAGATGTATCGGAGAGCTTGATATGGCCGCCATAGGTCGTCGTGTTTTGCTCGATAAAGCCGAAGGTAATTGGATGCCATAGGTCATGCTGCATGACATAGGCTGCAAGCTCCAGCTGATAGTCACCGTGCCGATACACTGTTTTATTTGCGATACGCTGAGAGTCAACATCGCGGCGCTGAAAACTCGATGGCCAGGCTACATTGTTTGCAACCGTTGGATCAGCCTGCAATTGCGCTTTCGTCAGATAACCCGGCAGCTGTGATCGACTACGAATCGCACTTATGAAGAAGCGAGACTCGAGATCGGCATTGATTTTGACGCCGAGGTTGCCGACTAATTTTTGACTATCTTGTGCAGAATGATCTCTGAAGCCGTCTTGCCGCGTCGCGTTGGCAGAGAAGTTGTAGTCCCAAATGTTTTGACCGTCATGGCTTGGTTTCGTCACGCCGCTGGTGATGGCCTGCAAACGCACATAACCAAAACTTCCTGCCTCTGCACGCCCGATATTGCCCGGGCTGTCATAGCCCGTTGGCGAGACAAAATTGATCGCGCCGCCAAGCGTTCCTGATCCATAAGTCGTGGCATTTGGTCCGCGTAATACCTCAACGTAGCGCGCTGCCGCCGGATCCACCGTCTGCATATCGAAAAATCCATCGGCGTAATTGATGGGTATGCCATCTTGCATAACGCGTAGACCGAAGCTGTGATAAGTGCGACTCAGCGCCGAGCCACGAATTGAAATTCGTGCTTCTTCGGCACCAAAGCGCTCTTGCACAAACACCCCGGGTGCAAGGCCAAGCGAATCAACCCAAGTCGAGACACGACCTTGCTTCACCGTTTGCATGTCGACGATGGCAGCACCACCAGGAATATCTCGTACCTCTTTACCTGCCTCAGTGATGGATTTTTGGGTGGTCGAACTCTCTTTAGTGCCAATGACGGTCACGCTCGGCAACACCTCGGCAGAACCAACATGACCGGATAAAACACTCGCAGCTGCAAACGACGCTACGAGAAAAAAATAGCGTTTGTTATTCATAGTCTTTTCTGAAAATCGGCATCCCCTGTGAGCAATCTCTGCGCACAGCAAGTACCGATTGACGTATCCCGTTTTACTTAGAGGCTCTAACAGAGTGATGGTGTTCTAGCTCTGATAGCCAACGCGCTCACGCAGTAGAGCGAATCAGCTGCAAGCCTTAAAAAACACCGATGACACCCAGCCACACGTCACGACAAACGCGGGCCGGGCTGTAGGCTTCAGGAGAAAGCGGGTGGCGCGCGTGAACGCTGTGAATGACCGCGAAAAACGCCGAAGGCATCGGCTC
>CAZZMV010000232.1:0-3049 GCA_964655425.1 uncultured Bifidobacterium sp.
GAGGGCTTGAGCAAAGTGGCCAGACACCGTCTGGTGTATGATGCGCTGCACGAGATGATGCCGCAGGAAATCCACGCATTAGCAATGACCCTGCTCACTCCCGGCGAAGCAGCAACCGGCTGATGCCGACCGGCACCAGCTATCTTTTCAACCACGCATACAACCCCACAATGAAGAATACGAACTATCTCAGGCTGCTCGCCGTCAGTGCGTTTGCAGTGGCACTTCCTGCAACCGCGCAAAACCTTGCCATCGTCAACGGCAAAGCCATTCCCTCTTCACGTGTCGAGGTCATGGTCAAGCAAATGGTGCAGCAGGGTCAAAAAGATTCGCCTGAAATGCGCTCGATGATCAAGGACGAATTGATTAACCGTGAAATCCTCGCGCAAGAGGCAGATCGCCAAGGCGTGTCTTCGCGGCCCGAAATCAAAAACCAAGTTGATCTCGCCAGACAATCGATTGTGATCCGCGCATTGGCACAAGACTTCATCGCGAAAAATCCGGTCAAGGATGACGAGATGAAGGCTGAGTATGACAAGTTCAAATCTCAGTCACAGGGCAAGGAATATCACGCTCGCCATATCTTGGTTGAGAAGGAAGATGAAGCCAAGGCGATCATCGCCAAACTCAAAGGCGGCGGTAAATTTGAAGAGCTTGCCGCACAATCAAAAGACCCTGGCTCAGCCGCGCAAGGCGGTGACCTGGGTTGGGCACCGCCCGATGCATTTGTTAAAGAATTCTCCGAGGCGATGGTGGCACTCAAAGCAGGCGACTACACTCAAACGCCGGTGCAGACTCAGTTTGGTTTCCACATTATCAAACTCGAAGAAACGCGCGATGCGCAGCTGCCGAGTTTTGAAGAAGTCAAGCCGCAAATTGCCGAATCCCTGCAACAACGCAAGCTGCAGCAGTTTCAGCAAGATCTGAAGAAGAAGGCGAAGATTCAGTAAGAGATCGACGATTAGCCAACCCAGCGGCGGGCGTTCTGAAACATCCTCATCCAAGGCGCGTGCTCGCCCCATGCGTCTGGATGCCAGGAGTTAATCACGCTTCTGAATACCCGCTCGGGGTGCGGCATCATCACGGTGAAGCGACCATCCTTGTTCGTCACTGAGGTAATGCCACCGGGTGAACCATTCGGGTTGAGTGGATAAGATTCAGTGGGTTGACCACGGTTATCCACAAATCGCAGCGCCACCAGCGCCGTTTGCTCGTTGCCAGTATGGGCAAAGTTGGCGAAACCTTCACCATGCGACACCGCAATCGGCGCTTGGGTTCCAGTCATACCCTGAAAGAAAATCGAAGGCGAATCCAACACCTCGACCATCGCGAAGCGAGCCTCAAACTGCTCGGATACATTGCGGGTAAATTTAGGCCAGTGCTCGGCACCCGGAATAATCGACTTCAAGCTGCTCATCATCTGGCAACCATTACAGATACCCAGACCAAAGCTGTCGCTACGATTAAAAAACTGCGAGAACTGTTCAGACAACATGGGGTTGAACAAAATCGTCTTTGACCATCCCTCGCCAGCACCTAACACATCACCATAAGAAAACCCACCGACTGCGATTAGACCTTTGAAGTCTTTCAGTGTGGTGCGGCCGGCAATCAGATCGCTCATGTGCACATCCACCGCCTCGAACCCGGCTTTATGCATGACATAAGCTGTCTCGACATGCGAGTTGACACCCTGCTCTCGCAAAATCGCGACGCGCGGCCGCACGCCTGTGGCGATAAAGGGCGCGGCAATATCCTCGGCCATATCGAAACTGATTTTCGGGGAGATACCGGGATCAGCTTCATCGAGAATGCGGTCATACTCGGCGTCAGCGCAAGCCGGGTTATCGCGCAAGCGCGCGATGCGCCAACTGGTTTCGCTCCAGAACCGATGCAGCGCGGTCCGCGGTTGCTGGTAAATCACTTTCGCATCACGCGTGAACTCGATCACGTGACGGTCATTTAATTTACCGATGATATGGCTGCAAGCACCCAGACCATGCTCACGCAGGATGTTCATCGCTTCGGATTTTCGCTCAGCGCGTACTTGTATGACTGCGCCAAGCTCTTCGGCGAACAAAGCCCGTAGCGTCAGATCATTACGTCTGACCTCAACCTGACTGGCCCAGTTTTTGGAATCACCCCAGTCGCTGGCGTGCTCACCTTCGGTCACCAGAATATCCAGATTCACGGTGACGCCCGCACGACCGGCAAACGCCATTTCGCAGAGCGTCGCGAACAAGCCGCCATCAGAGCGATCGTGGTAGGCAAGCAGCATTCGCTCATGATTGAGATGCTGTATCGCTTCAAAAAACTGTCTCAGATCGTCTGCGCTGTCGACGTCCGGTACACGGTCACCGAGTTGCTGCATCACTTGCGCTAATGCCGAGGCAGCCATACGGTTCTGGCCGCGACCCAGGTCAATCAAAATGAGCGCGGTTTCACCCAAATCAGTTCGTAGCTGTGGCGTGAGCGTAGCCCGTACATCCGATACAGGTGCAAACGCTGACACAATTAACGACACCGGAGAGATGACGGCCTTTTCGCCCTCGTCGTCTTTCCAAGTGGTGCGCATCGACAAAGAATCTTTACCCACCGGAATCGACAAGCCCAACGCCGGACACAATTCCATACCCACCGCTTTCACGGTATCGAATAAGGCAGCATCTTGGCCGGGTTGACCGCAGGCGGCCATCCAGTTAGCGGAGAGTTTGATATCAGTGATATTCGCGATCGATGCCGCAGCGATATTGGTGATCGCCTCACCCACGGCCATACGACCAGACGCGGGTGCATCCAGCACCGCCAACGGTGTGCGCTCGCCCATCGCCATCGCTTCACCCAAATAGCCTTCGTGACTCAAGGTGGTGACGGCACAGTCGGCCACGGGTACCTGCCACGGGCCGACCATCTGATCGCGCACGGTATGTGCGCCGACCGAGCGATCGCCTATCGTAATCAGAAAAGATTTGTCGGCGACGGTGGGTAGTTTCAATACCCGCTCAGCGGCTTGTTCGAGGGAGATACCCGTCAGATCCAGCGGCGGCGC
>CAZZMV010000233.1:0-3011 GCA_964655425.1 uncultured Bifidobacterium sp.
GACAGGGACTCTTCGGGTGGAAAATGCCCAAGCTGCGGCTGAAATACGCAAGGCATCGCTTTTTGAATGAAATTCTGTAGTTCGCATAAACACTTAAGGCAGTGGTACAGCTCAGGATAATCAACTCGAAGTTGTTGCAGGCACATAATGTGCTCTGCTAGCAATTCGACCTTGATAAGCAGCAAACTTTTTCTGAATCCATAAAGAGCTCTGGCCGGTGGTTCAGAGAATAAGAGCGCAACAGATAAACTGGGCTTTTTATTTCCCATCGCCTTTAGTCAAGCACCCAACTGTCCGTCACGCAGAGGACAGTGATTGGTTTCTTTGGATACGAGTGGTGTGTTTAAATCGTCATTAATGTCAAATACTAGCCAAGGCCATGCATCATCGCCTTTGTGATAATCGGAAATTCCATCCTCTGTTAGACCTATCTCAATAAAATTACATAAGCCGGTAAAATATGTGACCTACCCTGCTTGAACTCGTTATTCCTAGGGTCATTTGGTCAGATCGCGGTAGAACTCGTAAAAACTTCTGAAGATTGCACCATGTCATTCGACCAAACATTTGGATTTCTAATGAAGATTCCGATTTCCATGCTGTCAAGTTACTTTGTCGCTTGTTTGGTGATAAGCCTTCGCTTGTTCTTTTTCACAAGCGAAGCGCAGGCAGTTGACACTGACAGCAATCGCTGTCAATACGAGCAGCTGAAGTCCGGACATCCCGACGGCATTCTCAAACGATACTGTGGTCGCCAAATTGCTCAGATCATGGGCTGGCAGGGGGCTGAATGGCTTGAACGACCAGAACGAAAATCCGAGGAAGGCTTGGACCAGCTAATCGACCTGTTGCAGCTTAAACAGGGCATGAAGGTTGGTGACATAGGCGCAGGCACCGGGCGCTTGAGTGCATTAATGCTCAATCGTGTGAAACCCGATGGGCAGGTGTGGGCGGTGGATGTTCAACCCGAAATGGTGAGTCATCTCATCTCAAGAAGCAAACTCCTTGGCAAGAATCATTTACTGGTTAGCCAGTCTTCTTCTACAGCCCCGAACATACCGAACGCGACGCTTGACTTAGCGATTATGGTGGACGTCTATCACGAGCTCGAATTCCCAAAAGAATTTCTACAAAGCTTGATCAAGTCGGTAAAGCCAGGTGGACAAGTTATCTTCGTGGAGTATAGGGCAAACGATAAATCGGTACCGATCAAGGCCTTACACACAATGACCGTTGCCCAAGTCCGTAAAGAAGCGCAAGACGCTGGCCTGCTGTTCGAGCGATCTGACTCCACTCTGCCTTGGCAGCATATGGTAGTTTTTCGGACACCTGCGCCATAATAAAAATGTGGGCTGATTACAAATGAAGTTGATTCTTCCAACAATCACGTAGCGCCAAACAAATCGGACAACTGACGGCTTTCATTTTCTGTAGGCTCTGCTAGATTAGGCGGCATATTCGCAGGTAAGCGGCAAACATGAGGCATCAGGTTAGATGTCAATATATAAATCTTTGCAAAATGAGAAACAATCATGCCCCCCGAAATTTTCATGAAATTCATGCAGCTAGTGCGTGTCGTCGAATCGGCTAGCCCACTTGACGCACTCGATCCAATTGAAAACCGTCTGCTGCGAATTATTGCGCTGGCAAATTCGAATAACGAGCGTTTATCTGTCAAGGACTTGATGAACAATTCGGGTTTGGCCTCCCCAGCTACGACCCATAAGTACATTCACGCCATGGTTGCGAAAGATTGGATTGAATTAGCTCCGACCGAGGACCAACGGCGAAAGCAAATTCAATTAACGGCCCGCGCATGGAGACATTTCGACAAAATTGGACGAGCCGCACTCCAAGCCGCAGGCAAGTGACCAATCTTCCATAGCGCTATGAACTTCAGTACGATATATCTGTTCCGTGTGAGGCAAAATGCCAAGTGGTTTTTTTTGATGGCATTGGGATACGGTATTTTTTACTGGATAAACAATCTATTGACCGCATCCTTGTATTTGGAAACAGGTGCACATATCGTTCACCTGCCAAGTGGCGTTCGTATGGTGATTGTTTTAATTGCAGGGCTGACCGGTGCGATCGCATTGATGATCGCTACATTCCCCTATGTCTACCTGGAGATCTTCAGCGAGAATTTATCGCTTGCCGTCACCAGTTCAATCGCAACGGGGCTCATACCATTGATTGCAATATACGTCGTCAAGCGCTTTACATCGATCGATAGCAATTTATCAAATTTAACGCCACACAAACTTTTTTTTCTTTCAATCACGTTTGCTGTGTTTAACACACTTATTCAGCAATCACTTATCTTCGTTTTCGGAGAATCACAAAATCCTCTGAATGCAGTACTCGTAATGTTCACTGGCGATATTCTTGGAATTTTTATTGTTCTGTACGTAATCCGAATCATTGGAAAAATCATCAAAAGTCTATCCCATGGCTCGAGCACCTAAAAAATAGGCCGTTAATAAACAACGCAAGAATAATCTTTGACACCCTAAGCAGTTTTTACAAGCACGCACCACCGGCTCAATCTTGAGTTCGGGCGAGACATTCTCATGCAGCAGTGAGCAGAGACACCCTCATCGCTGGTCATAAAAAATGCTGAAGACACTGGATCCCGGCCTACGCCGGGATGACGTTTCAGATGATGTCGGTCTCAACATCGTCGTTCCGGCGCAGGCCGGGACCCAGTGTCTCTAGAATTTTTAATGGCCAGTGACAATCTCCAACATTAACTGACTGGCATCACGCTCGGCAGGGATTTTTTGGGTGTGATATCGTCATTGGCTGAGTCCATGAGCCCGCATACCACCTGCACGGCAAGCAGTCATTCGGGCATTTTTTGTCAGTGCTGCAGCTTTTTGTCGAAATCCTTTTATGCGGGACTTTGCCGACGGACCAAAGGGTGCCCCCAACTGCTCACACGCGTTTGAATGCGAGATACCCCTCTGGGAAGCTTGGAGAGGGTAAACAAATTTTTACTGACTATCATT
>CAZZMV010000234.1:0-1449 GCA_964655425.1 uncultured Bifidobacterium sp.
AAATACAAATTCCAATAGGGGAAAATATTCATTTAGTCGAAGATGCTGAACGAACCAAATTAAAAAATTTTGCCGAAGTAATCGCTAAGACAATTTTTGGTAAGCCCGCCAGCATAAAAAATTCACCATTACCAAAAATTCTGATTGATGACTTATTTTATGCTGATCAGTATTTTCATGAAAAACTACTCAATCATAAATCGACGAAAAATTGGTCAATCGAGCAAATGCGAGATGCTCGATATTCTTTACTAAAGCTACTTAGTGTTACGCGCCTTTTGATGCCCATGTTCACCAGATTAGCGGGTAAGCAGCCATCGCAACAGGAAATATGGTGCCTCGGGCTAATTTTGCAAAATCTTTTGGGATCAGCGTTTGAGTTGGCTAAAGAAATACTGCCAATATCGTTTTCCAGTTCTAACCTAGACCTGCAAAAGCGTGTGCAGGAAAAAGAAAAAAACGAGCGTATTCAAAGCCGAACAAAAACCTTCAAAACCAAGCAACCATCTCGCCATGTCCGATCACGCAGTGCAGATACGACGCCAATCGACCTGAAATTACTGCTTAGTCCGCAAGAGGCAAGAAAAAAGCGTGCTATTGAAAAAACAAGTAAAGCTATTGCCAGTTTTGTGCTTGACGACGACGCCTTTGACAATGTTCTGAAAGAGGGGAGGAGAGCTTTGGAGGAAGGCGATCAGATCCGCAAAGCCCAACAAGACTTAAAGGAATTTAACCTTGACGACATCAAACAAATTGAACAGATGCTGGCAGATCGCGATGAGCAAGAATTGATCAATTTGATTCCTGACGGCGATTTCATTCCCGAGCGCGCTCAACCATTACCTGAATCGACGGCTGATTTGGCACCGCAAATTTACTCCGAGGCCAATCCATCCTCTGATGCCGTAGGCCTGTCGGCTACAGCCGAAGTCACTGAAAAAATCAGCTCGACCGAGCAAGCACAAACCACTGAAACCACCGACATCTGAGTCAATTACAGAAAGAAAACCTCATGAGCATTTCAAATACAGCTTCACATAATTTACCAAGCAAGCAGCCAGATATGGCGCAGTCTAATCACGATGCTCAAACTGGTACCGCCGAAAAGAAAACCGACGCAAAATCGAACGGCGGCACCGCTAGCCCGAAGCGAACACCATTTCAGGCACCGCTCCGTGTTGTGCCAAAATCGCCGCGACTTTTGACGCCGAAGACTGTAGCCACCGACAATCAACAAAAACCGGCTGAACGGGACGCCACCATGCTCGCCACACCGCCAAGAATGGTGGTTAGAGCCAAAGAGTCGATTCATTCGCCCTCGGTCAATCTCCAACCCTTGGTATCGGGGGATCAGGGCGCGGATATCAATCGGGTTAGAAGTAGCTCTTCACCGGCCAGTCTGTCATCACCGTCGCCTCAACCCGCTAAATCCGCTTCGAACAAGCGCCC
>CAZZMV010000234.1:1549-2998 GCA_964655425.1 uncultured Bifidobacterium sp.
CTGAACATGAGCAGGGCAGCGCGCGAGCGGCTGGCGTTTGACATGCTGCTGACACGCCTGGTGCTACGCACTGCCAAGGGTGATGATTCAGAAGCTTCGCTAGCTATCCCTTCGCTGTTTTATAACTCAGTCAAGCAAGCTTGCAAGCCTGTTTTTCCGGGCTTTGTGGCCAAGGTCATAGCGATCTTCGACAATGAGCGACCGGCTCCTAGCAACACTGCTGCACCGGGCGGTGGTAGCGTATCAAGCAATAGCTAGACCAAACCGAGAATGCGCCCAAACTCAACGAGGTAGGGCGTATCTTTCAGCGCCTCTCCCTCGAGATCGGCCAACAAGTCGCCCATGCGACTACGCACGCCGTGCAGCTGATCGCTCAGCTCGCCCGGCGTACCGTCCGGTTGGGTCAAGGTTTGCCTCAGCAACCTCACTTCATCGCGTAACGCCTCAAGTTTGGCGGATCCGGGCGGCGCGGCCATGAGCTCCTGCTCAAGATCAGATACGAGTTGCGCGATGCGCTCCAAACTGAATTCCGATGACATGAAGTCCTCCTTTTTCGGCATGGTGTATCCGCGCCGGGACAACTGTCAATCCAAGGAGATCAGACCCATGCTGGTAAGAGATTATGCAAATTTGAATGTGGTGTGCTGTGAGCCTGATGCGCCCATCGCCGAGGTGGCCGCGTTGATGCGGCGACACCATGTCGGTGACGTCGTGGTGGTGGACAACCAGCAAGACGGCGCCCGGGTGCCGATTGGGATCGTCACCGACCGCGATATTTTGGTGGAGACCTTGGCGTTGGACGTTGACCCAAAAATGTTTTCGGCCGCAGAGCTGATGAGTTCACCCGTCACCACGGTGCAGGAGGACGCCAATCTGAACGAAGCGCTGGGCGTCATGCGCGGCAAGAAAATTCGTCGTTTACCCGTAGTGAATCGAGCTGGCGGACTATTCGGGATGATCACTTCGGACGATGTCATCAACTTGATTGCATCCGAGCTTGCGATGGTGGCGGGCTTGATTGTCGAACAGCCGATCCGCGAGAGTCGACTGCGTAAGTAAACCAGCGAAAGACCGACGAAGCACCAGCGCTTCGCAAGCGAGAACCCGGCGCCAGGAAGGCACCCAAGCAGCGTCAAGCTAGCGGGCGTGAGAGGTGGATCAAGCCTTGGACACCGGCTAATTCTGACGCATTCGTCATTTTACATAATACAAATTATGCGGCTTTTAGATGGATTTTGCCCATGAGGATACTGGTGGTTCACAACGCCTACGTTTACCGCGGCGGCGAAGATACAGTCGTCGAGGCTGAGATCAGTCTGCTCAAGCGGCACGGCCATGAAGTCATGATGTACCAGCGTGACAATGCAGAACTCAATCGGCTGCCACGCTGGCGCGCAGCGATCGATAGTCTGTGGTCGAGGCAAACCGTGACTGAGGTCGGACGATTGC
>CAZZMV010000235.1:0-2983 GCA_964655425.1 uncultured Bifidobacterium sp.
CGCGACGTTTGAAACAAGCGCAGCAACACTTGGCCAAAAGAGATCTCAGCCAAAGGCTTGTTAAAGATGGGTTCGCAACAGGCGCGCACTGCAGCTTCGAGTTCATCGACACGCGTGTTGGCCGGCGCCCAGCCTGATTCAATATGCGCCTGCGCCACACGCCGGTAATCTCGTCGAAAAAATGCCAGAAAATTCTGCGACAAATAATCTTTATCGAAATCGGTTAGCGTACCGACGATGCCAAAATCAAGTGCGATATACCGCCCAAAAGTCGCAGGATCCGTCGAGACCAAAATATTCCCAGGGTGCATATCGGCATGGAAAAAGCCATGCCGAAATACTTGTGTAAAAAAGATTTCGACGCCATCACGCGATAGCTTTTGCAAATCGATGCCCGCTTCGCTTAGCTTGTCGATTTGCGAAATCGGAATGCCATGCATACGCTGCATCACGATCACTGACTCGGCACAGTAGTCCCAGTACATCTGTGGCACCAGCAACAGTGCCGATTGTTCGAAATTGCGCCTTAGCTGGCTACCATTGGCGGCCTCGCGCATCAGGTCGAGCTCGTCATGCAAGTATTTATCGAACTCGGCGACCACTTCACGCGGCCGGAGTCGTCGACCATCATCCGACCAGCGATGCACCCAGGCGGCGATAATCCGCAGCAGCGCGATATCGTTCTCGATTGCGCGCAGTACACCCGGGCGCAGAACCTTGACAGCGACTTCGGTGCCATCTTTCAAGGTAGCGAAGTGCACTTGCGCCACCGACGCTGATGCAACGGGTTCGCGCTGGAAGCTGCCAAACAATTGCTCCGGCGGTGAACCGAGCGCGCGGGTGATCTCTGCCACTGCTAGTTCAGATGCAAAGGGTGGTACGCGGTCTTGTAGTCGTGCGAGTTCATCCGCGATATCCGGCGGCATCAGATCGCGTCGGGTCGACAGCAGCTGGCCGAACTTGACAAAAATCGGCCCCAGCTCTTCCAACGCACGACGCAAGCGCACACCACGGGCGACCGACAGATCACGCCAGCCCAGCAAACTCGACAGCAATCGCAAGGGTACAGGGCGGCGCGCGCCTGCCAGCACTATCTCATCCAAGCCAAAGCGCAGTAAAACGCTGATGATTTTCAGCGCGCGAAGTGCTCGCTTGATCATGCAGCACCCGACCGTGCTTGCTCGCTGCGCTCGATATGTTCAATGCGCTTGCCTATACGCTCGACATCATCGCGCAGCCGCGCCACCTCGGTTGCGAAATGATCGCCATCACGCCGATACATCAGCGTTGGGTTTTCTTCCAACCAGTACTCGGCGAGATTTTCTGCCAGTTTTTTGGTCCCATCCTTGGCCGTATTCGCCAAAGTTTTTGTAGCGCTTACCAAACGCACGGCGGCAATATCGCCAACGAAAGACGCCAGGTCTTCCTCTGCATCCCATTGCAGACCGTTGGCAACCTCAGCGATGGTGCGCGCAAAATCTGCATCGCCATTGATCGTCACATACGAGAATGCACGGTTGATGTCGCTGAGTATCAGCGGCAAATCGGCTGGCTGGATTTGAATCGTTACATTCGGCTCAGCGCTTGCAACCTGCAGCAAGCCATCGCCGCCCACAGCGAGATTCAACTGCATCATACGCACATCAACACGCACGACTTTATCGGCGTGAGCAGACAGTTTGTCGCGCAGTGAGGGTTGACGAGATAACAGATGGTTCAGCGCAGCGGTGATGGGGCGTTCCAGCGTCATCATGAATTATTTAAAGTTACTGAATCCTGGCGTAGGCCGGGATCGATCGCATTTATGCCGATTCTTGATATCAAAGCTTCACACCAACATGCAGCGCTGCGACGCCCGCAGTTAAATTGAAATAATGAACGCGATCCAGCCCCGCGTCTTGCATCATGCTTCTCAGGGTCTCTTGATCTGGATGCATGCGTATCGATTCAGCGAGGTAGCGGTAACTGTCAGCGTCGCCCGCGATCTTGTTGCCCAGCCAAGGCAATACCTTGAATGAGTACAGGTCGTAGGGCTTTTGCAGTGGCTCGGCCACTTTGGAAAACTCCAGCACCAATAACTTGCCACCCGGTTTCAAGACCCGGCGCATCTCGGCTAGCGCCAACTCTTTGTGCGTCATGTTGCGAAGTCCAAACGCCACCGAGACACGATCGAAATAATTTTCCGGGAACGGTAATTTCTCGGCATCGCAAATCAAGGTGGGCAATAACAAGCCCTGATTGATCATGCGATCACGCCCGACCTTGAGCATCGATTCATTGATATCGGTATGCCACACCTCACCGCCTGATCCCGCGCGCTTGGCAAACGCTGCAGTCAAGTCACCCGTTCCCGCTGCAATATCCAGCACCTTGAAGCCGGGCCTGACACCAGCTTGAGCAACAGTGAACACCTTCCACAAGCGGTGCAACCCTGCTGACATCAGATCATTCATGACGTCATATTTCGACGCAACCGAATGAAACACGTCGGCGACTTTTTTCACTTTCTGATCTTCGGAAATTTGCTGAAAGCCGAAGTGGGTCTTGGACATGATGGCGGGCGCAATATTGGCTGTGAGTAACTTCATCTGATTATACAAGCGCGCCTATGCCATCTGATTACGCCTCTCATTGCGATGTTGGGCTGGCCGTGATGCGAGCTCTTTTGCGAACCAACAAGCAACTTTTAATACTCACCGCCTATCGGCAGGGGTGGCCCTGCTCTTTCTGAAGGAATATTCGTCATGATCCCAACTAGCCCGGGCATGTTTAGCCCAGAATCAGGCTATATCACTCACCGCGATGGCGAGGAGGCGGGCCGCAGCCCGGCCACGCCACAGCAACCCACCTCACCGCGCATGGTTCAGTCGTCGCCCGAGGCGGAACAAGACGGCATGGAGGTCGACAACCCTGAAGATGAAAAAGACCGCGTTCAAGACCACCGTCGTCCGCCAAAGCGCGGCAGGGATGATGACGATCGTGA
>CAZZMV010000236.1:0-1361 GCA_964655425.1 uncultured Bifidobacterium sp.
TTCGTGGTACGCGCCAAGCAGGATGTGCTGGCCGTTATCGAGGCTTAGTCCGTCTAAATCAACACGTCGAGCACGACCGCCGGCGACACGCGCCGCTTCGAACAGGGTGACCGAGGTGCCACGCCGCGCCAGATCAACCGCCGCTGCGCAGCCGGCCCAGCCGGCCCCGACAATGGCGACTGACTTGTGCTGCATATCAGCCGCGCACCCAAGTTTTCCAGGCAATCCAGAGTTTGCGTAGCGGCGTGAGTGAGATGCGATGTTGCAGCACGCGAAATCCGTCGCGTTCGATCTCGTGCAGTAACGCGCGGTAAATCGCTGCCATGATCAGGCCGGCACGTTGCGCGCGACGGTCTTGGGCTGGCAGCAGTGCGAAGGCTTCATCGTAGTAGCGTTGCGCGCGTTCGGCTTGAAACCGCATCAGGCGCTCAAAGCGATCGCTGTGTTTTGCGTTGAGGATGTCTGAAGCGGGCACCTCGAATTGCTGAAGCTCTGATACCGGCAAATAAATCCGGTCGCGTCGTGCGTCTTCGCCGACATCGCGAATGATATTTGTGAGCTGAAACGCCAGCCCGAGTTTCTCGGCGTATTGCAGTGTGCGCGGATCAGTCAAGCCAAAGATACGCGCCGAGAGTAAACCCACCACGCTGGCCACATGCCAACAGTAATGTTCCAATCCTTTGAAATCCAGATAACGGGTTTGGCTGAGATCCATCTCCATACCGTCGATGACCGCGACCAGATCATCCATTTGCAGACCGTAGGTTTTGACATGCGGAGATAGAGCGCGCGTGACCGGATGCGTTGGCTGATCTTGCATCATGCGCATGATTTCGCTGCGCCACCAGGCAAGCGAGGTTCGCGCCACTTGCGGGTCGGTGTTCTCGTCAACAACGTCGTCGACTTCGCGGCAGAACGCATATAGCGCCGTAATCGCCTGCCGACGCTCTGTCGGCAGAAACAGAAAGCTGTAGTAGAAGCTCGAGCCGCTTTGTGCCGCTTTATGTTGGCAGTACTGTTCTGGGGTCATAACGGGCCGAATGCTAAACGACAAATCGCCACGCGCGCCAGCACAGACCAAGCCAGTCGCGCTTGCCCAGCGTCGGTCTGTGGCGGAATACATCGAAGCCGACCGCTTCGATTTTTTCCAGTACGCGTAGCCCGCCCAATACGATCAGGCGTAACTCCCAGCCGAACCGACCGGGCATATCCAGCGCAAGCCTTGCACCGAAGTGCATCATTTTGCGCGCGCGTTCGACTTCAAATGCCATCAATTCGCACCAGCGCGCATCAACCTCGGCGTTGGCAATCTGCTGCTCGCTCACGCCGAAACGTTGCAAGTCTTGCTGCGGCAGGTAGAT
>CAZZMV010000236.1:1461-2916 GCA_964655425.1 uncultured Bifidobacterium sp.
AGTGGCCGAGTGTTGAGCTGATACTGCTGCACCACGCCGGCCAGTCGCTGAAACAATTCGGTTTGTGCGGGTTTGCCCGAGTCGATGCGATGCAGCTCCGCCGAATAGCTTTGCAGCGAATTTAGCCGCTTATTCGGCGTGGCATGGCCCTCGTCGGCAAGATCATCCGCGCTACGCGCGAAGGCGTACAGGGTTTTAACCGCTGGGCGCAGCCGCGCCGGCAGCAGCAGCGACGCGACCGGGAAGTTTTCGTAATGCTGGGTGGACATGCTGGCTCGTATAATTATTAACTCACAAGTCAGTTAGACTCCGGCAGTGGTCCCGCGAGCCGCCGCGATAGTAAAGGAATTCCAAGGTGCCTATGTTCTCTCTCCCCGTTCGTGCCCCGGTGACATTGAGTGTTTTCTTGTTGCTAACGCTGGTGTCAAGTCTGATGGGCTGTTCGAAGAAAGTCGAGCCCACCGAAGACATTCGCCCGGTACGCACCCTCACGCTGGCTCCCAGTGGTACTGAGGCGAGCATGGAATTGTCGGGCGAGGTGGTGCCGCGCTACGAGTCGCGGCTGGGCTTTCGCGTTGGCGGCAAGATCATCGCGCGCAAGGTCGAGGTGGGTTCGCTGGTCAAGCGAGGTCAGGTGCTGATGCAGCTTGACGCTACCGATCTGCAACTCTCGCAAGCACAAGCCAAAGCCGCGCTGAGTGCGGCAGACAGCCAATTGGCGCTGGCCAAGGCTGAGCTTGATCGCTACCGCGAGCTGCGCGCGAAAAACTTCGTGAGCCAAGCCGTGCTGGATACCAAAGAAGCGAATTTCAAGGCCTCGCAGTCAGCGCATGATCAGGCCAGTGCTGGTTTGAAGGTGCAGTCCAATCAGAGCAGTTACAGCGCGCTAGTGGCAGATGCCGATGGCGTGGTGACCGCGCTGGACGCCGAGGTGGGGCAGGTGGTCACGGCGGGTACACCCGTGGTCCGGGTAGCGCGCAGTGGTGCCATCGAGGTCAAGGTAAGCATCCCCGAAGACCGGGTAGACGCGATACGGCAAGCCAAATCGGTGACGGTGCGAACCTGGGCGCAGCGCGACACGGCGGTGGCCGGCGTGGTACGCGAGATTGCGCCTGCGGCCGACCCCGCTACGCGCACATTCAGCGCGCGCGTGGCGCTACCGACACCACAGGCGGACATACGCTTGGGCATGACCGCTACGGTGAGCTTCAGCGCGCCACTGCCACCGGGTATACGGCTGCCACTGACTGCGCTGCTGAATGATCAGGGCAAGACCTCCGTTTGGGTGGTGGAAAAAGGCAAAGTGAAGCTGGTGCCCGTGGTGTTGGCAGGCCCGCAGGGTAATGAGATTTTGGTGGCTTCGGGGCTGAATGCCGGTCAGGAGGTGGTGATCGCGGGTGTGCATCTGCTGCGCGAAGGGCAGAAGGTCAGCATACTCGGCAGGCCCGCGACAAC
>CAZZMV010000237.1:0-2904 GCA_964655425.1 uncultured Bifidobacterium sp.
TAGCGTTGTCAGTCAGCTGAATCGTCAGCGTAAACTCAATCACGCAGATCGCGATTTGATCTCGGTATTGAATTTATCGCAGCGAGTTGCGCAGGGAAGTCAAGGTCGTTTCGATATCAGCATGCAACCGCTGTGGGAAGTCTGGTCTCGCGCGACGGAAGCGCACCAGCTACCTTCACCTAAACAAGTGCAGGCAGCGCAGCGTTTGGTCAATTGGCGAGCCATTGAACTATCCGGGTCGACCGTACGATTAAATACACCGGGGTTGGCACTGTCGCTGAATGGGGTGGCGCAAGGTTATGCCGCTGACGTCGCGCGCAAGACCTTGCAGCAGCAGGGTATTCGTCACGCCATGATTGATACCGGTGAGACCGGTCTGCTTGGCCAGGCACCGAATGGCAAAGATTGGCGTGTGCGGATTGAAGATGCAATCGCCCAACCTGGCAAGCCGGATCAGTTACGAGCTGCTCGTGGCCCGGTGTTGCAGTCTGATGGTCGCGCTATGGCCACCTCATCTGATGCGCACACGGTCTTCACCGAGGACCGGCGTCACCATCATATTCTTGACCCGCGTACCGGCTACTCGCCACAGCACTGGTCGTCCGTCACCGTGCTAGCGACTAGCTGCGCCTTGGCTGATGCACTCACCAAGGTGTTCTTCATGTTGCCGCCAACCAGCGTCGATGCCGAGTGCGAGCGGTGGGGCGTTGATGTGGTCTTGCAAGATAAATCCGGTCATTGGACCAGCAGCCGAGGCGCAGCCCCGCTGCTTGATCTGGGATCATAACGGCGCGCGCTGCGGTCTATGCTTGATCCTCGCTGGCGATCCAACAGGGCAGCTTCTAAGCCATCAAATACACCGCAATACAAAAACTGATAGTCAGCAAAATCATGATGAATCCGGTGTGGTCTTTGCGCGGCATTCGCTCGCTGGCCGGTGGCGGTTGTAATCTCGCAAGAAACTGATGTCGCGCCCGTCGAGACGACGTTATCAAGTTGTTGATGAGTACATAACGCATGCTCTCTCCTCGTTTTTTTAGTGGTCGATAACGATATCTCTATCTAGCCTCGATCGATTTGACGCCAGATCGCGCGCTCGTCGTCGGTGGCGCGACCGGGGGTATCGAATAGCTCACTCATCTGACGACGGTCTCCTGCGGTGGCTATTTGTCTTAACGTGGATACGGCCATTCGGAATTGCTCGAATGCGATCTCAGGCGTTTCTCGAATCGCGGCGATCGGTAATTGGTGCTTCTCAAGCTCGGCGCGCTCCTGCTTTACCTGCTCGATGAGTATCATGACCTCCTCTCGCGATATGTGCAGCTCCTGTGCCTCGCGCATGATTTGGTCAAAATGCTCATCCGACAAGCTGCCGTCTTTCATGAAACGCACCAGCTCCGCATGCATCATTTCACGGTCTTTATGCAGTTGATCATTAAACGCGGTTGATAGAATCGCTGCGGGTACCGCGAAGATACCAATGCCTACAAGTGCCATGATGATGGTCATGAGCCGACCGACCGGCGTGATGGGTGAGATGTCGCCGTAACCCACCGAAGCAAGCGTTACCACCGCCCAGTAGATGGCTTGCGGGATATTTTCAAATTTGTCGGGTTGTGCTTCATGCTCGAATAAAAAGCCCAAACTTGCTGTCAGAACCACCAGCAGAATCATGATGAAAGTTGATGCAGCAATGACTGGCCATTCACGCCGTAATGCCTTAACCAAGGTACCCGTCGAGGTGGTGTAGCGAGTTAATTTCAAGAGTCGCATCAGTCTAAAGATTCGCAGGAATCTCAAATCGAATACTTGATGCAACATGGTTTCAAGGAAGAACGGCACGATGGCCAGCAGATCAATCACCACGATAGGCTGACGCGCAAACTCAAACCGTCCACCAAATCCTTTGAAATTGGGATCTTCAACACAAGAGTACAAGCGCAGGATGTACTCCATCGAAAAAATAAAGACAGCAATTGCGTCGACAACAATAAACTGCACATTCAAAATGTAATGAATCGATGCAACTGACTCCAGGATGACCGCCATCACCGAGATAAACACCCACCAGACGATAAAGCTGTCGAGCAGCTCCTGAAGCTTGCCGCTCGTCGGAGTCGGGTTAAGTAGGGCATAGACTTGTTGACGGAAAGTGCGTCCGTGGTTCAGCCGTCGAAATTCTTGAACCGCGGGCACCAGCACTCGAAACAACTTGAGCAGTCGTAGCAGCCGCAAAGTACGCAGCATGCGCAAATCTATCGCGATAAATGCACTTAAATAGAACGGCAGGATAGCCGCCAAATCAATCAGTGCATACGGACTGAAAATGTAGCGCAGCCGTGGCATCCGGGATTTTCCGAATTCGGCATCTTCAGGCGCAACATACAGACGTAACAGATATTCGACCGTGAATACTGCGAGAGAGAATTGGTCGAATACATGAAAAAGGAATTTATTCGGCTCGTATACCGCTGGAATATGCTCGGCCAGCATACCGATTAAATTTGCGATAATCAGGATCGATATCCATTTATCGAATTCACGCTGTAGATTATTTGGATTGCTCTGGTCAAATAGCCAGGCATAAACAAAGTTTCGCAGCGTTATTTCACGTGGTGCATGAGCTTGGTAGGTTTCAGACATGGTTTCAGCCTTATCGTGATCTCAAAGTCGTCATGGATCAGAATGTGAACTCAGCCACATGAATGACGGAGAAGCCGCGCCCGCAAATCGATAGCCTGAGTGCGAGGGGAGCGCCCAGCGGCTCGTCGTCTGCCAGTGGGGCATATACCAGGCTAGCGCCGTCGGGTGGCTTTGGTGTGCCTTTTTCGAAGATGATGGCGCCGAGCGTGTCGAGCTGCGTTCTGTCGCAGCTTGGGCTGAATAGCTTGTTACTCTTGCTTA
>CAZZMV010000238.1:0-2899 GCA_964655425.1 uncultured Bifidobacterium sp.
TCGAAGCGGTGGTCGCAATGCACCCGGGCGTATTGGAGTGCGCTGTCATTGGCGTACCCGATGATCAAACCGGCGAAGCAGTCAAACTCTTTGTCGTAAAGCGAGATCAGTCACTGACCGCTGATCAGATTCTGGCGTTTTGCGAATCGCAACTTACTGCGTATAAACGACCCAAACAAATCGAGTTTCGTCGTGAATTACCTAAGACGAATGTGGGGAAGATTTTACGTCGCGAGCTACGCCAAGCTTGAAACCTAAAAAATGGCTTGCATTGTCGGTGGCTACTGCATTTATTTTCCAAAATCTTCCATCGTAGGCAGAGGCTGCGGCTTTCTGTCGTCGCCTACTTTCACATAAGTTAAAGTTGCCTCAGTGACTTTCACGATCTCCGACTGCAAACGATTGCGTTCGGCATAGACCTCAACATTAACTGTCACCGATGTCGTGCCCGTCTTGATGATGCGTGCGTAGAAAGACAGTAAATCACCCACGAATACGGGTTGCTTGAACAAAAATGAATTCACCGCGACCGTACCCACTCGGCCGTTAGCGCGGCGCACCGCGGGGATCGCCCCGGCGATATCCACTTGCGACATGATCCAGCCACCAAATACGTCGCCATGAATATTGGCATCGGCAGGCATCGGCATCACCCGTAGTGTAGGCATCCCCTCTGGTAAGCGGTTGCTGGTCGCGTCTTGCATCTCTACTCCTGAAGCGAGGTGTTGGTCACGATAGAATCGCAACTTTGGTCTAACAGACCAAGCATAACCCAGCCACCCAAGAGTGGCCGACTCTGCATGCGCCATCGTTCCGGTCTTCAATCCGACCCACCCGCTAATCAGTCCACTCGAAACGACTGGGCTACGCTCAAAACCCTCATACCCTATCTCTGGGAATGGAAGTGGCGCGTGATTTTCGCGCTGGCTTGTCTGGTGATGGCCAAGCTGGCCAATGTCGGTATTCCAATGGTCTTGAAAGAGATTGTCGACAGCCTGACGCCGACCACGCAGGCCGAGCATGTGGCCTTGATACTTCCCGCGGCGCTTTTGATTGCCTATGGCCTGCTACGACTATCGACCACGGCGTTTACCGAGCTACGTGAATTCTTTTTTGCACGGGTTACCCAGCGGGCAGTACGAAACATTGCACTCAAGGTGTTTCGTCATTTGCATGCACTATCACTTCGCTTTCACCTCAACCGACAAACTGGGGGCGTCACTCGCGATATCGAGCGTGGTACGCGCGGTATATCGACATTGGTGTCGTATACGCTGTTCTCTATCTTGCCTACCTTGGTTGAGATTTCATTAGTTCTTGGCTATCTATCGATACAGTACGACCTGTGGTTTTCTGTGATCACGGTGGCCGCTTTAGGCATTTATATAGTTTTTACCGTCGTTGTGACCGAGTGGCGTACGCATTTCCGCCGCACCATGAACGAGCTGGATTCAAAAGCAAACGTACGTGCAATTGATTCTTTGCTCAACTATGAAACAGTCAAATATTTTGGTAATGAAGCTTACGAAGCCAAGCGCTATGACGAAGGCCTGCAGCGCTTTGAACTTGCTGCGGTACGCTCACAAAATTCTTTATCCCTGCTGAATACCGGGCAATCGCTGATTATCGCTACTGCTGTCACCTTAATGCTGTGGCGTGCAACACAAGGCGTGATCGCCGGCGCCATGACCCTGGGCGACCTGGTGCTTGTCAATGCATTCATGATTCAGCTCTACATACCATTGAATTTTCTTGGAGTGATTTATCGCGAATTAAAACAAAGCTTGGCAGACATCGAGCGTATGTTCGCCTTGCTGGATCAGCACAAAGAGGTGGCCGATACACCGAATGCACACCCATTAAAAGTTGAATCGGGCGAGCTTGTATTCCGTCAGGTTGATTTCAGTTACGAGCCGAACCGCCAAATATTATTTGACATGGATTTTGCAGTTGCGGCAGGTACCACGACTGCCGTAGTAGGGCATAGTGGCTCGGGCAAATCGACACTCGCCCGGCTGCTGTTTCGTTTTTATGATGTGAACAGTGGCGCAATCTTGATCGATGGTCAGGATATTCGTGATGTTACCCAAACCTCACTACGGCAAGCGATCGGTATCGTGCCCCAAGACACCGTCTTATTCAATGACACGATTGCCTACAACATTGCCTATGGCAAGCCGGGCGCTGGGCAGGAAGAAATTGAAGCATCGGCACGCGCCGCATTTATTCATGACTTTATCATTAGCCTCCCCGAGGGTTATCAGACCATGGTGGGTGAACGTGGCTTGAAGCTATCTGGCGGTGAAAAGCAACGCGTGGCGATTGCAAGAACCCTACTGAAAAACCCGACGATTTTGGTGTTCGATGAAGCCACCTCGGCGCTTGATTCTCAGGCAGAGCAGGCAATACAACAGCAACTCAAGGAGATCGCGCGCAATCGAACCACACTAGTTATTGCGCATCGCTTATCAACTATCGCTGACGCGCAGCAAATTCTCGTGATGTCGCAGGGGCGTATCGTTGAGCGCGGTACCCACCCTGAATTACTCGCCAAGCATGGGCTGTATGCCGACATGTGGGAGCGGCAACAAGTACGTGGCGATGAGTTAGGTACGTCAGACGTGGTTGCACCCAAAGTACTTGCGAGCGGCCTAACGAGGTAAGTTCGAAACCTTGGCTTGTGGCCCGCTCCGGTAAAATCACCACCTATGGACTCCCCCACGACACTCACGCTCACCCGACCCGATGACTGGCATGTGCATTTGCGCGACGGCGTGGTACTAGCAGACGTCGTTCCGCACACAGCTAAGCAGTTTGCGCGTGCCATCGTCATGCCTAATTTGAGGCCGCCTGTGGTGAACACGGCAATGGCGGCGGCTTACCGAGACCGGATCCTGGC
>CAZZMV010000239.1:0-2891 GCA_964655425.1 uncultured Bifidobacterium sp.
ACCAGCGACCGCACTGCGCAAGTCTGCTACGGTTTTATCAATCACCTTGAGCTCCTGCCCATTTCAAATATTGCCAGAACCAAAATACACCATCCGATTGTGGACGAACGAAGGTAGTGGAATGAGGCCATCGCCTAAACAAGGGCCATCAACGCAGCGACCATCACTAAAATTGAAAAATGCAGTGTGATGCGCACACATAATCAATCCATCCAATGTGACAAAAGTCTGTGGCTCATAATTCAGCGGTAAAGAAAAATGCGGACAAAAATTCAGGTAACTCCAAACCTGCGAACCCTGCCGAAGCAGTAGCACCTTGAAATTCTCTTTCCCTTCGCCGAAGCATATTTCGAAACCGCGTTGATCTGGAATATCTTCAATTCCGCACAAATAAGTACCTTCGGCCGGGCGATCCGGGTGATCTTGCCAGTTCAAACCGTGGCCTCTGTTATCGGCGATGGCTGGCCCAACGTCCATGACCATGGACGAATCTCGATAGATTGAAACACTCCCGCCTGTACATAAGGATCATCGGCCACGAATTCCGATACTGCGCTCATTTCATCCGCCTCGACAATCACCAAGCTACCGTTGGATTGCTGATACTGCAGATTGAGCGTCGGGCCACCCAAATGTACTTTGACGCGATGGCTGCCTGGGTGACGTAAATACGCCCGGTGGATTGGTCCGATTTCTTCACGCTTGTCCGCAGTATCAGGCGCATCAGTCGCTAGTACCAAGTAATACATGACCTATCTCCTCAGTTCGCAGGGCAGCCTCAACTTGCCGTAGCCAATGTCGGTAAAAATATCTCAAGCACTAAATTTCAAATAACGATGAGTCGGAAATAATGACCAACCATAGCGGCGTTGCAATGCGCCCAAAATCCCATCGCGGAAAAATATCGTCACAACGATGGCAATCAAGCCGAGACCGACCAGGTACCAGCTACCGTAGTCACTAAAAAATTTATTCAATAACCAAAATAGCAACGCGCCGATGATCGGGCCTTCAATACGACCAATACCGCCGATCACCACCATGAAGATGGCGAATGCCGTCCAGTTCACCGAGAAGGCTGCATCGGGAGAGATGCGCAAGTTACTGACAAAGTAAAGCGCACCCGCCAGCCCCGCTCCACCAGCGGCAATCAAGTACACGGCTAGCTTCATACGAATCACATCGATACCTTGCGAGGAAGCTGCGACTTCGTTATCACGAATAGCGAGTAATGCGAGTCCACGCTTGGAGCGCAAAAACGCATAGACACCGAATGTCACCAAGAATACGCAAGCTAGTGCGATGAAATACGTGGTTGATTCACGTACCGAGCGCTCGATATCACGCAATGCGATCAGCGATGTTCCCGAGCCACCGCCGACCCAGTGGAGGTTGGCAAACGAAAGGCGAAATACCTCCGCAATCACCCAGGTACCAATCGCAAAATAGCCACCCTGCAAACGAAATGCGATGAAAGATACTGGGTAGGCAATGGCTGCTGTCGCAATGGCCGCAATGGGTATCGCTACAAAAGGATTCATACCGGCTTCATTGCCGAGAATGAGCATGATGTAACCGCCAAAACCCAGAAAAGCTTGCTGCCCGATGCTGACCATGCCGCCATAGCCCGCGAGCAGGTTCCACATCATTGCAAATACGAAGTAGCAGCTGATTTCTACTACTTCGCGCATCCAGCTTGATTCACCCCACCAGGGAATCGATAGCGCGAACAAAAAGATTACGGTAGTGAGCAATGGCAAGGCCACCGAAAAACGATTACTACGGATCACATCAAACGCAGGCATGCCTGAGAGCGGATGGATAACGGCCTGCGCCGGATTGACGGTGTTATGACCATCGGCACTTGATTCGTCATCCCGGCGCAGGCCGGGATCCAGTGTGTTTTTCATTTCTGAATCTGGTTTTTTCATGGCAGGGCTGATCCTTGCGTCATCGTGTCTTCGGAAACAATCCCTGCGGTCTGACTAGCAGCACCAATAAAAACATCAGATGCCCAAACCAGATGCCCCAGCCCGGATCGAAGCGGAATCCTATTTGCTGCGAAATACCCAGCAACAGAGCACCAAGCAAGGTGCCCCAAAACGATCCCATACCACCCATGATCACGGCTTCAAAGGCAAATAGAAGCAATAACGGGCCATCGCTGGGTGATACCGTCGTTCGCATGGCTTGTAGCGTGCCCGCTAATGCAATCAATACAAATGCGATGCCTGTCGCTTGGGCATACACAACGGATGGTCGTATACCCATCAGCTGCGCAGCTTCACGATCATCCGATACCGCTCTAAATGATCTTCCTAACGAGGTGTAAGAGAACAAAGCCTGCAACGCAGTTGTCACTAGCAGTGCAACACCCAAGGTCAGTAGTGGCAAGGTGCCGACAGTCGCCGAGCCAATGGACATGCTATCGAAAGCAAGTGCGCCTGCATCTAACGAGCGCGGGTCTGCCGAATAAACTTCCAGCAGCAAGTTTTGAATAATGATGGCCAAGCCAAATGTGACGACCAGTGAAGGCAGCGGGTCTTTACCGAGCGTGCCGTTCAATACAAAGCGCTGCAACGCATAGCCAAACACAAACGCCACTGGCGTAACAAGTAACAAAGCCCAACCCGGCGCTAGCCCGGTCGCACCCACCAGACTGATGGCGAAAAACCCACCGAGGATGATGAAGTCACCTTGTGCAGTATTGGTCAGTCGCATCACGCCAAACATTAGGGACTGCCCTTGCGCGAATAGCGCATACAAGCCCCCGAGCAACAATCCCTGAAACAGAATATCGATCATCACACGAGCCCGAAATACGCTTGACTGATCTGCTCGCGCGTCAGCTCGCCAGATTTGCCGACCAGCGACACTCGCCCCTCCTGCAG
>CAZZMV010000240.1:0-2864 GCA_964655425.1 uncultured Bifidobacterium sp.
GCGTAAAGCATCGGAGTTGTTTGTCGAGGCGCTAGAGAATGAAGGTGTCGAGTATGTATTCGCGGTGCCCGGCGAAGAAAACCTCGACCTGCTCGACGCACTGCGCACTTCCAAAAAAATTCGATTGATACTCACCCGCCATGAGCAAGGCGCGGCGTTTATGGCCGCGACTTATGGGCGACTCACCGGCAAAGCCGGCGTCTGTATGGCAACGCTCGGCCCGGGCGCGACCAACTTCGCCACGCCGGCAGCGTACGCACACTTGGGTGCTTTCCCGATGATCATGATCACCGGGCAAAAGCCGATCAAAAAATCCAAGCAGGGTCAGTTTCAGATCGTGGATATCGTGCAGCTATTCAAGCCGATCTGCAAAATGGCGCGCCAGATCGTCAATGGCAATACCATCCCGGCGCTCGTGCGCGAAGCCTTTCGACTCGCCGAAGAAGAACGTCCCGGTGCTGTGCTTCTCGAGCTACCCGAAGACATCGCAGCAGAGCTGTGCGACGCGCAACCGATTCCACCCCACCCGCGCTACTACGCTGAGGCCTCGGATGCGGTACTCCAGACAGTCGCCGATCTCATCATCAAAGCTAAACATCCATTAGTGTTGGTCGGTGCCGGTGCTAACCGCAAACGCGCGCGTGGTGCGATTCACGATTTTGTCCATCAGCTGCAGATACCGTTTTTCACGACGCAAATGGGTAAAGGCGTGGTGGATGAATCTTCTCCGCTGTATTTGGGTACTGCGGCGCTGTCAGATGATGATTATCTGCATGCATATATTCATCAAGCAGATTTGATTATCAATATCGGCCATGACGTGGTTGAGAAACCACCCTTCTTCATGGAGCCTGAAGGTCAGACCGTCGTTCACGTGAACTACCGTGCAGCGCAGGTCGATCAAGTGTATTTCCCGCAGGTAGAAGTGGTGGGTGATCTGGCGCTCTCGCTCAGCCACCTCACGCGTATGCTGCAAGGTAAGGTATCGCTTGATCTCACGTTGTTCAAGCAAGTTAAAGCCGATGTCGAGCAGCGCATCGCCGAGGCAGAAGATGACGATCGCTGCCCGATGCTGCCGCAGCGATTGGTTAAAGATATCCGCTCAGTGATGCGTGACCACGACATCATCGCGCTGGATAACGGTGTTTATAAAATCTGGTTTGCACGTAACTACCCTGCGCATCAACCGAATACGATTTTGCTGGACAACGCGCTCGCCACCATGGGCGCAGGTTTACCGTCTGCGATGATGGCGTCCATGCTGCATCCGGAATCTCATGTGATGGCGATTTGTGGTGATGGCGGATTCATGATGAACAGCCAAGAGTTGGAAACCGCTGTACGCCTCAAAATGAATCTGGTGGTGCTTGTGCTGAACGATGGTTCGTACGGCATGATTCGCTGGAAGCAAGCCGGTGCTGGTATGCCGGATTGGGGCCTGGAGTTTGGCAACCCGGACTTTGTGGCGTATGCAAATAGCTACGGCGCGCATGGTCATCGTATCCAGAGCGCGGCCGAGTTCAAAACCGTCATCACAAAAGCATTTGCTGACGGTGGTGTGCATCTGATTGATTGCCCGGTGGATTACTCGATGAATCGTAAACTGCTGATCGACGATTTACGTAAGAACCACGCGCTGCACGCCAAACACTAATCAACGAGAACGTCATGAGCACACTTGAAGTCGTCAATCCATTTGACCAAAAACCTATCGGTAGTGTTGATCTGGTACCTTGGAACACTATTGATGGTTGGCTGAATGAAGCTAACCAGCTAGCACGTGACCGTACACAATGGCTGCCAACCCATCAACGTATCGCGATACTAAAAAACTGCGCCAAGCTGATGACCGAGCGTGCTGCCGAGTTGGCGCATCAGATTGCCGATGAGGGTGGCAAGCCGCTGATTGATGCGCGGGTTGAGGTTGCACGTGCGATTGATGGTGTGGAGTTATGCATTAAAGAACTCGGCCATTTAGTCGGTAGTGAAGTACCGATGGGTTTAACGCCGGCTGCGGCAGGACGATTAGCGTTCACTACGCGCGAGCCGATCGGCGTGGTGGTGGCCGTATCAGCGTTTAATCATCCACTGAACCTGATCGTGCATCAGGTCGCCCCTGCCGTTGCAGTGGGTTGCCCGGTATTGGTCAAGCCCGCGGATGACACACCGCTCAGTTGCAAGACCTTTGTAGATCTACTCGTTCAAGCTGGCTTACCACCAGCTTGGTGTCGTTTTGCGCCGTGTGATCTGGCGAGTGCCGAGCGTATGGTGACTGATCCACGCGTGGCGTTTTTCAGCTTCATTGGTTCGGCCAAGGTGGGGTGGATGCTACGCGCCAAACTCGCACCAGGCACGCGCTGCGCGCTTGAGCACGGTGGTGCGGCGCCAGTGATCGTCGATAGTGGCGTGGATAGCGCAATGATGATCCCTAAGCTGGTGAAAGGTGGTTTCTATCACTCGGGGCAAGTGTGCGTTTCGGTGCAGCGTGTGTTTGCACCCAAAGCCCAAGCCGGCGCGTTGGCCGAGGCAATTGCCGCGCACGCCAGCCGCTTGGTGGTGGGGAATGCGATTGAAGAAGCCACCGAGTGCGGGCCACTGATTCGGCCGCGTGAAGTCACACGCGTAGCTGAATGGGTGGACGAGGCCGTCAGCATGGGTGCGCACAAACTATGCGGCGGTCAGGCCCTGAGCGCAACCACGTATGCTCCGACGGTGCTGCTGGATCCACCGCAAAACTGCCGCGTCTCCAACAGCGAGATATTCGGGCCGGTAGTGTGCGTGTACAGCTACGATGAACCCGCACAAGCCATCAGCCTTGCAAACAGCTTGCCCTATGCGTTTCAGGCATCGGTATTTAGTAACCG
>CAZZMV010000241.1:0-2863 GCA_964655425.1 uncultured Bifidobacterium sp.
TGTCCGTGTCGCCGAAGCCTCGAGCTTCGCCGACGTGGCGCGTCAGCTGGGCGTGTCAAAGTCGGTGATTACCAGCCGTGTTCAGCAGCTGGAAGAATTTGTCGGTGCGCCGCTGTTCCACCGCACCACTCGCCACGTACGTCTGTCTGAAATCGGCGAACTATTTCACAAAGAATGCGCTGATCTGATTGCGCGTGCCAACGGCCTGGTGGATCAAATGCGCGACTCGCGCGTCGCACCCACCGGTATGCTGCGCATACATGCGCTACCGGGTTTCGTGCTTGGTCACATGGCGCATTTGCTGAACGAGTTCCAGAACGCTTACCCCGGTATCGCTATCGATCTGACCGTCAATGATGCGGTGGTTGATCCGGTCAAAGAAGGCTTTGACTGCGCCTTGCAGATTTTTCCGCCGGCGTCCGAGGAGTTAATCGAGCGACGCTTGTTTCAGGTGCGGCGAGTATTCTGCGCGGCCCCCGATTACCTCGCACAGCACCCACTGATCCAGCAGCCTGAAGATCTGCTGCACCATCGTCTGGGTTTGTACTCGCGCTATCCCTCGCGAGATCGTTGGATTTTTAATGGCACGGCACGACAAGTGATACTTGATCTCAAGCCCGCTTTAAGAACGAACAGCGTACATATGTTGCGTGACTACGCGATTGATGGTGGTGGTGTGGTGTGTATTCCGACCATTGTGGCGGCAGACGCAGTGGCCAACGGACAGCTCAGTCTTTTATTGCCGGATTTTCAACTATCTCATTTCTGGTTCTCTGCGGTGTATCCCAAAACGCAGCGCAACATGTTCAAGCTGCGCTTATTCCTCGATCATATTTCCCGGAGTTTTTCCGAGATTCCGCCATGGGATTCAGCAATGGATTCTGCCGCTGACGCCATCTAAATCGTCTTGTTGCGGCGCATATTGTTCGGGAAACCCGAACGCCATGGTCGGCGAACAAAGACTTCTGCAATTTGATTAACCCGACTAGAGTGCTAGTCATGCAGGGCTGCTCGTGCGCGGCCTGCCATTAATCAAAAACCAACCGAGGAGATCGCTTCCATGTCCGAATTCGTCACCCGCTTCGGCTCGCTCGATGACTACGAGAAGGGCCACATCGAGATCATCAACGATAAACCCAAACACTACTGTTTCTCGAATGTCTTTGAAGTAGCCAGCGGTGCCAAGCCTTACGAAAAGATCGCCGTCGCAAAAAACTTCGAGTATGTGATTGAGGCGATTCGTGCCGAGGGTAAGTCGAATTGGATGGCTGCATCTCATGACGAGTTTTGCGTGGTGATGGATGGCGACGTCACGATCGAATTCGTGAAACTCGATCAGCCGGAGTCTGTCGCAGCTGCCGACAAAGAGGGTACCGTCACTGTCAGCGGTGAACCGAGGGGCAAACGTATGGGCACCATTCGCCTTAAACGCGGCCATCAGGCCTTGTTACCCAAAGGCGCTGCGTATCGCTTCGACAGTGTCAAGCCTTCGGTCATGATTCAGCAAACACTGCAGGGTGATCTCACGGTCCAGAAGTGGGCTGAGATTTGCTATCGCTGATCGATCACAGAATTCAGGAGATATACATGAACGCACCCGCTGAAAAATTTCCGGCCACCATTGCTGGCTACAAAACCTTCGAACTTGGCGCATTTACTTTTTCGCGCGATGAGTATTTCGTCACGATCACCTGGCCAGTGCAGGGTGGTCGTCGACAGTCACACACGATTAGTGCAGATGCTTTTCTGCGTGCTTTGATGCGTGATGTGGCCTGGGGCTTCTTCTATGGCGTCGTTAATTTTGATCCCGTATTTGGTACCCGTAATTTGTACGGCAAGGTTGAGTTTTTTGGTGGCCGCCTAAACGAGCACTATCACAACAATGGTCTGTCTTATGTGGAAGTATTCGACACCCCGGTCGCAATGAAGCTGATCAAAGAAATTCTCGCTGACTGGGTTAATGCGGGGTTCGATCCTTTCGCTGCACCCATGGAAACGGGTGATGCTGCATTTGGTGTCAAACATGGAGACAACCTGAAAGCAATTGATCGTTACCGTGTGCCGACCAAGCGCATGCCCGGTCTCGAGGGCGATTCACCGCTGCGTGGTGACGATAACGGTTATCCAATCAACCGTGCGTTTGCTGATGTCGCTCAGGATCAACCCGAGATTCATGCAGAGCCCGGCTTTGAAAAAGAGCTGCATGGCTTTAACTTGTTTGCTTACCTATCGCGTTCTGATGTGACATGGAACCCGTCAGTGACCTCAGTATGTAAAAACAGTTTGTTCTGCCCAACCACTGAGGAATACATCCTGCCCATTATTCACGGTAATGATCGTGTTGAATGGTTCGTGCAGTTGTCTGACGAGATCATGTGGAATATTAATGACAAAGATACCGGCCGCCCTCGTGCACGGGTGCTAATGAAAGCTGGCGATGTCGCAGCGATGCCAGCTGATATTGCACATCAAGGTTTCTCTAAAAAGCGCTCGATGTTGTTGGTGTGGGAGAACGCGAATCCGGAAATCGTCAAGATGTACGAGTCGAAGCAACTCCCACCTTACCCGGTGGAGTTCTGAGGGACTCATTCACGTCGCTGGCTAGGTTGGCGGTATCGGTCAGTCTTTGAGAATTAATCGCCGAGACCCCAACCAACCCGGTAAGACCATTGCTGCAGGTGATGCGGCAGCAATGGATCTGTAACTCACACAGCTTTTTTGACTGAGGAAGTGCCTGTGCACGAGCACAGGTACGGCTTCCCCTACAGGTGGATACCAGACATGAATGACAGAGCTTTCATGAGTACGATACAAAACAAACTTTTCATCGGCGGAAAATTCGTCGATGGCAAAGATGGTGCCA
>CAZZMV010000242.1:0-2853 GCA_964655425.1 uncultured Bifidobacterium sp.
AACTTCTCTATATCTGCCAACAAGCGCGCATCTTTATCGCAGTACAGCGAAAGTGCATCACCTGAGGCCCCCGCACGCCCGGTACGCCCGATACGATGAACATAATCTTCGGCGTTGTACGGCAAATCATAATTAATGACACAAGGTAGCTCGGCGATATCCAGACCACGCGCAGCGACATCGGTAGCAACCAGTACATCAATGCCACCCGCCTTGAATGCTTCAAGCGCTGCCATACGCTCGGCCTGCGTTTTGTCACCGTGAATTGCAGACGCTTTAACGCCCGCACGCTCAAGCTCACGCGCCAATCGGGACGCGCCGATTTTAGTATTGGAAAAAACAATCACTTGCCGGATCTCACGCTGGCGCAGCAAATGAATCACAGCATCTCGCTTCGCTTCTTCGTCGACCTTGTAAACGATTTGGGTCACCCGATCAGCGGTGGCATTACTTCGCGCGACCTCGATCAGCTGAGGATTTTTCAGAAAACTCGACGCCAGCTTTTTGATCTCGGGCGAGAAGGTTGCGGAAAACATCAGGTTCTGCCGCTGCTTGGGTAGCAGATTGATGATGCGCTGCAGATCGGGCAGAAAGCCCATATCCAGCATACGGTCAGCCTCGTCCATCACAAAAATTTGTGTCTGCGACAGGTTCAAGGTTTTCTGCTGCACATGATCCAGCAAGCGTCCCGGCGTGGCGATGAGTATTTCAACGCCCGCCCGCAGTGCCGCCGTTTGCGGCGCCATATCGATACCACCGAACACGACAGCCGATCGAAGTGGCGTATGCCGAGAATAAGCCTTCACGTTATCCGCTACCTGATCGGCAAGCTCGCGCGTCGGCGTCAAGATCAGAGCGCGCACAGGATGACGCGCGGGTGAGGCACTGCTATTAGCGTGCGGTAGCAGCTGCTGAATGATCGGTAGTGAGAATCCGGCTGTTTTACCGGTGCCGGTCTGCGCGGCACCCATGACATCCCTGCCCTGTAGCACCACAGGTATCGCTTGCGACTGAATCGGGGTGGGGTGTTGATAGCCCTGCTCGGCGAGAGCCTGCAGTATCGGCGCTGCGAGGCCGAATTGATCAAAACGGGGCAACAACTCGGCGGGGGATTCGGACTGGGCGGTCAGGGTATTCAGCTCGGACATAGTTCGGTTGAGTAGCGGACGAGTATAGCACTCAAGTGCCTGAACCCCGGCGCAGGCATTCAAAGTCCCGCGCTATTTCCCCGCAACTTTCGGCCTTAAATCAATTAGCGCTACTGCAAGGAATTTCGCTTGCAAAAACAACAGTACTCGGTATGACTAGCGCAGCAATAAATCATTTACCCACCCAAAACCTTGGTCAATTAACTGACAGGGGTTAATCCAGAGTTACCAATGGGCTAAATGACTTGAATCGGAGCGAGATGGCTGATTAAGTTTTTGGAACCCATCTCGTTAGGCCACTTGCGGCGTTAGCAACCCTTGCAGGGCGCGCAGCATGCTGCCCGAATTACCCGCTATACCCTTGCCATCGGCCAAACGAGTTGGATTCTTAGTCTTGATCGGCCGTGACGGTACGAGAGAGATAGTCAAAACAACCGGAGAAAATTCCATGCACAAGCTTAGAGGATTGACCCGTCCCAGTATCGAAAAATATACAGCGCAAAATCACGCCGCTAAAAAGTCAGAAAAGCTGGTTTACAAAAACGTCAGCCCGCAAAGAGCCGAACGCACAATCACTGATAAAAAAGAAAAAAATACTCGCACCCTCCTGGCCGCAACTAAACAAGCGGAGCAAAGCTTGGTTCAAACCATGAGTAAGCCGGATATCCTCAAGGTCACTGCAGCCAGTTCGAAGGCATTGATGTCATATTCGAGCAAACCTGACGGCCTGCAAAATCCATCTGTACATCATGACCTCAAAGATATCGATTCATCGCTTCGTAGCATGATCAGCAGCCAAATATTTGAAAACAAAAACAATTTTATGCATATGCTGGTGGATCCAAATAACGCTTTATTCAAGCAATTCAGGCAAGAGGTGCTAAAAGAAAAACCAGATGCCGAATTGACGATGAATGCTATAAAAAAATTCTCGGAATTTACCCACAAAAGCGAACTCGAACTAGGCAAGCGATTTGCAATTATCTCCTCGATCGATAAAAAATTTGATAACGCCAGTGCATTCAGGGAGAAATCAGCTTATTCAAGCCAAATCTCAGCATCCGAATACTTGCAAACCGTTTGGGAGATGACAGATGCAGAGCGAAGCTTGTTTGAAATTTTCAGCAATGAATACGTAACGAATCATCTATCGAATTTTGAAAATGGGAATGTGTCGAACATGACTTTTTCGTCATACTCTAGATTCATAAAAAATTCTGCCACGGTGGGGCGTCCAGGAGAGCTGGGCGGGCGCTGGGTTCAACCCAGAGATACTATTGAAAAAGCTTTCAATTATCAGAAAGAAAATCCCAACCTCAGTCTGGTCGATGTACTGACAATAAAACTCGGTTGGAACCAAGATTGGCTTAAAAATACAATTCTTCTGGCGCTCATCGATCAATCAACGAGCGTCGACAACTTGCAAATGCCCACCCGAAAACATCAGGGCGCCAATGAAATGTTTTTCGATAGTGGCCACACTCACGGCACACTAGAGTTAGAAGCGATTGCGCCAGTGATCGAGAAAAACAAATTGGCCATCGGCATCTGGGGATTACCGGAAGACCATGCACTTCACCCTTCAAATGCAAAACCAGGCAATTATCTGGAAGTCGAAAAATTCCTTAGCTCAGAGACCAATGTGGAACAAGTCAAAAGGTCAATGAATGCGCCGCTTAACGAATTAAGCTCGCGGGATTTTTAG
>CAZZMV010000243.1:0-2851 GCA_964655425.1 uncultured Bifidobacterium sp.
TCGGTCGTCAACATTCGTACCACCGAGCGCTCAAAGCAAATGCAGCAAGGCGCTAATTCAGAAGACGAGGAGATGCAGGAATTTTTCCGGCGCTTCTTCGGCCAGCCCGCTCCGCGTCAGCAACAGCCTTCGCCGCGCAATCGTCGTCAGTCACCGCAACAGGAAGAACAGCAGGTGCCTCGAGGTGTTGGCTCCGGCTTCATCATCTCGGCGGATGGTTTTGTGCTGACCAACGCACACGTGGTCGAGGGTGCGGACGAGGTCTTTGTCACCTTGACCGACAAGCGTGAATTCAAAGCCAAGATTATTGGCTCAGACCGTCGCACGGATGTCGCGCTCGTCAAGATTGATGGTACCAACCTGCCGCGCCTCACCATTGGAGACTCCGGCAAATTGCGTGTCGGCGAGTGGGTGATTGCAATTGGCTCCCCGTTCGGTTTGGAAAACACCGTCACCGCTGGCATTGTGTCGGCGATCTCGCGCGACACTGGCGACTACCTGCCCCTGATTCAAACTGATGTGGCAGTCAATCCGGGTAACTCGGGTGGGCCGTTGATCAACATGCGCGGCGAAGTCATTGGCATCAACTCGCAGATTTATAGTCGCTCCGGTGGCTATATGGGCATCTCGTTTGCGGTGCCGATTGGCGAGGCCATGCGCGTGGCTGATCAGTTGAAATCGACCGGTCGTGTGATTCGTGGTCGCATCGGTGTGCAAATCGGTGAGGTATCGAAGGAAGTCGCCGAGTCGCTGGGTATGCCGCGTGCGCAGGGCGCTTTGGTCGGCCGTGTCGAACCGGGTAGCCCGGCTGAAAAGGCAGGCGTTGAGGCGGGCGACATCATTATTTCGTTCAACGGCACCACCATTGAAAAATCCGGCGATTTGCCGCGGCTGGTGGGTAGTACCAAACCCGGCTCCAAGGCCAACTTGACTGTGCTGCGCAAGGGCAGTAAACGCGAACTACCGGTGGTCATCGCCGAGATGGAAGCGGATCAAACCGCCAAGAAAAAGACTGAAGAGAAGCGCAAACCTGAGCAGGCCGCCAACGCACTCGGATTGATCGTCAGCGATTTAACTGACGCGCAGAAGCAAGAGCTGCGGCTCGATGGTGGTGCTGTAGTTGAGTCAGCTGAGGGCCCGGCTGCGCGAGTTGGGTTGCAGCAGGGGGATGTGATTGTTCGGCTGAATAACACGGACATCCGTGATGCGAAGCAATTCAACTCACTGGTGGCCAAGCTCGATCCGAAGAAAAACGCTTTGCTGTTAGTACGCCGTGGCGATTCGTCGCAGTTCGTACCGGTGAAGCCGGCGGCGCAGTAAATTTTTGCTGCCGCTTTGAGTAGTGGGGGCTGCTGATGCAGCCCCCTTTTCATTTCGACGCTAAACGCCGTTTCATCAAATAATCGTGACTCACTTTATCCTTTACTCGCGCACCTGGTGCCATCTGTGCGACGACATGCTGCAAGCATTAAAGGCCGTGGTGGGTGAGCAATACCGTATTGACGTTGTCGATGTCGATACTGACCCGGCGCTGGTCGAGCAATTCGATGAACTGGTACCTGTCTTGCAAGGTTGCTTGCCTGGACAGTCGCCACAAACCCTCTGCCATTACCATTTGGATGTCGCTGCGGTGGCCCGCTTTCTAGGCCGGCCGGAGGCTTGAGGCTACGGGCTGAAACGCCACCGAATCCGGTAAAATGCGGGGCTTGTGACGTTGTTGCCAAGGCGCTCGCCCGAGCGCCTTTTTCGTATCCGATTTTTTCATGGACCAGATCCGCAATTTTTCCATCATTGCCCACATTGATCACGGCAAATCGACGCTGGCCGATCGCATCATTCAGATTTGCGGCGGATTGTCCGAGCGTGAGATGGAGGCGCAGGTGCTCGACTCGATGGATCTCGAGCGCGAGCGCGGTATCACCATCAAAGCGCAAACGGCGGCACTCACTTATAAAGCGCGTGATGGCAAGGTCTATAACCTCAACCTGATCGATACCCCGGGCCACGTAGACTTCAGTTACGAAGTGAGTCGCTCACTTTCTGCGTGCGAGGGCGCGCTGCTGGTGGTGGACGCTTCACAGGGTGTTGAAGCTCAAACCGTAGCGAATTGCTATACGGCGCTGGATCTGGGTGTGGAAGTGGTGCCGGTACTCAACAAGATTGATCTGCCATCCGCCGATCCCGATAACGCCATTGAAGAAATTGAAGACGTGATCGGTATCGAAGCGAGTGATGCGGTTCACTGCTCGGCCAAGACCGGCCTGGGTGTTGAAGATGTGCTCGAGTCGTTGATTGCCAAAGTACCGCCGCCCAAAGGTGACCCGAATGCGCCATTGCAGGCACTGATTGTTGACTCTTGGTTCGATAACTATGTCGGTGTGGTGATGCTGGTGCGCGTGAAAAATGGCACGCTGCGCCCAAAAGAAAAAATTCTTTTAATGGCGACTGGCGCGCAGCATTTGGTCGAGAGCGTCGGTGTGTTCACGCCGAAATCAGTATCACGTGATGCCTTGTCGGCGGGGCAGGTCGGGTTCATTATCGCCGGCATTAAGGAATTGAAAGCCGCCAAAGTCGGCGACACCATTACGCTAGCCGCCAAGCCGGCAGCCGAGCCGCTGCCTGGTTTCAAGGAAGTACAACCACAGGTGTTCGCCGGTTTGTTTCCGGTCGAGGCGAACCAGTACGATGCACTGCGCGATTCACTCGAGAAGCTGAAGCTGAACGATGCCGCGCTGATGTACGAACCCGAGGTATCTCAGGCTTTGGGTTTTGGTTTTCGTTGCGGATTTTTGGGTTTGCTGCACATGGAAATCGTGCAGGAACGTCTCGAGCGCGAGTTCGACATGGACCT
>CAZZMV010000244.1:0-2845 GCA_964655425.1 uncultured Bifidobacterium sp.
TGCATCTGCTGCGCGAAGGGCAGAAGGTCAGCATACTCGGCAGGCCCGCGACAACAGCCGGGACACCGCAATGAGGGAACGCCTCAACCTCTCGCGCTGGGCGCTGGAGCACATTCCGTTTATTCGCTATCTGATGGTGGTGCTGCTGCTCGGCGGCATCATGAGCTATGAAAAGCTCGGTCAGGATGAAGACCCGCCGTTTACTTTCCGTGCGATGGTGTTGCGCGCTTACTGGCCCGGTGCGAGCTCGGTGCAAATGGCTGAGCAAGTCACCGACAAGCTGGAAAAAACGCTGCAAGAGACGCCGTACGTCGACAAGATACGCAGCTACTCCAAGCCCGGCGAGACGCTGATTATTCTCGAGCTGCGTGAATCTACCCCGCCCAAAGAAGTGCAGGGCGTCTGGTACCAGGTGCGAAAAAAAATTGGCGATATGCGCCATACCCTGCCGGGGGGTGTGCAGGGGCCGTTCTTCAATGATGAATTTGGTGACACCTTCGGCTCGATCTTCGCGCTCTCGGGTGATGGCTTCAGCATGGCCGAGGTGAAGCAATACGCCGACTTCGTGCGCCAGCAACTGCTTGCCGTGCCTACCGTTTCCAAGGTCGAGCTGTACGGGGTGCAGGATGAAAAAATCTTCATTGAGTTTTCGAGTAAAAAATTTGCTCAGCTGGGTGTGCCATTTGATCTGATTGTTCAACAGATCAACGCACAGAACGCATTGCAGGGTAGCGGCGTGCTGGTAACGCCCAGCGACAATTTGCAGGTGCGCGTTTCAGGGCAGATTCGATCAACACAAGAGATTGAAGATATCCCGCTGCGCGTGAATGGCAATAACTTCAGACTCGGTGATTTTGCCACCGTGACCCGTGCTTACATCGACCCGCCTCGCGACAAAATGCGCTTCAATGGCAAGGAAGTGATTGGCCTGGGTGTGTCGATGGAAAAGGGCGGCGACATCATCGAACTGGGTCGCTCGCTGGATGCCAAGGCAAAGCAAATTCAATCCAAACTACCGATCGGTATCACCCTGGAACGGGTCGCGGATCAGCCACGCGCAGTGAGTCAATCGGTCAACGAGTTTTTGAAGGTGCTGGCGGAAGCGGTATTGATCGTGCTGGCAGTGAGTTTTATCTCGCTTGGCCTGCATACCAAGCCGTGGCGGATTGATATCTACCCCGGTCTGGTGGTGGCGCTCACGATTCCGCTGGTGCTGGCGGCGACGTTTTTAACCATGCGTGTGTTCGGCATCGATTTGCACAAGATTTCGCTGGGCGCGCTGATTATTGCGCTTGGTCTGATGGTCGATGACGCCATTATTGCCGTTGAAATGATGGTGCGAAAAATGGAGGAGGGGTTGTCGCGTTTCGATGCCGCGACCTTTGCCTACACCTCGACTGCAATGCCCATGCTGACCGGGACCTTGATCACCGCGGCAGGTTTTCTGCCGATTGGGTTTGCCAAATCCGTGGCGGGCGAATACACGTTCTCGATGTTTTCTGTGAATGTGATTGCGCTGTTGATTTCTTGGCTGGTGGCGGTGTTGTTCACACCGTACCTGGGTTATGTGCTGCTGAAAGTGAAGCCGGCAGTGAACGCAGACGGGCATCACGAGTTATTTGACACGCCGTTTTATACCAAGCTGAAGGGCGTGGTGAACTGGTGCGTCGAATGGCGCAAGACGACGATCGTGCTGACGCTAGCTGGTTTCTTTTTGGGTTTGTTTGGTTTTCGTTTTATCGAGCTGCAGTTCTTTCCGGATTCGAGCCGACCCGAGTTGATGGTGGAGTTGTGGCTACCGGAGGGCTCGTCTTACGCAGCGACTGAGGCGCAGGCAAAAAAATTCGAGCAATTCATCAGCAAGCAGCCGGGGGTTGAAAGTGTGACGGCGTATGTCGGCACCGGCAGTCCGCGGTTTTATTTGCCACTCGATCAAATTTTTCCGCAGTCGAATGTGGCGCAAATCGTGCTGCTACCTATCGATAAAAAAACTCGCGATGCCTTGCGCTTGAAAATCATTGAAGCGTTCAAAACGGATTTTCCCGAGGTGCGTGGCCGCGTCAAGTTGCTACCGAATGGTCCGCCGGTACCGTACCCGGTGCAGTTCAAGGTGGCCGGCCCAGATATGGCGACGGTACGGCAACTGGCCGATCAGGTGAAGGTGGTGATGCGCAACAACCCGAATGCCGTCGGCGTGAATGACAACTGGAATGAATCGGTCAAGGTACTGCGCATCGATGTAGACCAAGCCAAGCTGCGCGCGCTGGGGCTGACTTCACAGGCGCTGATGCAGGCCGCGAATACGATTTTATCCGGCACCACGATTGGTCAGTTCAGAGAAAACGACAGGCTTATCGATATCGTGATTCGGCAACCGGTCGACGAGCGCTCGACAATTTCAGCGCTGAGCAACGTCAGCATCCCCACGGGTACAGGGCGCGCGGTACCCCTGTCGCAGTTGGCGACGCCGCGCTTTGTATGGGAGCCGGGCGTGGTGTGGCGCGAGGGGCGTGATTGGTCGATTACGGTGCAGTCTGATGTGGTCGATGGTGTTCAGGGGCCCACTGTATCGGCGCAAATCGATCCGTTGCTGGCACCGATACGTGCCACGCTACCCGCAGGCTACACGGTCAAGCTGGCGGGTGCGATTGCCGATAGCGGCAAGGCGCAAGCGGCAATTGCAGCGAATGTGCCGTTGGTGATCTTTATTGTTTTTACCTTGCTGATGCTGCAGCTGCACAGTTTCTCGCGCTCGCTGCTGGTGTTTCTGACCGGGCCCTTGGGTATAGCCGGTGCGGCGCTGGCGCTGCTGATGCTGCAGCGGCCGTTTGGCTTCGTGGCGCAG
>CAZZMV010000245.1:0-2828 GCA_964655425.1 uncultured Bifidobacterium sp.
GCTTCAACCTCACGACTCGGGTCAAGAAGCATGACCTGGCGAGTGAGGACAGCACGCTCGGTGTGAACACGTCCTCGATCGAGATGATCAACGAGCGCTTTGTTCGCTTGTTCCGTCTGGGTTTGATGGAGGTGTTGCGTACCAGCCCACGTATCAATCCGTCGCGCGCACAAATCGTGCGCTTTGGCGACTACCTGAAAGACCTGCGTCCGCCACTCGCAGTCAACACCATTCGCATTAATCCGCTGCGCGGTTTTACGCTGGTGACGATCGAGCCGACCTTGGTGTTTTCTGCGCTGGATAATTTTTTTGGCGGTACCGGTTCCGGTATGCCCGGCAGCCCACGCCGCCGCGCGACCGATAAAGAAGGTGAGCCGCTGCCAGCGAACTGGTTGCCACCGACGCGTATGTTCACGCCGACTGAGTCGCGCATCGTGAAGATCATCTTGGAGGTGTTCTTCCGCTCACTGAAGGAGGCCTGGGCACCGCTGCTATCGGTCGACTTTGATCATGTCGGCTCGGAGATCAACCCGCAATTTGCGCAGATCGCTGATGAAAACGATCTCGTCATCATGTCGCGCTTTGAAACCGAGAGCGCAGGTGGTGTGAAGGGTTTTGTTGATCTGGTCTACCCCTATGCTTCGCTGAAGCCGCTGCGCGATCTGCTACGTAACCGTGTGCAGGCCGACGGTAGCGAAGAATCCGATATGAAGTGGCGCAATGAACTGACCATGGCGGTCGGTGATTCGCTGCTGGAAATTCAAGTGCTGCTTGGTACTGTTGTTGCGCACTACGATCAGGTCAGTGGCTTGAAGGAAGGCGATCTGTTGTTCTTCAAAAAACCGGAACTCGCCACCATGATCATCGGCGGTCTACCCGCTTTCGAGTGCCAGGTAGGTATGTCTGGCCCCAATGTTGCCGTGCGCGTCGAACACGCCACCAGCCCCGAAACCCTCTAACCAACGAGGAAGCACCATGAACGATACCGTACAAGATAACGACAACGCGATCACCGAGCCACAAGCCGGCGCGATGCCCAACCATCAGATCAACCCGGAAGTGTTGCAGAACATTTCGGTTGCGATCAAAGTGGAAGTCGGCCGTACCAAAATGAAGATTCGCGATCTGCTGCGTCTGACGCAAGGCTCGGTGGTCGAGCTTGAGCGTATCGCTGGCGAGCCGCTGGATCTGCTGGTGAATGACACCGTAGTCGCGCAAGGTGAAGTGGTGCTGGTGAATGATCGCTATGGCATTCGCCTGACCCGCGTGGTACCGGCATCTGACCGCATGCGCAACCTGTAATTAACTACACACACTTTTCAGGTACGTTTCATGGCCTCCACGAACTGGCTCTACATCGCGATGAATTTCGCGATTGTGCTCGCACTACTCGCTGGAGTGCTTTATGTACTGAAGCGCATGCAGAGCGGCAATCTGCTCGGCATGCCAACTCGCAAGATCAAGGTCATTGAGTCGGTCTCGGTCGCGCCGCGCCAAAAGGTGGTGCTGCTGCGCGTGAAAGATCAGGATGTATTGATCGGCGTCTCGCCACAACAAATTAATGCGATTGCCACCTTCCCGGTCAGTGCCGAGGAGATGGCTAGCGATACCACACCACCCACTGCCATCAACGAGGGCGGTAACTCATTAGCCCCCATGGCACGCAAGTTATCGGCCATGTTGGCTGCTGCGCAAAACAAGGACAAGGTCTGATCATGGCACGCCATATCACGCTCTTTCTGCTGCTCTCGCTGGCATCAGTGATTCCGGCAGAAGTATTCGCCCAAGGTATGCCAGTAGTCACGGTAGCGACTGGCAAAGGTGGTGTACAGGCTTACAGCTTGACATTGCAGTTGCTGGCACTGATGACAGTGCTGACACTGCTGCCGTCCATGCTGCTGATGATGACTGCATTCACCCGCATCATCATCGTGTTCTCGATTCTGCGTCAGGCACTCGGTACTGGCCAAACACCGCCCAACCAGGTACTCGCAGGCTTGGCACTGTTCCTGACTTTATTCATCATGCAGCCGGTGATGAGCGATGTGTACAACAATGCGTTGCTGCCTTACATGAATCAAGGCATGGCATTCGAGCAGGCGCTGGAAGAAGCCGAAAAACCGATTCGCGGTTTCATGTTGGCACAGACACGCGAAGAAGATATCTCGATGTTCATGGAAATTTCGCGTAACAAAGGTGAACTGGAAGGGCCTGAATCCGTACCGTTTACCACACTGGTACCGGCATTCATTACCTCGGAACTAAAAAGCGCATTCACGATCGGCTTTCTGATTTACATACCTTTCGTGGTAATTGATCTGATCGTTTCTTCGGTACTGATGTCGATGGGTATGATGATGCTGTCACCTATGATGATATCGATGCCATTCAAACTCATGTTGTTCGTGCTGGTTGATGGTTGGAGCTTGCTAATGGGCTCGCTCGCCTCGAGCTTCGCGATGCCCTGATCAAAGAAATAGGAGACTCACATGGAAATCGCCACCGTTATCGATCTGGCACGCAGCGCCTTATGGGCTGTGCTGTTGATCTCTGGTCCGCTGCTGCTGGTGGCGCTGGGCGTGGGTTTGTTTATTGGCGTGATTCAAGCGGCTACCTCAATCAACGAAGCGACGCTGTCGTTTATTCCGAAACTACTCGCGCTGGGTATCTCGCTCGCACTGTTCGGCGGCTGGCAACTCACCATGATGGTCGACTACACCCGCGACATTTATAAACGCATCCCCGCGATGTTTTCCTGAGGACGATGCGTCCAACGCAAGAGGCTGAACTGCCATGACACTACTTGCTGCGGACATCGTCGAGCGCTT
>CAZZMV010000246.1:0-2807 GCA_964655425.1 uncultured Bifidobacterium sp.
ACGGTCAGTCCAGTCCATCATCGGGGCGACAGAAACGCGTCGCGGTGGAAGACCAGTGATGGCGGTCACGGCGAAATGTCAGGGTAGCGGATAGGACGACTGATTAGTCGCGCCGTCGTGGAGATCCGAGTAACGCATGACTGGCCATCAGCGAGGCTGGCAACAAACCTCAAGGGCTTTTAGGCCGCCTCTTCACGCGAAGCACGCTTGCGCTCATGCTCTTTCAGGAAGCGCTTGCGCAATCGGATACTTTTCGGTGTGATCTCGACCAGCTCGTCGTCATCGATAAACTCGACTGCATACTCAAGGGTGAGATCGATCGGCGGTACCAAGCGTACCGCTTCATCCGTACCTGATGCGCGGACGTTGGTGAGCTGCTTGCCCTTTATCGGGTTGACTACCAGATCGTTATCGCGCGTATGAATGCCGATGATCATGCCTTCGTATACCGCATCGTTATGGCTGACGAACATACGACCACGATCTTGTAGCTTCCACAAGGCATAGGCCACGGCTGCACCATCTTCCTGTGACACCAGTACGCCATTGCGACGGCCACCCAAATCCGCCTTCAGATCAGCCGGCGCGTAGGCATCGAACACATGGCTCATCAAACCGGTGCCGCGCGTAAGCGTCATGAACTCACCTTGAAAACCAATCAGGCCACGCGCTGGTACGCGATACTCGAGACGCACTCTGCCTTTGCCATCTGGCTGCATGTCTTGCAGTTCACCGCGGCGACGACCGAGTTCTTCCATCACGCCACCTTGATGCGACTCTTCAACATCGACAGTCAGGTTCTCGAATGGCTCATGACGAACACCATCCACCATTTTAAAAACCACACGAGGACGTGATACGGCCAGCTCATAGCCTTCGCGGCGCATATTCTCCAGCAAAATAGTCAGGTGCAATTCACCGCGACCAGATACTTCAAAGATCGTATCGTCGTCGGTGGGTGCCACGCGTAGCGCAACATTTGCTTTCAGCTCACGCTCGAGCCGCTCGCGTAGTTGACGACTCGTGACGAACTTGCCTTCGCGGCCGGCTAATGGCGAGGTGTTGACCATGAAGTTCATGGTCAGCGTCGGCTCGTCAACTGTGAGCATCGGTAGTGCGTCGGGCGCGTCAACAGCACACACAGTTGAGCCGATGCCGATATCTTCGATACCATTGATCAGCACAATGTCACCCGCCATCGCCTCGGTTACAACTTCGCGCTCAAGGCCTTTGAATTTGAGTACTTGATTGATACGTCCTTTGATCGGCGTGGCGTCCGGCCCATTCAAAATTAATACATCTTGTAAAGGTTTGGCGCGGCCGCGCTTGATTCGACCGATACCAATTTTGCCGACATACGATGAGTAATCAAGTGATGAGATCTGCAATTGCAGCGGACCATCATAATCATCATCGCGTACCGGTACGTGCTTCAGGATGGCATTGAACAACGGCTTCATGTCCCCTTCGCGCACTTCGGAATCGAGGCTAGCGTAGCCATTCAGGGCCGAAGCAAACACAACCGGGAAATCGAGCTGCTCTTCTGTGGCGCCTAACTTGTCAAATAACTCGAAGGTGGCGTTGATCACCCATTCCGGACGCGCGCCAGGCCGATCGATCTTGTTTACGACGACGATGGGCTTCAAACCCAAAGCCAACGCTTTGCGTGTCACGAAACGCGTCTGTGGCATCGGGCCTTCCACCGCATCAACCAGCAGCAGCACAGAGTCAACCATCGACAGCACACGCTCAACCTCGCCACCAAAGTCGGCATGGCCGGGGGTATCGACGATATTGATATGCGTACCCTCGTACTCGACTGCGCAATTCTTGGCGAGGATGGTGATGCCGCGCTCTTTCTCGAGATCGTTGGAGTCCATCACGCGGGTATCCACCTGCTGGTTCTCGCGGAAGGTACCGGACTGCCGCAGCAACTGGTCCACCAGCGTGGTTTTGCCGTGATCGACGTGGGCGATGATGGCGATATTGCGCAGTGCGCGTTGAGCAGTGGTCATGAGTTGGCAGCGTCGTTAACGGCGATTGGAAAACCCGAGATTCTAGCACGTTGGCTTATCTCGATTGAGAAAACTCCTTGATATTTCAATGGCTTGCAATACTTGCCATGAGCCGCTCGGGCGCCAGCAGTGTGCCCTCGACGAGCTGCGCCGTGCCGAGCAGCGCAGACTGGGGGCCATAGACGCGCACCCGCCCAGGCTCGCACGTGGCAGTCGCCCCCGCCCGGTCAAGGGCGATGCGCTGTCCCTGCTGGAAGCGGCGCGCCAGCTCCTCGTTGAGATCGACACGCGGGAATTTTGACAACAAAGCGTCGACCGGCAGCAGACGCGCTGCGAGCTCCGCTTGGGGCAGTGTTGTCAATGCGTCGAGGGTGAAGGCGCGCGACAGCTCAAGCGCGGCAATGGCGGTGCGGCGCAACGCGCTTAGATGCGCACCACAGCCCAAAGCCGCACCAATATCTTCTCCCAGCACACGAACATAAGTACCTTTGCTACAACTGACCCGCAGCACTAAGCTTGGGGCTACGTATTCAATCAATTCAAGTGCGTGGATATGAACAGTGCGCGCCTCGCGCTGCAGATCGATACCCTCACGAGCATATTGGTATAGCGGCTTGCCGTCACGCTTGAGCGCAGAGTACATAGGCGGCACCTGACGAATCGAACCGCAGAATTTTTCCAGCACCGCTTCTACCTGATCAGCACTGATATTCACCGGCTTGGACTCAACCACCTGGCCTTCGGTATCGCCAGTACTGGTCTTGATGCCGAGATGGATCACCGTCTCATACG
>CAZZMV010000247.1:0-1252 GCA_964655425.1 uncultured Bifidobacterium sp.
GATTCCAACTAATCCCGCCAGAGGACGTAGCGATGCAGTTGATGTGGGTTTCTGGCCCAACGGGGCGTGTGCGCACTATCTCAATCACCGCAAAGAAGGTGGTGGTTGCGGCGTTGGCGGCGTCACTCTCACTCGTGCTCACCGGGTTCATTCTGTATTTGGTTGGATTCAAAATCGCGGTTGAAACCAGCCCTGATTTGGCGCGCACGTTAGGTGGCGTGACAACTGAAGCTGAACAGCAGCGCATGGAGTCGATGTACCGCGAGCGCCTCGCGAAGATGCAAGACATGTTGGACTCCACTGCACAAGACATACGTCAGCTGCAGCAACTAAAAAATCGTTTCATGGAAATCGCGACGCCTGCGGCCTTGCGTGAGCGTGTCGCCAATAAAGAAGACGGCCGTGGTGGCCCATTGCTGCTCATACCGAGCAAGCGTTCCAGCCTCGACCCGACGCAGCCACTCGACGAAACGCTGGATAGCGCCATGGGCGAGTTTGGTCAGTTCAGCAAGACCGTCAGTACGTTACGCGCGGATTGGGACAAACAACTGCAGTGGCTGCAAACACTACCTACCGGCGTACCGATTGGTGGTGACTACCGCGTGACGAGTGGTTTCGGTATGCGTGTCGATCCGTTCACGCATACGCTGGCGCGTCACGAAGGACTCGACTTCACCGCCATGCATGGCACGCCGATTATCGCCGCTGCTGATGGCACAGTGACGCGATCAGGCTGGGAGGACACCTACGGCAATATCGTCGAGATAGCACACGCTGAAGGCTTCATGACGCGATATGCGCATATCAGCAAGCGTCATGTGACCGAGGGCCAAAAGGTCAAGCGAGGTCAACATATCGCCGACGTGGGTAGCACGGGTCGGTCGACCGGGCCGCATTTGCACTACGAGGTATTTCGACACGGGCACGTATTGAATCCGGTACAGGTACTTCCCAACGGTGGTTGATCTTATCTAATCGAAAACCACTACCTAAAGTAGTTTCTTCAAAGTTTAAACAAGCCTTTGATTTTGTAATCGCCGCTCAGCGGTTACCTCGGCGTTTGCTTTTTATATACGTAACGCGGCGCGATATAACGAAAAAATCAACCCCAAAACCGCCATGTGTCCGGTATATTGCGGATGATAATACTGGGACAGGAGACGCAGATGTTCCGCAAAATGAAGCAAAGCAAACTGTTGCCTACACAAGAAAAATTCGACACGCTCATCGGAACCACGACCGAGATTTATGG
>CAZZMV010000247.1:1352-2756 GCA_964655425.1 uncultured Bifidobacterium sp.
ACACAATTAAAAAAGCCTGACACTTGGTCAGGCTTTTTTGTTTTGCGCATCGGGCCTTCAGCTTGCCCACATTCGGCTTATTAAGAACCATCTCGTTAGGTCGATGGCAAGTGCTGCCAACGCCGCAAGCGGCCTAACAAGATAGGTTCTAAGGTTTTTTCTTGAGCTCGCCCTTGACCACACCACCTCGCTGGATGGTGATGCTCTTGAAGCTTACCTTGCCATCCACTACAGCACGGCTGCCGATGGTCAGATCACGACAATCCAGCGAACCGGCAAAGTTGCCTTTGACGTTCATGGTGTCGCAGGTGACGTTACCATCCAGCACGCCCGTCACGCCAATTTGAATCGAGTGCAGAGACAGGGTACCGCGTACGGTGCCATCAATCGTGAGGTAGCCATTCGATCGGATCTCACCGATGAATTCAAAACCTTCACTGATGATGGATGGTTTGAGGTTGTTGACCGCCGGCTTCATGCCGCCGTTGCCGTTGCCGTTGCCGTTGCCATTAGCCGGGTAGCCCTGATCCATGTCCGGCACGGACATGTCCGGCGCAGCCGGTTCTGGTTCAGCCACCAGCGGCTGGCTGTTTTCGGTGGGAGTCGCCATTTTTTCCCGTTCGTCGTTGCGTTTTTTATTGATGAACACGAGTCACAGCCCCGAATTAATACGTACCCGACGCTGGGCCGTCGCCATCAATCTTTTGTAGTGAGCCCTGGAGGTCACCGCCCTTTTCGATCTCGATCTCTGCGTACTGGACCGAGCCGAGTGCCTTACCGGTTGACCGGATAAACAGCGATTTTTTCGCGGTCAGGGTGTCATGGATCTCGCCACGAAGATCGATGATCTCCGCCGTGACCTTGCCTTTGATGACGCCAGAGCTGGCGACAATCAACTCGCGTGCCGTAATATCGCCCTCGATACTACCGGATACCGAGGCAATATCTGGAACAACGAATGTCCCGTTGAGGACGACGCCTTCACCGACCGTCAGACATCCGCTTTGATTAGAGTCCGCCAACACCGCCTCCATGAATTTGGTGAGAGAAAAAGATCAAACACTTGGGGCTTGCCATCATCCCATCCTGATCTTGGATGCCGGGCGCTGGCAAACCGGTTTGATTCCTAAAAGAAATTATACGGTCAAATGTTCAGAAATTCGCAAAATTTTATTTCCAGAATGAATCCATTTGCGGAAATATCGCCAAATTATCAATTAAGCACATGTATTCGCCTGGCGCGCCGGGCTTCATAAGGCGATTTCGCGGCCACCCTCTGGGCGTCAGTCATACGAAAAATCTATCGAACAGATAGAAAGAAAGCATTTGCTTTATATTTTGCAGAGCAGCATAATTCAGGTGTCTCCTCTATGTCTTCTCCTCAGATATAGATCTTGCCCGCTC
>CAZZMV010000248.1:0-2739 GCA_964655425.1 uncultured Bifidobacterium sp.
AAATTGGGCGATCGGCGTTTTGAATGGACTGTTTTCCAGAAAAGGATTGTGACTGCCAATAAAGCCGACAGATTTCAGTGCCTCGATTCGGCCTGAGGTGTCGATGAGGTAGGGTGTCAGCTCTTTCCAGTTTGAAGCATCAACTTGAATGTACCGATCATGATCAAGCCTGCTTTCGATTGTTTGAAGGATCCAGTAGTTAACGTTTGATTTGAACGATTTGATCTGATCGGGATGAACAAATTGACCTTTTTTTTCATATACTTCTTGTGCGGTCACTTGCTGGGTCGGGTCTGCGAATACCAGAATATCTTTGTCACTGAATACCATTGGCGTCGATGAGGACACCAGAATTTTTGCGTGCGCAGGCACCGCCAGGACCGCAAACACACAAAGTACGATTCTTAAATAGAAGCTTTTAAAGTTGCGCACGCTGTTCTCCCCCACCCTGCGACATATTCATTTTTATCGTGATTGCCGCGATCCTGCCGCAGTCTGAGTCACTATTATCATTCTGAACGGTTCAGTTTAGGTCACCTCGCTACTTTTCTCAAAATATGACCTGACTGAGTCGATTTACCTGCAAATTATCAGCGAGCTTGCATGAATGTTGCTATTTTATTATTGTCGAGATGGCTGCTTACCGAGGGCCTCCGGCATTGGGTTAGTCTTCCACTTGGATTAAGTTAGCGAGGGGCAATCGCTTTGACTCAGGTGGACTCGGATCGTCAAACCTCCTCCTCGATTATTGGTCGTGCAGTCGCGTCCACCGTCGTCACCATGGCCGAAATGGGTTCTATTGGCCAGGATATCCTCGATCTACACGGCATCACCGAGATAGATCCTCTTGCGTGGTATCCATCCCAATTGCGCCGAGAGATTCATGAAGCGGTCTGGCAACGCTTCGGTGATATTGCTTTACTGTCTTTTGGGCTGGGTTTGCTCGACTTCTACCCTGAGACGCTTGCCGACTTTGGAAGGTCTGTTGAGCAATACGGCACGATGATGACAGCCGCTCACACAGACGAGCAGCGAATCAAGGCCTTGTCTTTTTTTGTCGACCAGATGACGTCCAGTTATCACCGGGCCACATCGGCATCGATGCGCGTTCCAGGGGTTGAAATCTGTTTCCGATCTGCCTGCGTTACTGACCTGATTTACGAATTCACGGCGGTCACAACTCTGGCGCCCCAGCATGCGGCATTTAGTCAGGGTCTGATCGAAGGCTACATCGCACGGTTTGTATCGGTCGATTGGGTGTATCAGATCACGCCCTTACCAGAACGAACTCAATCGTCTTCCGAACACAGTGAACTTACCTGGCGATGCGTTTTTTCCTTGAAGCCAGAACGGGTTGGTAGTTCAGCTGAATATATGTCTTGGCTGAAGTTATCTTACAAAGAAAAACTTTTACGTAGCGTGATTGCCGAGTCCAATAAGCGTAAAACCGAGCTGGAAAACCTCAGCAAACAGCTAGCTAAGTATTTGCCGCCGCAGATCCATGAAGCACTTTTTACAGGAAAGCATGACACTCGAATTACTACTCGTAGAAAAAAATTGACCATTTTTTTCAGCGATATCAAAGGATTTACCCAAACATCGGAAGATTTGCAGCCCGAAGCACTTACCGAATATCTGAATGAATACTTCTCCGAAATGACCCAAATTGCTATAGCGCATGGCGCCACTATCGATAAGTATATGGGTGATGCGATGATGCTTTTTTTCGGAGATCCGGATACACGCGGTGTGAAAGAAGATGCGCGTGCTTGCGTTGATATGGCGTTGCGTATGCTGCAGCGACTCACCATCCTGCAGGAAAAGTGGCGGCATAATGGTTTCGAAAACCCGTTCGAAATTCGAATCGGCATAAATACCGGCTACTGCAACGTCGGAAACTTTGGTAGTGATCAACGTTTGTCTTATACCATCGTTGGAGGCGAGGTGAATCTTGCGCAGCGCCTCGAGGCCAATGCCGACGTAGGCGGCATATTAATGAGCTACGAAACCTGGGTTCACGTGCAAGATATGGTCGAGTCAGAGCTACGTGGCTCGATTCAGATGAAGGGCATTGCGCGCAACGTGAAAACCTATGCCGTCACTAGCCGAAAATCGATGCTTAATCACCCGAGCTATGCATTTAATCATGCGGCTGGCGTCAGCATCGATCTTGATCCAGCATTACTTAATCATGAACTCAGGGTCGAGCTGGCAAATAATCTGAGCGACTTGGTTCAAAAGTTAAGAGCGAAACAATGATGTCGCAGGCTTTAAGAACACGCACTCGGTGCTGCTCAGCTCAACCTAGTATGCCTTGGTGACCAGCACCAGCACCCTTGGGTCATTTCTCGGGTCAGTGCTTTGTATCACGCGCTGAGCGTCGGCCACCAGAAAGTCGATACTCAAGCCGGTGTCGTTGCGATAGCGCAGGCCGGCACCGATCGAATGTAGCCAGCTTGAGGTTGCGGCAGTACCGGTACTCGCGTTTGCAAGCAGTGCAGCGTAGGCGTAATCAGTGAACACATAAACCTGCAATCTGCCCTCACGCAAACCTTGCCAGTGCTCGGGCAGTATGTCGCGACGCAATTCAAGCAGGACCCCAGCCCCGCGGTCACCGACCACGGCCCCGGAGTCATAAGCACGTCCGAGTCCCATCCCCCCGAAGAAAACCTGCTCACCCGCGAGCAACTTATCGGCGGTCCACTGCCCCTGCGAAGAAAACTGAAAACTCAGGTTTTG
>CAZZMV010000249.1:0-2737 GCA_964655425.1 uncultured Bifidobacterium sp.
GTAAAGAGATACGCGGCAAGATCAAAAGCGTGGAGAACACGAAGAAGATCACCAAAGCCATGGAAATGGTCGCCGCTTCCAAAATGCGCAAGGCGCAGGAGCGCATGCGCGCGGCCCGGCCGTACAGCGAAAAAATTCGCACGGTCTCGGCGCATTTGGCACAGGCCAACCCGGAGTACACCCATCCTTTCTTGGTCAAGCACGAGAAGAGCAAGAAAATTGGCGTCATCATGGTGACTACGGACAAAGGCTTGTGCGGTGGCTTGAACACTAACGCGTTGCGTTTGGCAACCAACCAAATGAAAGCCTTTGAGGCTGCCGGCAACGGTATCGAGACCGTTTGCATCGGCAACAAGGGCTTTGGCTTCATGAATCGTATCGGCGCGAAAGTGGTTTCGCATGCGATCAACATGGGCGACACACCACACCTCGAGCAATTGATCGGGCCGGTCAAGATCATGCTCGACGCTTACGATGAAGAGCAATTGGATGCGGTGTACATCTGCTACACCCGATTCATCAACACCATGAAGCAGGAGCCGGTATTTGAACAGCTGCTGCCGCTCACCGGCGAAAAAATGGAGCCCGTTCATAGCTATAGCTGGGATTATTTGTACGAGCCCGATGCCAAGTCAGTGATTGACGAACTGCTGCTTCGCTACGCAGAAGCACTCGTGTATCAGGCGGTGGTTGAGAACATGGCGTCCGAGCAGTCCGCACGTATGGTGGCGATGAAAGCGGCGACTGACAATGCGGGCAATGTGATCGGTGAGCTGAAGCTGGTCTATAACAAGACGCGTCAGGCAGCCATCACAAAAGAGTTGTCGGAGATTGTTGCTGGTGCGGCCGCTGTTTAAAGCGCTGGCTCAGTCGACAAAAAGCTAACGTATTCAAGATCTAAAAGACTTTCCCAATTCATTATTTAAGGAAGAACGAACATGGCTGAAGGCAAAATCGTTCAGTGTATCGGTGCAGTGGTTGACGTGGAATTCCCGCGCAATGCAATGCCGAAGATTTATGACGCGCTGAAAATGGACGGATCAGAGCTGACACTCGAAGTACAGCAACAGCTCGGCGACGGCATCGTTCGTACCATCGCACTAGGCTCTTCCGACGGTCTGCGCCGTGGCGTTGCAATTCGCAACACGGGCGCACCGATCACTGTGCCGGTTGGCCAGGCCACGCTGGGACGCATTATGGATGTGCTCGGCAACGCGATTGATGAGCGCGGTGCGGTCAGCATGGCGAATTCAGCCTCCATCCACCGTGCGGCGCCTGCGTACGATGAACTCTCGCCATCCCAAGAACTGCTGGAAACCGGCATCAAAGTGATTGACTTGGTCTGCCCGTTCGCCAAAGGCGGTAAAGTGGGTCTGTTCGGTGGCGCTGGCGTAGGCAAGACCGTCAACATGATGGAACTCATCAACAACATCGCCAAAGCTCACTCGGGTCTTTCGGTGTTTGCTGGTGTGGGCGAGCGCACTCGTGAAGGTAACGACTTCTATCACGAGATGATTGAAGCCGGCGTTGTCAACACTGAAGACTTCACGAAGTCAAAAGTGTCGATGGTGTACGGCCAGATGAACGAGCCACCTGGCAACCGTCTGCGTGTTGCACTGACGGGCCTCACCATCGCTGAATCATTCCGCGACGAAGGCCGCGACGTGTTGTTCTTCGTCGATAATATTTATCGCTACACCTTGGCAGGTACGGAGGTATCAGCGCTGCTCGGTCGTATGCCGTCAGCGGTGGGTTATCAGCCGACGCTGGCTGAAGAGATGGGTCGTTTGCAGGAGCGAATTACATCGACCAAAGTTGGCTCGATTACCTCGATTCAAGCGGTGTACGTGCCTGCCGATGACTTGACTGACCCATCGCCTGCAACCACCTTTGCTCACCTTGACTCGACCGTTGTGTTGTCGCGTGACATTGCTGCGTTGGGTATTTATCCTGCTGTGGACCCACTCGATTCGACCTCGCGTCAGCTTGATCCCAACGTGGTCGGCCCCGATCACTACGACACCGCGCGCGCAGTTCAGGGTACGCTGCAACGATACAAAGAACTACGCGACATCATCGCAATTCTGGGTATGGATGAATTGGCGCCGGAAGACAAACTGGTGGTGGCGCGTGCCCGTAAGATGCAGCGTTTCTTGTCCCAGCCTTTCCATGTGGCCGAGGTATTCACCGGCTCGCCGGGCAAGTACGTACCGTTGAAAGAAACCATCAAGGGCTTCAAGATGATTGCGTCGGGTGAGCTCGATCATTTGCCTGAGCAAGCCTTCTACATGGTGGGTACTATCGACGAGGCCATCGAGAAGGGCAGCAAGATGCAGTAATGATGACACCGCCGCGATTTGCGCGGCGTTTCATCATGATCGCTATGCATGTCAGCGACTCGCACAGACACTCGATAAAGAACTTTCATGGCAAACACGATTCATGTTGACGTAGTCTCCGCTGAGGAACAGATCTATTCCGGCCCGGCGGAGTTTGTCGCGCTACCGGGCGAGGCTGGACAGCTTGGTATTTATCCTCGTCACACGCCGCTCATTACTCGCATCAAACCAGGCGCGGTGCGTATTCGGGTACCCGGTCAGGCTGAAGAAGAGTTTGTATTTGTCGCGGGTGGTGTGCTTGAAGTACAGCCCAATGCCGTGACGGTACTCGCTGACACGGCCATTCGCGGCAAAGATCTCGATGAAGCCAAGGCCAATGAAGTGAAAAAGATGGCTGA
>CAZZMV010000250.1:0-2707 GCA_964655425.1 uncultured Bifidobacterium sp.
AGCTTTCCCGCAGGTAGCTCTATAAACACGCGATCATTCGGATAACGATACTGTCGCTCGAGCAAAACCTTACCGTCGTCAAGCAGCGGAATAATGACGACGGCGCCCGGGTGACGAAAATACTCACGTGCGGTCTCTGAGCCATCGGGCAAGCGAACTCTATCGCGACGCACTTTCAAAAAACTACCGTCGTAGACCACTTCGCCGTGGATGAGGGTTTCCTTCAGGTGATTGTCCATGTCGCACCTCTCGGCAAAGCTTGCAAAACGATCGGACAGGTATTGTAGAAAGGCAAACGCGCCGGAGCGATTCAGCTAGCGCGTCGGCGTAGATAACGATGTACAAAGCCCGGGAAGCCCAGCACAAGGTAGAGGCAAATGGTGACCGCATAGAACTGCCATCCTTGGGGGAAGGCATTACCGATTGAAGACTCAATCACATGGGCGACACCCAGCACCAAAAAGTAAAGCAAGATCAGCTCGAGTATTCGAACAAACGGCGATTTAACTGCCTGTTTCAAACGAAAGAAGCCAAATACGGATTCGGTGAAATAAGGGAAGTTGGCACAAAACGCCATCAACGCAATCACCAACCAGCTGGCGGCGGCGGAATTCACGCAACAGCCGAGATCAAGACGACAATGCCTGGGTCATGGCGTATACGCAAGCTGCCATCAACGGCCCCGGCAAGACACCAAGCAAGACTACCGCGATGCCATTCAATGACAACGCAAGACGCAACCCACCGTTCGCCTCGATCGCTTCGGTATCCGTTGGCTCATCGAAATACATCAGCCTGACAACACGAAGGTAGTAGTAGGCGCTGACCAGCGAGGCGAGTACCGCAAACACGACTAAACCTAGATGCCCCGCAGCCAACGCCGCCTGCAACACTGCCAGCTTGGCGTAGAACCCCACCATCGGGGGTACGCCGGCGAGTGACAGCAACAACACCATCATGACGGCGGCAAACCAAGGGCTGCGCTGATTCAGGCCTTTGAAGTCGTCCAGATGCTCGGCCTCGAAGCCGCTGCGTGAGAGGAAAAGAATCACCGCGAAGCAACCTACCGTGGTCAGTACATACGTGATCACGTAAAACATAGCCGAGCTGTACGCATTGGCGGCAGAGCCCGCATCGCTGCCGTCGAACACGCCAGACAACAAACCAAGCAACAAGAACCCCATCTGCGAGATGGTGGAATACGCCAGCATGCGCTTGATATTGGTTTGCGCAATGGCGGTGATGTTACCGACGATCAGCGATACAACAGCCATCACCATCATCATCTGCTGCCACTCTGCCGCAAGGGCACCCAAACCTTCGACCAAGATACGGATGATCACCGCAAAAGCAGCCAGCTTGGGGGCGCCGCCAATCAGCAGCGTGACCGACGTCGGGGCGCCATGATAAACATCGGGCGCCCACATATGAAACGGCGCCGCTGACAGTTTGAAGGCCAAGCCGGAGACCAGAAACACCAAACCCAAAGCAAGTACGGTTTTATTGGCTGTACCCGAAGCAATCACTTGAGCAATATTGCTGAGCACCAGTGAGCCGGTAGCGCCGTAGATCATGGATATGCCGTACAGCATGAAGCCGGAGGCCAGCGCACCCAGCACGAAGTATTTCATCGAGGCCTCGGTCGAGATGGCGTGGTCACGCCGCAAGGCAACCAAAGCGTACAGCGACAATGACATCAACTCCAGGCCCAAATAAATCACCAGGAAGCTGTTACCGGAGATCATGATCATTTGACCCAGCAGCGTCAGCAGTGCCAAGACATAAAACTCACCGGATAAACTTCCCCCCAACATGCCGCGCTGGTTCGAATATTGGCGTGCGTACACCAGCGTCAGAAAGGTTGCCACCGCCGCACAGCATTTCAACAAACTGGCCAACGGGTCGAGCACATAACCATGATCAAATGCGTAAACAGATCCGGGAACGACAAAGTCACTGATGGTGATGAATGCAGTCACCGCGATCACCAATAAGCTCAGCCGATGGCTAAGTGGGGTCTTTTCCTCATCGGCAAACAAACCTGCCACCATCACCACCATGGTCGCGACTGCGAGAAAAATCTCTGCGCCCGCTAGTTCGACATTCAACTCAGTCATATGGATTTCCTGACTTATTGCGGGATCTTGCTGATCGCAATATGCCGTAGCAGATCGACCACCGAGGTTTGAGTGAGATCTGTGAACGGCGCTGGATAAACACCCATCCAGATGGTCGCAATCGCGAGCACACCGAGGATGAAAAATTCACGCATCGACAAATCCTGCAAGGTCGCTACGTTTTCGTTGGCAACGTCGCCGAATACTACGCGCTTGACCAGCCACAGCGAGTAAGCTGCACCAAGAATCAACGCGGTTGCCGCCAACAAGCCAATCGCAAAGTTGTATTCAACCGCGCCCAGGATCACCATGAACTCACCGATGAAGCCCGAGGTACCCGGCAAGCCGGCATTAGCCAATGAGAACAACACAAACAAGGCAGCGAAACGCGGCATGGTATTGATCACGCCGCCGTAGTCGGCAATTTGGCGCGAGTGCATGCGGTCATACAACACACCGATACATAAAAACATCGCACCCGACACAAAACCGTGCGAGATCATCTGCATCAGCGCGCCTTGCACTGCGATCTCGCCAAACACGAAGAAGCCGAGCGTGACGAAGCCCATGTGAGCAATTGAAGAATACGC
>CAZZMV010000251.1:0-2680 GCA_964655425.1 uncultured Bifidobacterium sp.
AGTCAACGGTCTTGGCCTTGATCTGGCGCATGCCACCACCCGAGCCGATTGACTGATAGTTCAAGCCAATGCCGGTCGATGCTTTGTAAGCCTCGGCCCACTTTGAATAAATCGGGAACGGAAAAGTAGCGCCGGCACCGGTAAATTCCGCTGCTTGTACCGAGAGGCTGATTGCAGCGCCAACCGTGGCGACTGCGAGACTCTTGAACAGTTGCTTGCTTCGCATAGATACTCCTTGGGGGTTGCTTTGGGGATTGTTATGCCATCGACAAATTACTGGCCGGACTGTACGTAATGAATATGTCAGCCTTATGACAGTATTCGAGCCTGTGTTGATCTTCGGGTGGCCGGTCGCATTGCCGCTAATTTGTCCTGCCTCTGACGTACCCGCCATACCGCATCGCCAGGGGTCGTTTGGCTTGAAATTATTTTCTTTATAACTCTGTCACCTGTTTGTCACGAATCCGCATTACGCTCCGGTATGAAAACCTCAACTAAAACCCCTGTGAGCACAAAGACTGCTGCGACCATATCGCCACCCGCCAGCTTCCTGAATCGGGAATTATCCATATTGGCGTTTAATTGGCGGGTTTTGGCTCAGGCGCAAGATCCGGACATCCCCTTGCTGGAACGACTCAAGTTTCTTTGTATCGTCAGCAGCAATCTTGATGAATTTTTCGAAGTGCGCGTAGCGAGTTTGCTGGCGCGAGACCGTGAAGAGGGCTCGGGGCAAGTGATCTGGATGCGCGATTTCGATCAAGTGAGCGCAGAAGCGCATCGGCTAGTCGAGCAGCAGTACCGGACACTCAATGAGCAAATATTGCCCTCATTGGCAGAGCAAGGTATTCATTTATTGCGCCATCTTGATCGGACCGACGCACAGCAGGTTTGGGTTAAAGATTACTTCGAACAAGAAGTCAGACCGCTACTGACGCCGATCGTATTGGACCCGGCGCATCCCTTCCCACAAGTAGTCAATAAAAGCTTGAACTTCATCGTCGAGTTGGCCGGTAAAGATGCCTTCGGCAAAGGTACAACGATCGCTGTGATGAAAGCGCCGCGTGTCTTGCCGAGAATTATTCAGTTGCCCGACGGCTTGAATGGCAATGGTGCGGCCTATTGCTTGTTGTCTTCGGTCATCCACGCCCATATTGCTGATCTTTTTCCGGGTCGACAAGTACTTGGTTATTCGCAATTTCGTGTCACGCGAGACAGCGACTTGTGGGTTGATGAAGTTGAAGTCAAAAACCTGCGTCAGGCGCTCAAAGGTGAATTACAGACGCGTCAATTCGGATTCGCTGTACGTCTCGAAGTCGCGCAGAATTGTCCAAAAAATCTGTCAGATTTCCTGCTGGCGCAGTTCGATATTGCACCCGAGTTTTTGTATCCGGTGGATGGGCCGGTGAATATGGTCCGGCTAAACGAGTTGATTGATCACGCCTCGGATCCAAAATTTCGGTTCAAGCCATTCGTGGCAGATTTGTCCATGCCACTGGCACATGAGGATATTTTCAGCCTGATTACTCAGCATGATTGGTTATTGCATCATCCGTATCAATCATTTCAGCCGGTGATTGAATTTTTGCGAGCTGCGGCTATAGACCCATTGGTGGTCGCGGTTAAGCAAACAATTTACCGTACCGGTATGAATTCCGAACTGATGGAGGCGCTGATTGCGGCTGCACAAAACGGTAAAGAAGTCACCGTGGTGGTGGAGCTGATGGCGCGCTTTGATGAGGAAGCCAATATCAATTGGGCGGATAAGCTTGAACGGGTCGGTGCACAAGTCGTTTACGGCGTGGTGGGCATGAAGACCCATGCCAAGATGGCGCTAGTGATACGTCGTGAATCAGGCAAGCTGAAAATGTACGCGCATTTGGGCACCGGTAACTACCATCCCACCACCACCAAGTTTTATACCGACTTTGGTTTGCTGACTGCCAATCAGTCACTGGCTCGCGAGGTGAATGAGGTATTCATCAATCTCACCACCCTGACTCGACCGAAGAAGTTGAATCATCTATGGTTAGCGCCATTCGATTTGAGCAAGGAATTGCTGAAGGCGATCCGGCAGGAGACAGCGATCGCTGCCGAAGGACGCGAGGCACGGATCGTTGCCAAGATGAATGCGCTGCAGGATGCTTCGATCGTTTTGGCGTTATATGAAGCCTCTCAGGCCGGCGTCAGTATCGACTTGATAGTACGCGGTGCTTGTGTTTTACGACCGGGTATTCCCGGACTATCAGAAAACATTCGGGTACGATCGATTGTGGGACGTTTTCTTGAGCATAGCCGAATCTTCCTGTTTCAAAATGATGGTAAGAACGATGTGTATTTGTCCAGTGCCGATTGGATGAACCGTAATCTGTTTCGTCGGGTTGAGGTGGCTTTCCCGGTGCTCGACCCCGAACTCAAACAGCGTGTGATTGACGAGGGCTTGAAGCCCTACCTGAAAGATAACCACAATGCGTGGGAGCTTGACGGGGAGGGCAACTATCAGCGCCGTAAACCCGGCTCGCGTCAGCAACGCTTCAGTGCACAAGACTATTTGATGGAATCTCTGGGGGAGTGATGGATCTGATTCTGTGGCGCCATGCACAAGCAGAAGAGGGCAGCCCGGATGCACAGCGCGAGCTGACCGCGCAAGGACGCAAACAAGCGCAGCGCATGGGGGCATGGT
>CAZZMV010000252.1:0-2675 GCA_964655425.1 uncultured Bifidobacterium sp.
TGTTTTATGTCTTGGCGTCTGAATTTCTCGGCTTTTTATTGTGCGGCGTGTTGATTTTATGCGTGATGTTTTACGCGCTGTCAGTCAAAACCTCGCATATCGTGCCGCTTGCGCTTGGCATCACCTTATTAATACATACGCTGTTTTACAAAGGTTTGCGGGTGCCACTACCTTGGGGTGTGTTAAGCCCCATCCAATGGTGAGGCAAACAGCATGAGCTTCGCCGTATGGATGCAAGCGCTCAATCTGGTACTTGATCCGCAAGTACTGATCGTGATTCTGGGTGCCGCCGTGTTCGGCCTGCTGATTGGTTGCATCCCCGGTCTGACGGCCACCATGGCAACGGCGCTATTAGTACCACTCACTTTTTTCATGCCGCCAGTGCCTGCTGTAGCTGCGATTGTCACCGCGACCGCTATGGCGATATTTTCCGGAGACATTCCGGGTGCCTTGCTTCGTATTCCTGGCACACCTGCTTCTGCGGCGTACGCTAACGAAGCCTACCTGATGACCGCCAAAGGCCAAGCCGAACTGGCGCTGGGTACATGTTTGGTGTTTTCTGCGATCGGTGGCTTGTTCGGCACGCTGGTACTGATTATGTTCTCGCCGTCGTTGGCAGAATTTGCATTGCAGTTTTCTTCGTTTGAATATTTCTGGTTAATGATTTTGGGTTTGTCTGCCGCGGTGTTTGTGGGTAGTGGCAGCCGACTCAAGGCATCGATCTCGCTACTAATCGGCTTGCTGATCGCCTGCGTCGGTATGGAAAACCCGGCAGCACACCCGCGCTTTACTTTCGGCTTGCCTGAGCTTATGAGTGGCATTGAGCTGATACCGATGATGGTGGGTCTGTTTGCAGTATCCGAGTTACTGCGTTATGTGACTGACATGGCGCCACCGCCAGTCGTGGTGGCGACCAAGATCGGCAATATTTTTGGTGGTATGTGGCGTCTGCTCAAAACCTACCCTGTGCAACTGCTTCGCGGCAGCGCGCTGGGTACACTGATCGGCATACAACCCGGTGCCGGCGCAGATATGGCAGCGTGGATGAGCTATGCCGCCAGCAAAAAATTTTCCAAAGAGCCGGAGAAGTTCGGTACCGGCCATGTTGAGGGTATTGCGGAATCCGGTGCCGCCAATAATTCGGCATTAGCCGGTGCGTGGATACCCGCGATCGTATTTGGCATCCCGGGTGACTCAATCACTGCGATAGCGATTGGCGTGCTGTACCTGAAGAACATGAACCCGGGGCCGACCATATTCATCAATCACCCGGAAAATATTTACGCCATCTTTATTGTGTTTATGCTGGCCAATCTGATCATGCTGCCGCTGGGCTGGTTGACCGTTAAAATCGCCACCAAAGTATTGAACGTCGCGCGCAACATTCTCATGCCGACTATATTGTTGTTCTGCATCGTTGGCGCATTTGCGGTCACCAATTCAAGCCTGGGCGTCATCTTGATCTTGTGCTTTGGCGTGATCGCTTTCGTGATGGAAGAAAACGGCTTTCCGATCGCACCTGTCATTCTCGGCGCAGTGCTCGGCAAAATGCTGGAAGAAAACCTGGTTACTTCGCTAATCAAATCCGACGGCGACATGCTGCTATTTTTCACCCGTCCGATTGCCATGTGGCTGGCAGCCGCGACATTCATCATCGTGACTTGGCCGCTGTTTAAATGGCTGCTGCAGAAACGCTAACGTTCCTAAAGAAACAAAATGCCTTTGACAAAAAGCGCATCGGCTCAACGCGCCAAAAACCAACGCCGGCCACTTTAAGCAAGCAAGCGTTCAATGAACCAGGCGGTCGATACCAGTAACACCGCCCACGAGCCCCAACGCATTACCCGCTGCTGTCCTGATTTACTACGTACTAACCACACCAATGGCACAGCAACCAGCAAGACTACCGATAGCTGACCCAATTCCACGCCCACATTAAATGCGATGAGGGTCTCGATAAAGTACGACGACGACAGGCCAAGTTCTTTCAGCCCGTTGGCGAATCCCATCCCGTGAATCAAGCCAAAAGAGAATGCCAGCAACCAGTGATTGACACGCAGGCGCTGCTGCAAATTCAAGATGGCAGAAATCATGATCGATAACGCGATCACGGATTCAATCAGTTTGTCTGGCAGACTGATCAAACCCATCGTAGCCATCGCCAAGGTGATGGAATGTGCAAGCGTGAAAGCAGTAATGACTTTCAGCGCAAATACCCATGCTGTACGATGGTTCCCCGCTGCCGACGAAGATGAATCAGCAGGCGAATCAGCAGACGAAGTTGCTAATGACCCGTCGCCTGCAGGCAATGGCTGTTGATCTGCCACGACCGCTCTGGCGCCCCACAACAGCAAGCCGGGCAATAACAACGTCAGCAAAAACAATAAATGGTCCGGGCCTTCCCAGATATGTTTGGCCCCTTCATGGGTGAACAATAATATCGTGGCCGAACGCTTGGTCTCACCCAGGGCGAATCGCTGCGTTGAATTCGACTGATCAAACACGGAGGAAATCTCATCCCCATTCAGCGCCATTTTAAAAAAAGCGCGGCCAAGTTTATCGTTTTGGGTAAAAAACCCATATCGCACCACCACAAATCTGGACTGCGGTGCAATGTCAGGCGCGGTGAATCGCTGCCGTACATACAAGCCATCGTTGTGCAGCACGACGGTCTG
>CAZZMV010000253.1:0-2661 GCA_964655425.1 uncultured Bifidobacterium sp.
GAGAAACGCTGGCGACGCTACTTCGTCACGCGCTGACCCCGCTATCGGACAATTTGCGATGAATCTACCCTTTTTGGGCGATAGAAATGGATGGCACTGAAAAAATTATTTTAAATCAATGGGTTATATCACCCCGATTGGCCCGAAAACCCGCCATCAGAAGGTGGCGCCAGTCGGCTGTTGCGGTAGCGTTAACCCGACCATCACGACGCTTCGATTAACATCTACAAAACCGACCCCAAGCAAGGACGCCTGAATGCTGCTCCCATCCGACCAATCAATCAGCAATAACACGCCCCGCATATCCACCAACCTGCGCTATCAGCGCGCGAGTCTGGTTGCGCTTAGGCGAGCATTGGCGTTCATGCTGGTCTTCAGTACGACTTCAATCGCTCATGCCGGACCAGACTCTCGTTTGGCGCAGCAGGCCTTGCACTGCTCGGCAATTTTCAGTGTATTCGCCGAGAGCCTGACTGATGACAGCAAGCGCCTGAAAGAATTCAAGCGCGGGGTCGAGATTTTTACCGAGCTATACGTCAAAGAAATCGAGGGTGACGCAGCGGCGGCCAAGCGTGATGCCGAGCAGCGTCGCGGCGAATTGCTTAAGCAATTCCAACAACAGATGTCGCAGCGTGAGCCCTACCTGCGTGAAGATAGTGTGGTGTGCGGCGCATGGGCTGAGGGCTTCTTCGCGCAGGGTGAGGATTGGCGCTTCGTGCCGGTGTACCCCAAAGTAATTTCTATCAGCTCGCGTCAGAAATACACCCCGATTGGTGCCGATGCTTTCGCTCGCTGGCGTCGTTAGTCTCGCCCCGTGGATTGATGACGAATCGAATTTGCCACGTGCGATCACTGCTCGGTCATACCCGACAACAACTTGTCATCAAATAATCTGAACACGCGTCGATTCAAATAAAAATTATCAAATTAAAAATACAGTATCGATGCGGCTAAAGTTTGCCGCCTTTCATCCGATTCTTCGCGCATGAGGATGAGAGGAGCCACACCATGTTCGTGATCGAAAAGGCATCGGAAGAGCGCCAGCCGGCCGAGCGCGTGTTCTACCCATTCCGCGAGATGTTCGTTGGCGACAGCATTCTGATTCAGGACTTCCGCCGCGCAGAAAGCGCGCGCGTGGCCGCGATTCAGTTTGCAAAACGCCGTGGCGGCGAATGGAAATTCTCGCTGCGTAAGACCCGTGAAGGTTGGCGAATTTTCAGGATTGGCTAAGGGGCGCCAACACCGCCAGAAATCTTTTGAGGTGAACAGGCCCCGTCTTGCGAGGCTGATGGCAAGGCGGCGCCATCGAAGACAGTACAAGACGTACGGCGAGATGGCGCCAACACCGCCAGCGGCTTCGCAAGATGGGTCGAAACTAGGCTTCCGAGAGAAAGTTGCTCACCAACTGCGCAAAACGACCCGCATGCTCAATTTGCGTCCAGTGTCCACAGCGCCCAAACACATGCAGCTGTGAACGCGAGATCAGCTTGGAGAGTCTGAGCGAACTCTCTACCGGTATCACCTGATCATCGCGCCCGTGAACAATCAGCGTCTCCTGCTCGATCGCAGCAATCTCTCGCTCATCGCTAGCCAGCGCATCCACCCAACGCTGGCGCGGCGCAGGGAACATCGCTGAATAACTCTCGTGGAAACCCGGCCGGTTGCTGGCTTCAAACCGCAAACGTGCCAGATCATCATTTACCAGGCCACGGTCGTAGGCAAATAAATCCATGATGCGGCGCATATTCTCAAACGAAGGCTGGTAGCCCCAAACCGCATCCAGCGCAGGCGTGATGGGAAACGACACGCCCGCTGCACCCATCAGCACCAAGCGTCGTACGCGCTTTGGATAGCGAATCGTCAACGCTAACGAGAGCGCACCACCAAACGAATTACCCACCAAATCGACTTGCGGCAGGTTCAATGCATCGATCAAGTCAATCGCCTGCTTGATCCAGTTATCCATCGTGTATTGAAAACCCGCCGGACGTTCGGTGAAACCAAAGCCCACCATGTCGGGTGCAATCACGCGACGCTGTTTGGATAGCTCAGGCATCACCAGACGCCAGTTGGCATAGGCAGAGACACCGGGGCCTGAGCCATGAATCATCAATACCGGAAACCCTTGGCCCAAATCGTGATAATTGACCTCGATACCGCCAGCATCGATACTGTGCCCGATCTCGGGCGATGAAATTGTCGTCGTCATGGAAATCTTGAAAAGTGCTTATTAAAAATTGACAGGGAGTTGGTTTTAATTAGAGGTGGTGTGGACTCCGGCCTTCGCCGGCGTGACGAGATAAATCAGATTGCATGCTGAGATTGCAGTCACTACACCGCGTTTTGAAAAACATTTTTTCCGCTGCGAATCGCCTTCACAATCAGCTCTGGCGTTGCACGAATATGGGATTCAAGTGCAACAGCTGCACGTGCATCCTGGCGGGCCATCGCAGCCTCAAAAATTTGCTGATGCTCTGCGTGTACATCGCGCCCAGTGTGCAGACCAATCGCGTAGCGTCGGTATCGCTCTGCATGCTGCGTCAGTTGCTGCACCACGCGCAAAGCCCAAGGCGATCCGCAAGCGGACAGTAATGCCGAGTGAAACATGGCATTCGCTTGCTCCCAACGTCTTACATTCTCATCCTTGAGTGGCTGCTCTAA
>CAZZMV010000254.1:0-2648 GCA_964655425.1 uncultured Bifidobacterium sp.
GACTGCGATCTTCATGTCGAGTCCTGACAATCAAGAATAAAAGTGCTACGACGCCCGACAGGAAGTGACTAGGATCGGGGGGAAGGTCACCCTGGCGTGCCGCCAGCGGTCAGCCGGGAGGCGTCGCAGCTGAAAAGCTTGCGCTACTGTGGTCCGAGCGCTTTTTCGAGTGCGCTGACGAAAGACTTATCGTCAGGCCGTGTCATGCTGCCGAAACTGCCGACCAGTTTGCCATCGCGGTCGATCAGATACTTGTTGAAATTCCAAGAGGGCTCCTTCGCGCCGGCCTTGGTCAGCGCGGAGAATAAAGGATTGGCTTCCTTGCCCTTCACCGAGCTTTTCGAGAACATCGGAAACTTGACGCCATAGGTGTTGTGGCAGAAGTCTGCGATTTTCTTGTTGTCGTCGGGTTCCTGAGAAAAATCATTCGACGGGAAACCCAACACCACCAAACCTTTTTCCTTGTATTTCGCGTACAACTTTTCCAAACCGTCATACTGCGAAGTGAAACCGCAGTAGCTCGCAGTATTCACGACCAATACAGCTTTGCCCGCATACTGACACAAATCCTGTTGCGCCTCGTCTTGCAGTCGATTGAATTTGTGGTTCAGCAGCGCTGGGCAGCTGGCTGCGGACGCAAGTCCCGGCAGCAGCGCTGACAGTAACAGCAGCGACGATACGATCGTCGTGTAATGCAGATTCAGAGGCGTTCTCATCGCGTTGACACCTATAGAATTAATCCCGATGCGATGAGTCTAGCCTAGTTTGAAAAATCTTTCCGGCGACGGAAAAATGATGCGTTTAGGCCAGTTCTCACTTCGCGTATTGGTGCCGCTTTTGCTGGGCCAGCTACCGTATTAAATCACTCAATTAAACAAAGTTGCTTTTGTATCAAAAATTTGAGACCACGATTAATCGGAAATAGAGACTTAATGCGACATTTGATACTGCTGCTTGGCGATCAACTCAGCTTGAACAGCGCCGCTTTGGCAGAGTTCGACCCTGCCCAAGATGCGGTGCTGATGATCGAGGCGCCCAGCGAGGCCACGGTCGTTTGGTCGCACAAAGCCCGCATCGTGATGTTTCTCTCCGCGATGCGGCACTTCGCAGAGGAAGTGCGCGCGCGTGGTTGGCTGTTGGATTATGTCGCGTTGACGGACTTAGGCCAAAAGACATTTACCGAGCGATTAGCCGAAGCATTAGCGCGACACCATCCAAAAGTACTTAAAGTGCTCGAGGCGGGTGAGTTTCGCATGCAAAGTTTGATCGCCTCGGCATGTCAAACCGCGGGCGTAGCGTGCCACTGGGTCGATGACACGCATTTCATGTGCAGTCGTACCGAATTTGCTGCCTGGGCCAAAAGCAAGCGCGAACTGCGCATGGAGTTTTTCTATCGCGAGATGCGCAAGCGGCACAAGGTGTTGATGCAGGGTGCAGAGCCGGTCGGCGGCCAATGGAATTTCGACCAAGACAACCGCAGCAGCTACCCGAAAAAAACCGGGCCGGGCGAGATACCGTTGCCCGCGGCGTTCGCACCAGATGCCATCACCAGCGAAGTCATCGCCGAAGTTGAAAAACACTTTCCTGATCATCCTGGTACCGCAAGAAATTTTTTCTGGCCTGTCACGCGTGAGCAGGCTCTAACCGCGCTGGACAATTTCATTCGATTACGGCTGCCAAATTTCGGCAAGTACCAAGACGCCATGTGGACCAACACGCCTGCAGGCTGGCATTCACTGTTATCTGCAGCACTGAACTTGCATTTGCTCGACCCACGCGAGGTGATTGCTGCGGCCGAGCAGGCCTACCGAGACGGCCGCGCGCCACTTGAGGCGGTGGAGGGATTCATTCGTCAGATCTTGGGTTGGCGCGAATTCATACGCGGCGTGTATTGGCTGGATATGCCGGCCATGCGTGAAGCCAATCACTACGGCCATCAGCGTGATTTGCCGCGCTGGTTCTGGACTGGCGAGACCCACATGGCGTGCGTACGTGATTGCCTGCAGCAGACACTGGCTTACGGCTATGCGCATCATATTCAGCGACTGATGGTCACCGGTAATTTTGCGCTGCTGGCTGAGCTATCTCCGCAGCAGGTGGAGGATTGGTACCTGGCGATCTATGTCGATGCGGTTGAATGGGTCGAACTACCCAACACCGCCGGTATGGCACTGCATGCCTGCGGCCCGCGCTTTACCAGCAAACCCTATGTGGCCAGCGGCGCCTACATTCATCGACAGAGTAACTACTGCAGTGGCTGTCGCTACGACCCGGCGCAGCGCAGCGGCGAGCGAGCTTGCCCGTTCACCACGCTTTACTGGCATTTCATTGAGCGGCATGCAAAGGCATTAACGAGTAACCCCCGTACCGCGCTAATGGCCAAAAACCTCAATCGGCTTAGTGACGCCGAGCGCGCCGCTATTCGACAGCAAGCCGCTCGCATGTTGAGCCAATTGGATGCGCTTTGATATCAAATTGAAAATCTGCGTCCGGGGATTTTGCGTTTGAGATCGGGCGAGTGCTGGAGCGCCAATCGTGATGAACCATTATTGATAAAATCGGCGCATTCATTTGCCTTTGCTGGATTTTTCAAATGCTGTACCCCGAGCTTTTTCGATCGCTGGAGCAAGTCCGCTGGAACATGGAAA
>CAZZMV010000255.1:0-2631 GCA_964655425.1 uncultured Bifidobacterium sp.
GGAGCTCAAGGTGATTGATAAAACCGTAGCAGACTTGCGCAGTGCGGTCGCTGGTATTCATGATGGTGCGACCGTAATGATTGGCGGTTTTGGTAATGCCGGTATGCCCAAGGCATTGATCGATGCGCTGATCGAGCAAGGCGCGACCGACTTAACGATTGTCAACAATAATGCTGGCAACGGTGACACGGGATTAGCTGCTTTATTGGCTGCCGGGCGGGTCAAAAAGATCATCTGCTCATTTCCCAGACAATCTGATTCTCACGTATTCGATGCGCTTTACCGAGCCGGAAAAATACAGCTTGAGTTAACGCCACAAGGAAATTTAGCCGAGCGTATTCGTGCCGCCGGCGCTGGTATCGGCGGATTCTTCTCGCCGACCGGTTATGGAACGCAACTCGCCGAAGGTAAAGAGACACGACTAATCGATGGCAGGCACTATGTACTTGAATCACCGATTCATGCCGACTTTGCATTGATTAAAGCGCTTAAGGGTGACCGCTGGGGTAATTTGGTGTATCGAAAGGCTGCACGTAATTTCGGTCCAATCATGGCCAGCGCTGCGCGCTGCACGATTGCTCAGGTGGATGAGATTGTGCCCTTGGGGGCTTTAGATCCGGAGGTGATTATTACGCCCGGTATTTTTGTACAGCGTGTTATGCAGCTTGGAGGTGCGCAATGAAACGTCGTAGCCGCGACGAGATCGCACAGCGCGTAGCGCAAGATATTCCCGAAGGAGCGTACGTTAATTTGGGTATCGGGTTGCCGACCATGGTGGCCAACCATCTTGACCCTACCAAAGAGATATTCCTGCACAGCGAGAATGGGCTACTTGGTATGGGGCCTGCGCCCGCGGCAGGTGAGGAGGACGAGGATCTGATTAACGCCGGCAAACAGCCGGTGACCTTGCTCACTGGCGGTGCATTTTTTCACCACGCCGACTCATTCGCCATGATGCGGGGTGGACATCTTGATATTTGCGTGCTGGGTGCGTTTCAGGTGTCTGAGCGCGGTGATCTGGCGAATTGGCATACCGGCGCGCCAGACGCGATACCTGCAGTTGGCGGGGCGATGGATTTAGCGATTGGTGCCAAAAAAGTATTTGTGATGATGGAGCATCAAACCAAAAGTGGTGAGAGCAAAATCGTTTCGGCTTGTACTTATCCGCTCACGGGCGTGGCTTGTGTGTCTCGTATTTATACCGATTTGGCTACGATCGATGTTACGTCCGATGGCTTGCTTGTGGTTGATACAATCGACGGGTTATCGCTAGATACTTTGCAGCAGTTAACAGGCGTACCATTGAAATCTGCTTGACGATGATGCTTCCAGGATCCCGGCCTGCGCCGGGATGACGTTTTTAAGATCATCGAGCCATGTGCCTTTGAGCGTAGATTTCAATTATTTCGTGAACTTTGACTAAATAAAGATAAAAATGAAACAAGCCTTTATTTGCGACGCGATCAGAACACCTATTGGTCGCTACGGTGGTGCACTTAAAGATGTACGCGCCGACGACCTCGGTGCAATTCCGCTGCGCGCGCTACAAGAGCGTAATCCGACTGTTGATTGGTCGTTGGTTGATGATGTGATCTTTGGTTGCGCCAATCAGGCGGGTGATGACAACCGAAATGTCGCGCGTATGTCATTGCTGTTGGCTGGCTTGCCTATCTCAATACCGGGCAGCACGATCAATCGATTGTGTGGTTCCGGGATGGATGCTATTGGCACTGCATCACGAGTCATCAAATCAGGTGAGGCCAGCTTGATGATTGCGGGTGGCGTTGAATCGATGACGCGCGCGCCATTCGTCATGGGCAAGGCGGATAGTGCATTCTCGCGTAACGCGCAAATTTTTGACACGACGATAGGCTGGCGTTTCATTAACCCGCAAATGAAAGCGATGTACGGTGTGGATTCCATGCCCGAGACAGCCGAGAATGTCGCCACCGATTTTCAGATTAGCCGAGAGGATCAGGATGCATTTGCGCTGCGTAGTCAGGCAAAAGCGTCCAGTGCACAAGCCAACGGTACGCTGTCTGATGAGATTACACCGGTCATCATCCCTCAGAAAAAAGGGGATCCAATTACGGTGCTGCATGATGAACATCCGCGCGCGACCAATATCGAGGCGCTGGCTAAACTCAAGGGCATTGTTCGCCCGGATGGTACGGTCACAGCAGGTAATGCATCTGGCGTGAACGATGGTGCCTGCGCTGTGCTGCTGGCGGATGAGGAAAGCGCAAAGCACTATGGCCTGACACCGCGTGCTCGCATCGTCGGTATGGCGACTGCAGGTGTAGCGCCACGCATAATGGGTATTGGTCCAGTGCCGGCAGTACAAAAATTGCTCAAGCAGACCGGTATCGCCCTCGATCAAATTGATGTGATTGAATTGAACGAGGCCTTTGCTGCACAAGGCTTGGCGGTGCTACGGCAATTGGGTATTTCTGATGATGATGCTCGGGTCAACCCGAATGGCGGCGCGATTGCGCTTGGTCATCCACTCGGCATGAGTGGCGCACGACTCATTACCACCGCGATGTATCAACTGCACCGAACGGGTGGGAGATACGCATTGTGTACGATGTGTATAGGGGTGGGGCAAGGTATCGCCACCCTCATCGAGCG
>CAZZMV010000256.1:0-2622 GCA_964655425.1 uncultured Bifidobacterium sp.
ATCTGCTCGGTGGATCAATGCTGGTGGCAGTCGTCAGCCTGGCCTTGATACGTGGGCACATCGGCCCGAAGGCCGATGAATCACCGCTCAAAGTTTGACCATCACATGGCGCGCCACAGTGTAATCCTCCAAGGCATACATCGACATATCCTTGCCATAGCCGGAGGCTTTCAAACCGCCATGCGGCATCTCGTTTACCAGCATGAAATGCGTATTAATCCAGGTGCAGCCATACTGGAGTTGGCGCGCAATATTCATCGCACGTGATACGTCTTTGGTCCAAACGCTCGACGCCAAACCATACTCGGAGTCATTTGCCCACTGCACTGCCTGATCATCGTCGGTGAAGCGCGTAATAGATACTGCGGGGCCAAATACCTCGCGTCGAACAATCTCATCATCCTGCAGCGCCCCCGCAATCACGGTGGGCTCATAAAAGAAACCCGCACCCGGCCGTATGCCGCCGCCGGTGGTGATCTGCATATGCCCTGCCATTTGCGCGCGCTCGACAAAGCTCGCCACCCGGCTGCGCTGCCGATCCGAGATGAGCGGGCCAATCTCGACATCATCGTCATCCTGCGGACCGACTTTGATGCTGGCGACTGCCGAAGTTAAATCGGCAACCAGGTTGTCGTAGATTTTTGGGCCGGCATAGATACGGCATGCTGCAGTACAGTCTTGACCAGCGTTGTAATAGCCAAAGGTACGTACACCCTCCACTACCGACGCCAGATCTGCATCATCCAGCACAATCACCGGGGCTTTGCCACCCAACTCCAGATGAGTGCGCTTCAAACTACCGGATGCAGCTTGCAATACTTTGCGACCAGTGGCGACATCACCGGTGATCGACACCATGCGAACCTTAGGATGTTCAACCAATACTTGCCCAACACTGGTTCCGCGACCACAAATCACGTTCAATACACCCGGCGGCAAAATGCCTGCCGCTAGTTGCGCAAAATACAGCGCAGTCAATGGCGTTTGCTCACTGGGCTTGAGCACTACGGTATTTCCTGCGGCGATTGCTGGTGCCACCTTCCAGGCAGCCATCAGCATCGGGTAATTCCATGGTGCGATCGAACCGACCACACCCACCGGGTCACGACGGATCATGCTGGTGTGACCACCTAAATACTCACCGGCGGCAGTACCGGTCATGCAGCGCGCTGCACCGGCAAAATAGCGAAAGCAATCAACAATCGCAGGTATTTCATCACCAAGCGCACGTGCATAAGGCTTGCCGCAATTCAGCGACTCGAGTCGCGCGAAAGTTTCGGCATTGTTTTCAATGGCAGACGCCAATTGCAGCAACATCGCAGAGCGCTCACCGGGCGTGGTTTGCGACCAGCTGGCAAAAGCATGCTCGGCTGCATCGACCGCACGCGACACCTGCTCGGGCGAGGCTTCTGGCACGTCGCATAAATTAGTGCCCGTCGCCGGATTAATCACATGTTCAACCGCACCCTCGCCGCGCTCGTTGCGATTATTGATTAACAGCTCGGTCGGGAGGGTGACGTTATGCGGTGCAGCGTTTGCCATGGTGTTATCTCCTCTTGTCATCATCGTCGGGCATCGTCATCACCGCGCTGGGTTAGCCAATACGCAGCGACAATGGGTATGAAGGTCATCGCAATAATGAATACCGCGACAACATTGGTGACCGGGCGTTGGCGCGGTCGGATCAACTCTTGAAGCATCCATATGGGCAAGGTCGTTTGCTGACCTGCGGTGAAGGTTGTGACAATCACCTCGTCAAAACTCAATGCAAATGCGAGCAAGGCACCCGCGAGTAATGCAGAGCCTAACTGCGGCAGTACGACATGAAAAAAAGTCTGGAATGCATTTGCGCCCAAATCCATCGACGCTTCGATCAGTGACGGACTTAATCTTCGCAAGCGCGCTACCGCGTTGTTGTACACAACCACAATACAAAATGTGGCATGGCCAATCACGATGGTCCAGAAGCTGAATGGAATATCTGCAGAATGGTAAGCAGAGCGTAGCGCAATCCCGGTCACCACGCCCGGCAAGGCAATCGGCAGAATCAGCAACAAGGAAATCGCATCGCGTCCAAAAAATCGCGATCGCGCCAGGGCACCCGCCGCCAGCGTGCCGAGTACGAGCGCCATAAGTGTGGAACACAGTGCTACCTGTACCGACAAACTGACTGCATTCCAGACATCTGCCCGATCAAGTGCTACGGCAAACCAATGGGTGGTGAGCGATGGTGGCGGAAAAACATAGCTTTTATCTTCGCTACTAAATGCATACAAAATAATCAGTGCCAGGGGCACGTGCAGAAACAGCACACATCCCAGTGTTGCCAGCGTCAGGCCGACCGAGGGTCGTGAAATGGTAGCGGTATCAGAGCGCATCGAAGGCCCCTTTTCTCTTCGCCAGCCACAGGTAAATTGCGATGATGATGATTGGCGCAATCGAGAATGCAGCAGCAAACGGCAAGTTGCCGGCGATACCTTGCTGGCGATACACCACCTGACCGATAAACAAGGTCGAATTACCGATCACTTGCGGGATGATGTAATCACCCAGCGTCAACGAAAAAGAAAAAATCGATCCCGCTGCAATACCGGGCATCGCCAGCGGCAAGATCACTGTCCA
>CAZZMV010000257.1:0-2591 GCA_964655425.1 uncultured Bifidobacterium sp.
AGAAAAAGCACCAATCCGATGATGAGCAAGGCCATCGCGATTTCTCCGTACAATGCACTTATGTAAGTTTAACCGAGAATAAGGACCTATCTCGTTTATCAATGGGTTGAGTTGGCGGCACTCGCGCTTGAATGAGATAGATGGCGAGAGACGCGCGCTGAAATCCAAGCTCTGAAATTCAAGCTCTGAAATTCAAGCACTGAAATATAAGCCCTAAAATCCAAGCAAAAAAATTTAAGCCCTGAAACATAAGTTCTTAAGTCAACTTTCTGAATACGAGTACGTCAATCCAACCCGGAGCAAGCCCAGATGCCAGCCGCAACCCGAACCCGTCAGATATTCGCTGCCGTGATTGGCAACGCACTCGAGTGGTACGACTTCGTGATCTACGGTTTTATGACCGTGATTATTTCGAGGTTGTTTTTCCCGGCGGAGAGTGAGTACGCTTCATTACTGATTGCGATGGCCACCTTCGGGGTGGGCTTCTTCATGCGACCGGTCGGGGGCGTGTTGATTGGTCTGTACGCTGATCGTCGTGGTCGCAAAGCGGCGCTGCAATTAATCATTCTGCTCATGACCATCGCGACAGCGATGATTGCATTTGCGCCGACCTATGCTGCGATTGGTATCGCCGCACCGGCCATCATGGTACTCGCGCGGCTACTACAAGGCGCAGCGACCGGTGGTGAATTTGCCAGCGCCACCGCGTTTCTGATTGAAAGCGCACCGCCCGAGCGACGTGGCTTTTTTGGTTCGCTGCAAATGGTGGGGCAGAGTATTGCAGCGCTTACCGGTGCCACTGCGGGCATGCTGGTTACGCAGGGATTGACGCCTGAGCAAATTGACGATTGGGGCTGGCGCTTGCCTTTCTTGTTTGGTTTATTGATCGGACCGGTGGGTTTATGGATGCGTCGGCATCTCTCGGAAACTGAGGAGTTTGTCGCTGCTTCGCAAGATGAAACGCAGCATCTGGGGTTGATGGCGGTGTTACGTGAACATTTACGCGATGTACTGGTGTGCTTCGGTTTGGTCGTTTCAGCCACCATCATGTTTTATGTGGTGCTGATTTATATGCCCACCTATGCCAAGACACAACTGAATATCCCGCTGAAAGAAGCATTCACCGCGCAAGTGGCCGGGCTGATTTTTTTGACGGTGCTGATCCCATTGTTTGGCATCTTGTCGGACCGTATCGGCCGGCGTGCCGTCCTGATGATGGCGGCGGTTTTGTACTTGTTGCTGACTTATCCTTTGATGGCTTGGTTATTGGCTGAGCCCTCATTAATTCGATTAGCCATCATGCAAATTGTGCTGTGCAGCGCGATTGCAGTGGGATTTGGCGCGATTTCTACTGCCTTGGCTGAACAGTTTCCGGTACGGCAGCGCTCGACCGGCTTGGCCCTGGCCTACAACGTCGCTGTCATGATCTTCGGTGGCTTTGCGCAGTTGATTGTGACCTGGCTGATCAAGACCACCGGCTCATTACTCGCGCCATCGTTTTATGTCATGTTCGGTGCGTCAGTCGGTCTGCTGGCGGCATGGTTTATTACCGATCGTCGGCCGCAACAGGCAAACGCTTAAAACAAAGCGTGTGGAAGGTGCCGAGCAAATGAATTCGTAGAAAATAGTTCACATTCAATCATTCACAGAAAAAATCTAAGAAATAATTTAATCAGGATCATTCACATGCGCTACTTGAATCACCTGCTACTAGCTTTCGCGATACTAGCCGTCACTACAGTGTCACATGCTGACGAAGGCCCGGTATACGGCCCCGAGCTGGAGGGTTTTGAGTATCCGTTGCCGGTGCAGCGTTTTATTTTTCAGTCGCAGCGCCAGCAAGTACAAATGGCTTATCTTGATGCGCAGCCCGAGCGTGCAAACGGCCGCACTGTCGTGCTACTGCATGGCAAAAATTTTTGTGCGGCGACCTGGGAAGGCACTATGCGCTTCTTGCAGGCGAACGGGTTTCGGGTGATCGTGCCAGATCAGATCGGTTTCTGTAAATCGAGCAAACCCGCTTCATACCAGTACACCTTCCAGCAACTAGCGAGCAATACCAAGGCCTTGCTGGATTCAATCGGTATCAAGCGTTTCATCGTCATGGGACACTCGACGGGCGGCATGCTCGCGACCCGCATGGCGTTAATGTTTCCACAGCATGTTGAGCGCCTTGTGATGGTGAATCCGATCGGTTTGGAAGATTGGAAGGCAGAGGGGGTGCCAACGCTATCACTCGATCAGTGGCACGCACGCGAGCAACAGCTGACAGCTGAGCGTATTCGTAATTACGAACGCGTGACGTACTACGTCAACGAATGGCGCCCAGAGTACGAGCGTTGGGTACAGATGATTGCAGGTATGTTTCGAGGCCCGGGGCGTGACATCGTTGCGTGGCACTCGGCCCTGACGTACGACATGATTTTTACGCAGCCGGTGCTGTATGAGTTTGGCAAGATCAAGGTGCCAACGCTGCTGCTGTTTGGTGAAAAAGACAATACAGCCATTGGTAAGGATATTTCGCCACCCGAGGTCAAGGCGCGGCTGGGCGATTATCCCAAGCTGGCGCGCAACACTGCTGCTGCGATTCC
>CAZZMV010000258.1:0-2564 GCA_964655425.1 uncultured Bifidobacterium sp.
GATGAATCTGGTTGCTGGCCGTGACCTGGATTACGCAGCGCTGCGCGAGCAGCATATCGATGCGCAGGTGCCTGTCACCTGGCTGAAATCGGATGATATTTCGTACATCTTGTATACCTCGGGTACGACGGGCAAGCCGAAAGGTGTGCAGCGCGATGTCGGTGGCTACGCAGTTGCACTCGCGATGTCGATGCAAACGATTTTTTGTGGCCAACCCGGCGAGACCTATTTCTCAACCTCCGACATTGGTTGGGTGGTGGGGCACTCGTACATCGTGTACGGCCCGCTGATCGCGGGCATGGCGACCATCATGTATGAGGGCACGCCGCTGCGCCCAGATGCAGCGATCTGGTGGCAGATTGTCGAGAAGTACAAGGTCACGCGGATGTTCTCTGCGCCGACTGCGGTGCGCGTGTTGAAGAAGCAGCCTCCAGAGCTGATGAAGAAGCATGATCTGTCATCGCTGAAGGCGCTGTATCTCGCGGGCGAACCCTTAGATGAAAACACCTCGGCCTGGGTGGCGGATGCGCTCGGTGTATCCATCATCGATAACTACTGGCAGACTGAAACTGGCTGGCCGATTTTATCGGTCGCGAAAGGTGTCGACGATCGACCGACTCGCCTCGGTAGCCCGGGCGTACCCATGCCGGGCTATCGCGTCAAAGTATTGAACGAAGCTAATGGCGCTTTGTGTGGCGCGAATGAAAAAGGCGTCGTCGTAATCGAAGGGCCACTTCCCCCCGGTTGTTTGCAGACGGTGTGGCGCGATGATCAACGCTATGTCAATTCCTACTGGTCAAATTTCAGTACCGAGCAGGTGTACTCCACCTTCGACTGGGGTATTCGCGACGATGATGGCTACTACTTCATTCTTGGCCGCACAGATGATGTGATTAATGTTGCTGGTCATCGCCTTGGGACGCGCGAGATCGAGGAAAGTATTTCCTCACACGATAATGTCTCTGAAGTTGCCGTAGTGGGCGTGGAGGACCAGGTAAAAGGTCAGGTGGCCGTCGCGTTCGTGATCCCCAAACATTCCGACAAAGTCGCGACTGTCGAAGCCAAAAAACAGTTTGAGAAAGAAGTGTTTGGTGTTGTGGATCGCCAGCTCGGCGCAGTAGCGCGCCCAGCGCATGTGTTTTGTGTGAATTTGCTACCCAAGACCCGCTCGGGGAAGTTGTTGCGCCGATCAATTCAGGCGATTTGCGAAGGGCGTGATCCGGGCGATCTGACGACGATTGAAGATCCTTCGTCGTTGACGCAGATTCGTGAGGCGCTGGCCTCTAAGGCGTAAGCGTCGCGATCACGGGCGTGTGATCCGAAGGTTGCTCCCATTTGCGTGGTGCTTTATCGATGTCGCACGCAATACAGCGTTGAGCCAGTGGTACCGAAAGGAGGATGTGGTCGATACGTAATCCTCTGTTGCGTCGGAAGGCCATCTGACGATAATCCCACCAGCTGTAGAGCTTGTCGGCCTGCGGAAACATTCGGAAGGCATCTTGCAAACCCAGCGCGATCAGTCGCTCAAATGCTGCGCGCTCCGGATCAGAGCAAAGTACTTGTCCCGCCCACTCCACCGGGTCATACACATCGGCGTCGGCGGGGGCGATGTTGTAGTCGCCAAGCAGGGCGAGCGAGGTGTTCGCTTTCAATTCATCATTCAGCCAGCGCGTGAGTGCATCCAGCCAACGAAGTTTGTACTCGTATTTGTCCGAGCCAACCGCCTGCCCGTTGGGGATGTATGCACAGACTATACGCATGCCCTCGATGGTCGCGCTGATGATGCGCTGCTGTTCGTCTTCGAACAGCGGATTATTTTTCACGACATCGTGTATCGGGTAGCGCGAGAGAATGGCGACACCGTTGTAGGTTTTTTGGCCAGTGAACGCCACCTGATAACCAGCGGCTTCAATCTCGGCAACCGGAAATTTGTCATCAGTGAGCTTGGTCTCTTGCAGGCACAGCACATCCACCGGCGAAGTTGCCAGCCACTGCAGTACCTGCGGCAGCCGCACCTTCAGCGAGTTGACATTCCAGGTAGCGAGTTTCATGCGCAGTCGTTGCGCAAATTATTTGGCGCGCTCGATCAGAAAACTGGTCAGCAAGGGTACCGGCCGGCCAGTCGCGCCCTTGGCTGCGCCGCTTTTCCACGCAGTGCCAGCGATATCCAGATGTGCCCAGGTGTACTTACGGGTGAAGCGCTCGAGGAAGCAGGCTGCTGTAATCGAGCCGCCCGGCGGGCCGCCAATGTTTGCAATGTCAGCAAAGTTGGATTTCAGCTGCTCTTGATAAGCGTCTTCAATCGGCATGCGCCATGCCGTGTCATTCGATGACTTACCCGCTGACAGTAGTTCATTGGCAAGCGCATCATGCGCCTCATCATGGCGAGTGAACAAACCTGTGTTGTGATGACCCAGTGCAGTGACACAGGCACCAGTCAGCGTTGCGATATCAATCACTGCCGCAGGCTTGAAGCGTTCGACATAGGTGAGCGCGTCACACAGTATCAATCTACCCTCGGCATCGGTGTTCAGAATTTCTATGGTCTGGCCCGACATCGAGGT
>CAZZMV010000259.1:0-2553 GCA_964655425.1 uncultured Bifidobacterium sp.
CGCCATGCTGGCCTCAGGTAGCTCCTGGGCTGACATGAAGGCAGCTGAGAAGTGGATTAATGATGAATTCCAACCGTCAACGCTGTCGAAGAAGCAGCAGATGGATGAGATGAAGTGGTTCATTGATGCGGCGGCAAAACTGAAGGCCAAAGGCGTTACGGAGATCAATGTGGTTTCCGAAACCATCGACACTCATGTGTATGAGTCAAAGACGATGGCCAAGGCTTTTGAAGAAATCACCGGCATCAAAGTTAATCATGATCTGATTCAAGAAGGTGACGTGGTTGAAAAACTGCAAACCTCCATGCAGTCAGGCAAGAGCATTTATGACGGCTGGATTTCTGATTCGGACTTGATCGGTACTCACTTCCGTTACGGCGCGGTTGAGCCACTATCCGATTTTATGGCTGGATACGGCAAACCTTTCACCAACCCCAACCTCGATCTGAAAGACTTCATCGGTATCAGCTTCGTCACCGGACCGGACAAGAAGCTGTATCAGTTACCAGATCAGCAGTTTGCCAACTTGTATTGGTTCCGCGCTGATCTGTTTGCACGCAAAGATCTGCAAGACAAGTTCAAGGCCAAGTACGGCTACGACCTCGGTGTGCCACAGAACTGGTCTGCCTATGAAGACATCGCGAACTTCTTCACCAATGACGTCAAGACTATTGATGGCAAGCCGATCTATGGTCACATGGACTATGGCAAAAAAGATCCGTCGCTCGGCTGGCGCTTTACCGATGCTTGGTTGTCGATGGCAGGCACTGCCGACAAAGGCATCCCGAATGGTATGCCGATTGACGAGTGGGGTATTCGTGTCGCCGACGACAAGTGCACACCGGTAGGCGCATCGGTGGCTCGGGGCGGCGCGACCAACTCGCCTGCGGCTGTGTATGCGCTGACCAAGTACATCGACTGGATGAAGCTGTATTCGCCCAAAGAAGCGATGGGCATGACCTTCTCCGAAGCCGGCCCAGTGCCTGGCCAAGGCCAGATCGCCCAGCAGATCTTCTGGTATACCGCCTTCACCGCATCGATGAGCAAAGCGCCGGCTGTGAACAACGCAGATGGCTCACCGAAGTGGCGCATGGCGCCTGGCCCGCATGGCCCGTACTGGAAAGACGGTATGCAAAACGGCTATCAGGATGTAGGCTCTTGGACCTTCATGAAGTCGACCCCGGACGAGCGTAAGGCTGCCGCTTGGTTGTACGCGCAGTTCATCAATGCGAAAACGACATCGCTTAAGAAGTCGATCGTCGGTTTGACCTTCGTGCGCGACTCCGACATCCGTCATGAGTACTTCACCAAGAACGCCAGTAAGTACGGTGGCCTGATCGAGTTCTATCGTAGCCCGGCGCGGGTTGCGTGGACTCCGACCGGTACCAACGTGCCTGACTATCCGAAGCTCGCTCAGCTCTGGTGGAAGAACGTAGCGACTGCTGTAACTGGTGAAAAAACACCACAAGCAGCAATGGACAATCTGGCAGATGAAATGGACAACGTGCTAGGCCGTCTGCAGCGCGCTGGTATGAAGAACTGCCCACCGAAGCTGAACGAGAAGAGTGATCCTAACAAGTGGCTGTCTGACAAGAATGCCCCTTGGAAGAAACTCGCTAACGAGAAGCCAAAAGGCGAGACCATCGCTTACGAGAAGCTGCTGCAAGCATGGAAAGAAGGTCGCGTGAAGTAATCGACCTGAAGGTAGGGCGGTGACTGTTGGACGCCGCCCTACATCAATCTTCATTGAATTCTTTCGATGCGCGGCTTGTCCGCGCTTTTTTTCCAAACACGTTTCCACTAGCTGCTGTTGAGATTTCGGCGGCTGCTGAAAACGAGGGAGGTAGACATGGCAGATTCATATATTCTTGCGATAGACCAAGGCACCACAAGTTCTCGAGCGATTTTGTTCAATCGCGCTGGGCGCATTCATGGCATCGCGCAAAAAGAGTTTCGGCAAATTTTTCCGAATCCGGGCTGGGTCGAGCATGACGCCAATGAAATCTGGCATTCACAGCTTGAGGTGACACAGCAAGTCCTGCGTGACGCATCGCTGAGCGCGAAAAATATCGCTGCAGTCGGCATCACCAATCAACGTGAAACGACTGTGTTATGGGACCGCGCCACCGGCGAACCTGTGGCGAATGCAATCGTTTGGCAGGATAGGCGTACTGCGTCTTTTTGCGATGCGCTGCGAGCCGAAGGCAAGAGTGATCTATTTCGCAGCAAGACTGGGTTGGTGATTGACGGCTATTTTTCCGGCACCAAGCTGCGTTGGTTGCTGGACCATGTTCCCGGCGCGCGCGATCGTGCTGAACGAGGAGAGCTGGCATTTGGCACGGTGGACTCATGGTTGATCTTCAAACTCGCAGGTGCACACATCACGGATACCAGTAATGCATCGCGTACGATGCTGTTTAATATTCATTCGCTCGATTGGGACGATGAAATTCTCTCGCTGCTTCGTATTCCGCGCGCTGTCCTACCCAATGTCGTGCCCAGCAGCGGCATTGCTGCGCATACTCACGCGTCCATCTTTGGCGCGGAAATCCC
>CAZZMV010000260.1:0-2529 GCA_964655425.1 uncultured Bifidobacterium sp.
GTGTCGAGCTGCGTTCTGTCGCAGCTTGGGCTGAATAGCTTGTTACTCTTGCTTAGCTCATTACTGAGGCCTTTGAAAGGTCCGCTTGAGCTGACCATCCATTCCCGGCAATTTAGCCAGTTCTTGTCTTCACCGCTGCATTCACTCGAGATGCCGTCAGCTTTTGATGATCGCTTGGCGGCTTCGCTCGTCATCCAACTGACCACAGATTCACCGGCCGACTTGGCTGATTCCGTATGACGACCTTCGAGCCAAGTGACAAAACCCAGCTCGATGATGGCCAAACCGACCACTACGGTGATCACCATGAAAAACAGGTCGCCGATTGAAAAATACGGCCGTTTCTCCGTGCTCTGTGCAGCACTTGATGGCTGCTCTAATTTCTGTGCTTCCATAATTCACTTCCCCCCGCAGGCTATTGTTGAAATTTGTAAAGCCTACTTGTTACTCCGAGGAAAATCATGCACGAAAAATTTTCATTCGCCAATCGTTTAAGCCGTAAATTTTCTTTTCAGTGTTAATCAATGAATTTATTAATGGATTTTTGACGGAAATATTTATGGGTACCTAATCAAATACTTATGCTTTCCTAATATTTCCCAGCGCAAACTTCCTCACCATGACAAGTGCGAATAGAAAATTGCGGCTGGACTTTGCGAGAAGACTCATTGAGGCCCTAGCGTTTGCGGGCCTGGATGACAGCCCCACCACATTGGCGCGTCATTTCAATCTGCACAGCCATGGCATGGTCATCACGATGCATGGCGCTCGACGTTGGTTGGTAGGAGATTCAATCCCTACACAAAGCCACTTGAATGCGCTTGCAAGCTTGCTGGGTGTTTCATCCGCATGGCTATTACTGGGGCAAGGCCCGATGGTGGAGGAGCAAGTGCCAATCGAGCGCGCGCAGCCAGCGCTCAATGGCAATCTAGGCGAGATCCTTGGCATTTTTCAGTCCTTGAAGGATTCGGAGCGCCAACTCGTTTGGAATCTGATGGTGACGCTTAATCGAGCACACCGGCATTCAACTTAATAAATAGATAATTACGTCAACTCGACCGCCTCACTTCGGGCCTCAAAGGTAAACTCAATGCGGTCTGACACCGCAACGGTAGGTCGTGCTGATCCTGCTCGCCGTGCAGGCAATCACCACCCATCTGTTCCGGATATGTCGATTAAATTGGTTCGAGCCCTCCCGTTCAGCGAGCGCCGCTGGTATGGCCTATTGGTTTGGACGCTCGCCTGGGCCTTGATGTGGTGGCTAGACGGCAGATTCGTCGTGCCGAACCTCGCGCTAATGTTGGTATTGGCCAGTGCTGTCGCAGGGCTTTGGTTAAGCCCGGTGGCGGCCTTCGTAACCAATACCGTATCGATTCTGTTTTTCAGCTACTTCTTTGTTAACCCGCGTTTATCGTTCACACCAGCACTCCGCGAGGATTTGATACTGCTGGTTTCGGTATATGGCGTTAGCTCAGTCATCGGTTATTTGACGGTGCGGTTGCGGCGTGCTGTCACCAACGAGGCACGTCAGGCGGCGCGCGCGGATCAGTTGAGACAGCTTGGGGAGCGGTTACGCGAGGCGATTGACTTACCAGGTAAAGTAGACGCGCTACGTAAATCGCTTACTGAGTATGCGGAGATTCCGTGTTTTATCCTCCTGAGTCGAACAGGCACATTTGCAGAAAAGGGGAATGAAACGGCGTTTTTCGGCGACCCTGGCCCATTCCAAAAGCAACGGCTATTGACCGAATGGCAGCGGATTTCAAGACAGCTTTCGGCAGACCAAATAGATGAGTCGTTGCGCGCGATTCCCATTCTCGGTCGAGAAAAACGCTGGGGATTGGTCATTTTTCACGAAGACTTCGAGCCGGCAGCGCATTGGTTGGGGTATGCGCATTTCCGGGAGCTTGTCCAGCTACTGGCGGTTGAGTTGGAGCGCTATCTTGCGCTGACCCAGGCACGCAACGCTGCAGAGCAGTCGCGAAATCAAACGATTCGAAACACGCTGTTGACCGCCATTTCTCACGATTACCATACGCCTTTGTCTACCATTATGGGTGCGGCCTCGGTATTGGCAGAACAGGCCCATGGCGAATCGAAGCACGAGGTCGCGGCGCTCGCCGCCACCATTATCGATGAGACCGAGCACTTGCACCGAATGACCACCAACACCTTACAGTTGGCGCGATTAGATGCTGTAAATTTGGAGCTGAACAAGAATTGGGAGTCACTGGAAGAGATTGTCGGTACTGTCGTCAACCGGATAAAACGTCGTTACCCGGGACGGCAATTCAATGTGTATTTGCCGCGCGATTTACCATTGCTACATGTTGATATTATTCTTCTGATGCAATTACTCGATAATCTTCTGCAAAACAGCATTAAATATAGTCCCGATGGCTCGGTGATCACCATTGATGCGAAGCATATGGACGATGAAGTACTGATCAGGGTATCTGACCGGGGCGAAGGTATTCCTGGCTGGTGGCATGATCAGGTTTTTGAAATTTTCCAGCGCGTCGATGGTCA
>CAZZMV010000261.1:0-2510 GCA_964655425.1 uncultured Bifidobacterium sp.
AGCATGCCACGCGGACCCGGTTCGCGATACGACTGAATTTCCACCACCCGGCGTAAATCGCCATTCTCGGAGATCGATGAACTATCGGCATACACCACGGTGCCGCGAATGTTTTCAAAGACCTTGACCAACTCGGCGTGCACTGTGGCGCATACGCCCGACAGCATCGCAGCGGGTAGAAAATATTTCAGCTTCATAGGGGAACAGATGGCATAAGTTAGCAATTATTTAATAAAAAATCGGCATAGGGCAGCTGCGTCTTATTGCCAATGTTATACCGCAGTTTACCCACCGCAAACAAAATGTCGATGGTCAACAGATCGGTCACAATACGGCGCTTATTTCGGGGTCGGAATCGCATTGCAGCGATTTTTACCTGGTCATGGCACGGTTGCATACAGACCAAGCTCGGTTGACCATTGCACATCATCACGGAGAGAACATGCCTGACGTTAGTCAACGTGCCAAAAGTCTTGGTACTGAAAACGCTTTCATCGTGCTGGCTGAGGTTAATCAGCTGATGCGAGCCGGGCGCGACATTGTGTCGTTTTGTATTGGTCAGCCGGATTTTCATACGCCGTTACATGTGCAAGACGCAGCGATCCAAGCCATCCGTGACGGCAAGCACGGTTACACGCCATCTGCAGGCATTATCGAGTTGCGTCAAGCGGTTGCCGACGAGATCGCGCGCACCCGTCATATTTCGGTCAGCGCAGATGATGTGGTGATCGCCGCCGGTGCCAAGCCTTTCATTGGTTACACGATTTTGTCGGTCACGGATTATGGTGCTGGCGATGAAGTGATTTATCCAGTACCCGGGTTTCCGATTTATGAATCACAGATCAAGGCTAGCGGTGCGGTCGGTGTACCGATATTTCTGCGCGAGGCGCGCAACTTCAGTCTCGACCCAAAAGAATTAGCCGCATTAATCACGCCAAAAACTCGTTTGTTAATTTTGAATTCGCCGCAAAACCCCACCGGTGGCGTCATTCCCAAACAAGATATTCAAGCGATTGCAGAGGTGTTACGAGCCCATCCGCAGGTCTGGGTTTACGCTGACGAGATTTACGGCAGGCTGATTTACGACGGCGAGTTTCATTCGATTGCCTCTGAGCCGGGTATGCAGGAACGCACCATCATCGCCGATGGTTTATCCAAAACCTATGCAATGACCGGTTGGCGTCTGGGCTATATGGCCAACCGACAGCTGGCACCGTTTTTTACGACCTGGATTACCAACACAGAATCTTGCGCTTCCCAAATTACCCAATGGGCGGGCGTACAAGCGTTGGTCGGCCCACAAGACGATGCGGACCGCATGCGAGAAATTTTTCAGCAGCGACGTGATCTCGTAGTGAGTTTATTGAACTCGATTCCTGGTGTGCATTGTCAATCACCTGGTGGCGCTTTCTACGCTTGGCCGAATGTAACCGAGGCATGTGCTATCACGGGATGTCGTGATTCGGAAGTATTTCGTCAACGTTTGCTGAATGAAGCTGGGGTTGCAGTGCTAGCAGATATTCATTTCGGGCCACGCGCGGAAGGCGAGGGACAACATATTCGGCTGAGCTATGCTGCGTCGGATCAGGCGATTCGTGAAGGGGTGGGGCGGATCAAAGCGTTTGTAGAACAACACGCGCGCTAGGGAGCTCACTCGTGTCTCAAAATTCAAGCAAAGTAGTGATCATCACTGGCGCCGGCGCTGGTATCGGTAAAGCAACCGCAAAAGCATTTGTGAATGCAGGTTATCGCGTGGTTTTAGCGGGCCGTCAGCTCGATAAACTCGAGCAGGCCATCGTCGATATTGGTGGTAACACGGAGAATACGCTGGCGCAGCGCTGTGATGTGGGCGACCCCGAGAGCGTCAAGCAGTTATTCGATGCGACGCAGCGTCAGTTCGGTCGGCTTGATGTGCTGTTCAATAACGCGGGTGTCAGCGCGCCGGCTGTGCCGATTGAGACACTGACCTACGCGCAGTGGCAGTCGGTGGTTGACGCGAACCTGACCGGCGCATTTTTATGTGCACAAGCCGCCATCAAAATGATGAAGTCGCAGAACCCGCAGGGCGGACGCATCATCAACAATGGTTCGATTTCAGCACACGCACCGCGCCCGATGTCTGCGCCCTACACAGCGACCAAGCACGCCATCACCGGCCTGACCAAATCAATCGCACTCGATGGCCGAGCGTACCGCATCGCCTGCAGCCAAATCGATATTGGTAATGCCGCGACCGAAATGACCGAGCGCATGGCGGCCGGTATCTTGCAGGCCGATGGCAGTACCAAGGTCGAGCCGCGCATGGATGTCAATCATGTCGCCGAGTCGGTGCTGCGAATCGCCGAGATGCCGCTCGAGAGCAATGTGCTGTTTATGACGATTATGGCGACTAGCATGCCCTATGTCGGCCGCGGCTGAGAGCCTTTCGTCGCCTTTCAAAAAATGGCGCTGGCGTTGTTGGGGGCGGCTTGCCGTACGTCTTGTACTGTCTGCGCCGCCCCCGCCTAGCC
>CAZZMV010000262.1:0-2507 GCA_964655425.1 uncultured Bifidobacterium sp.
GTTGCCTTGACCCCCGATATATTTGGTGAGTGAGTGCACAACGATATCTGCACCATGCTCGATGGGGCGGCACAAGTAGGGGCTGGGCACCGTATTATCAACAATCAGTGGCACGCCGGCTGCATGCGCGACCTTGGCTATGGCCTCAATGTCAGTGACATTACCTAAAGGATTACCGATAGTTTCTACGTAGATGGCCTTGGTTTTGGCGTCAATCAGTTTTGCGAATGACTGCGGGTCGCGCGCATCGGCAAATCGCACATCAATGCCGAACTGCGGCATGGTGTGCGCAAACAAGTTGTAGGTGCCACCGTAGAGTGCGCTGGCAGAAACAATATTGTCACCCGCCTCGGTGATGGTTTGAATCGCATACGTTATGGCCGCCTGACCAGAGGCAAGCGCTAGGCCTGCGATACCGCCCTCAAGTGCGGCGACACGAACCTCGAGCACGTTTTGGGTTGGGTTCATGATGCGAGTGTAGATATTGCCGACCACTTTGAGATCGAACAAATCTGCACCATGCTGTGCGTTGTCAAACGCATAGGCAACCGTTTGATAAATCGGTACTGCCATCGCCTTGGTGGTAGGGTCAGGCGTATAACCCGCGTGGACTGCTTGGGTTTCAAATTTCCAGTGCTGTGACATGAAACGTCTCCAAGAATGATGATGGTTTGTTTTAGCTTTATCGCGCGCTGGGTGACGCGCTGTATTTAGCGCGCTATGCTGGCGGCGCTATACTCATCCGGCAAAAATAGCGCCAGTAAGTGCTTGGGCGTATTTTAAATGACCAGCACAATATGCGTCACAAGACCGCCAATATGCTACCGACAAGATTAGGTTTTAAATAATGAGCACACATCAATATAAAGAGGATCAGATCCTTACCCTCCCTGCGGCGCACGGTCAGCGCCCGATTCGAATCTGGCAGGCGGATTCCACCAAGGCGCTACTGCTTGGGATTCATGGCGGCATGTCACACTCTGGCGATTATGAAACTGTGGGTAGCTTTTTCAGGCGGCATGAGGTCACCACCATTAGCTTTGATCTACATGGCCATGGCGCTCGGCAGCTGATTGATATTCCCAGCTTTGAGGTTTTCATCGAGGATGTGGTCGATATGCTGGACTGGGTACGGGAGCAATATCCAACCACACCTTTGTTCATCGTCGGACACTCGATGGGTGCGTTGATTGCCACTCATTTGGCGTTATCGAACAAACTCATTCGTTATTCTGTATCCGGTATCGTGCTCTCCTCGCCCTACTACGCCAATGCGATTCCTGTACCGGCATGGATGATCCCGCTATCACGATGGTTATCGCGATTGCTGCCAACTGCGAAAATTCCGATGGAAGATCTGACGCCTTGGCTGACACATGATCGTGAGATCACTGAGCGCCATGTGGCAGATTCATTGCTGCAGCGCAGGGGTAGTATTGCCAGTATGCGCTTTGGCCGCTGCTTACTCGACGCACAAGCTGTACTGAACAATGACTTGAGCGGGTGGCGTTTGCCGGTTTTTGCAGTCGTTGCAGGCGATGACCGCTTGGCAGATGCATCGGTGAGCCTGGCGATGCTGCGAACGATTCCCCCACCGCTGCTCGAATTGCATGAATTCGCTCAGAATTTCCATGAAAACTTCAATGAGGTCAACCGCAATGATATTTTTGCGGCGATGTTGACTTGGATGCGATCAGTTCAGCACTGACGGTATCGATCGACGAGCAAGCAGATACCGACGACTAAGCATCCAATGCTGCCTGTTCGCTAGCGAATGTTGCGACGGGTGCGTGCTGCGGGATTGTTGCGCGACTCGCGTTTGACGCTGCGTGCACTGCGTCGAGCGCCACCTTCGGGTACCAAACCCAGCACAGCGTTGTCGGCAATCTCGGCACCAATCTCAGCTGCCTCGATGGTAGTTTTAGGCACGATCAGGGTTGAGCCTGCGGTGGGCTGCATGTTGGCCGGGATAGCATTGGCATCGCGAATCACCTGCGGCGTTGTTTTGAAACGGGCTGCGATGGTCTCGATACGTTCACGTGCAGCAGAGATACGCAGCGAAGTCCAGCTGGATAAAGTGCGCGTCCAGTTGGATAAATTTTCCTTGAAGCGTTCGGCGTTGAAGTGCGGCAGCAAGATCTGGGTATCTGGGCTACCAGTGATCACCGGTCGGTTGAACTGCGGGTTGAGTGCTTTGAACTCTTCCAGCGGCATCTCGGCCAATTCGGCCGCGAGTTTTATGTCGATATCGCGCGTTTTCTTGACCGCGGTGAAGTAAGGCTGATCTTCAATCACCGGCAAGCTCAGCTGATAGCGCGATGGCAGCGCGACGATATTCTTCACCGCCTGCAGCTTGGGATAGTAGTTGCGCGTTTCAGCCGGCATATAGGGCGAGAGACTTTCGTAGTCCGTACCCCTGCCTGCAGCGCGGGCTCGCGAAATTGCTTTACGCACTGAACCCTCACCCCAGTTGTACGCTGCCAGCGCGAGCTGCCAGTCACCAAACA
>CAZZMV010000263.1:0-2498 GCA_964655425.1 uncultured Bifidobacterium sp.
TAACCCGCCTAAATAATCGACTTACTATCGTAGAGAATTGGGTATTACCTGGTACTGAACAACTATCAGATAAACAGAAACATGAAAGGTATGAGGCATTCCTTCAAAAATACAAATCTGACAACACACTCAAGCTTGAAGAAGATTATAAAAAGAAACGTGCGGAGTATGAGCGAAAAATTATCGGCTCTTCGAGTAAAAACGCTATGTCGCTACTGTCCGGTGGAGTTGCTAACTTTGCGACTTTCTTCTGGGGTAATTCACTCACTCGCCTTCTGGCCAGTAAATTACCCGACGCAGCAAGCTACATCGCAAGCTACATTGGTGGGGCGGTAGCCGGATTACTGCATGCTACTGTCGGCGGTCCGGTATTGAAGCAGGTCGCCTCGGCGAGTTGGAATGCCCCGGCCTTAACCAAGTTTAATGACTACTGGAAGGTGCTTGGATCATTATGGGGTGATCGCCTTCGGGCGCGCCTTGGCAAGTTGGGGGTAGAGCGTTGGGTTGGCGAGAATCATAAAGAGAAATATCTAAGCACAGACCCTAAACACAAAGGCCTCGTGGATATCGAACAGCGATGGAAAGAAACGCCTGGCCTATTAAAACTTTTTTGGGATCGCTACAAAACCGAAGAGGCCGCTTATTACAGCTATGCCATGAACTTCACTTTCAAGGCAGGTGTTGCAGCAGGTTTGTATCGCTTAATGGCAACCAAATCTGACGACTCAAAGGTAATTGAGTGGGTTGTCCATAGTGTCATGGGTTGGTTCTCAGGTGCCGAAACGGTTGCCGGAGTTCAGCTCGCCAGAAGCAAGGTTTCCGGTGCTACAGAGTCTGCCATTCCAAATCGTGAAATTCATGCTGCCCATGCAGCGATGCTGGAATCACTTTTGAAAAATCTTGAGGATGCTTATGAAAAGCTAAGAACGCAGACACCATCAGCAGCTGGCGATTCTGAGCAAAGGGATTTGTTGAAAGCGATTCGCCGAACGCAAAAAACACTGAACGAAGCAAAAACCAAATCCAGCGTTGGTGGTACTTTTTGGTTTGAATTTCTCGCTCAGTTCAAGACCGTAGATGCACGTGCCGATGCAGCTGCAGAGGTACTTGGACGCGCTTTATCCGTCATGCCCTCTGCGGCACTTTCCAATTTTCTAGCTAGCTGGCGAACGAGTGGTAACCCGGTGTTAACGTTTGCTGGTCACGCATTACCTGCGTTGCTTTTGATCGCCCCACCGGGATGGACCATGCGGCCAATCTATGCAGGATTCTTCCGAGCGCTCTTTCAAATAGTCATCAATGAAACGAGCCCTAAAACAAACACCTCAGGTCATGCGAGCACCACTACTGCCGTGCCTGACGATCTCCATGACAGCATTGTCGATGGCAACGACTCGTCGGAAGACGTCGGTAGTCAATTTTCAGAATTGGACAAAGTGGAGGAGAGCGTCGTTGTAGCGATTTCCGAGGGAGATCAAGTTTCAGATGATGATGATTCGGACGATGAGCGGTGGCGTGGAAAAGCAACCGCTCGTAATCAACAAAATTATTGGTAGTGAAACAGCCTACAGCTGAGTTGGAAGTGAAATACCTTGGCTTTGTCACAAAGCCTGGTCGATCAACTCGATCCAATGCCTGACCGGCGTATCGGTACCTGACTGCAGGTGGGTCAGACAACCAATATTGGCTGACACAATTACCTCGGGGTTCACCGCCTCGAGGTTTTTTATTTTGTTGTCGCGCAGTTTATATGACAGCTCAGGCTGCGTTACCGAGTAGGTGCCGGCCGATCCGCAGCACAGGTGACTGTCAGCACACAGCTTCACGTCGACGCCACAGGCGCGCAACACGCTTTCGACCTTACCGCGGATCTGCTGGCCGTGCTGCAGCGTGCACGGCGGGTGATAGCTGACGCGCTTGCTAATCTTCCCTGCGAGCTTTTGCTCCAGTTCTTTTTCAAACGCCGGCATGATTTCCGACAGGTCTTTAGTCAGCTCAGAGACACGCTTCGCTTTCGCCGCATACAAGGAATCGTTCTCAAGCAGATGACCGTATTCTTTCACCGTCACGCCGCAGCCTGAGGCCGTCATCACGATCGCCTCGGCACCCGCCTCGACATAGGGCCACCATGCATCGATATTGCGTCGCATATCGTCCAAGCCACCGGCTTGATCGTTCAAGTGATAACGAATCGCACCGCAACAACCTGCCTTTGGCGCGACTTGCAATTGAATGCCAAGCGTATCCAACACGCGCGCAGTGGCGGCATTAATGCTGGGCGACATTGCCGGTTGCACGCAGCCATCCAACAACAGCATCTTGCGCGCATGCGACCGCGTGGGCCATACGCCCGCATCACGTGCCTCGGGGACTTTGTTGCGCAGTACCTCGGGCAGCAAGGGACGCACTGCCTGCCCGAGCTTCATCGCCGTACCGAATAACTGCGGACGCGGCAGCGCCTCTTTTAGTGCCTTACGCACCAGCTGCTGAGCAAACGG
>CAZZMV010000264.1:0-2475 GCA_964655425.1 uncultured Bifidobacterium sp.
AAAATAAACCATATGCCGTTCGACGCGATGTCTACGATAGCCCCGTCGGATATGGTCACACGAAGGCGCAATTTTTGGTGATTGCGCTAAAGTCTCGAACGCTGCTGTAAGCAGATCGACATAACGGTCGGCCTGATGCAATCCCCAGCGCTCAACCGTGTATACCCAAATTGCTTCAAGATCGCGTTCGGCGGCTGGTGTGAGTCGATACTCAGCCATGGGCTGAGTGCATTCTTTTCTTGAAAACCGCTGGTTCAAAAGGCATGGGCTCGCCACTCGCTTCACCCTCAATCAGCGCCGCCCGAATGGCCTCTACCTCGGTGCTACGCTCCTGCTCGCGCCGGATCAGATCACGAATGTATTCGCTGTCATTGGTATAGTGGCCCGCATCAATCTGGGACTTGACCCAGTGATCTTGCTGCTCTGTCAGGGTGATGGTTTTTCGGATGGTTCCCATGGCCGAGCTCCATATGCAATAGTCGTAACGCCTTAATTTATCATATTAATGGTGCGAAACAGCGCGTCGGGTCAGGCTCGCAACAGGCTGGGGAAAGAACATAAAAAAATCCCAACCGCCTGGGTTGGGATTCGATTTCAGTCAGGGCCCTCGGCCCTGCAATATAAAACGCTGATTATTTGCGCTGTATGGTCTCGAGGAATTTGACGATGTTGCGAATGTCGGCGTCGGATATCGTGCCTTCCCAGGTCGGCATGCCCAGCTCCGGACGACCCTTGGTAATCGTGCTGACAGCAACTTCACGCCATTTGTCATCGTAACGCTTGGAGAGTTTGCGCAGATCGCGCTCCTGCTGCGGGCTGGCGCCATTTTGGCCATGGCAATGCGAGCAGCGGCTGTTGAACATGGCTTTCACGTCTTCAAGGTTCACATCATTTACCTTGATCATGTGGGCGCGCCAATCCGCTTTAGCACCACCTGCGGCCATCATGCCGGCCACCGGCTTGATTTGCGTGGCATGCGCCTGCGCGCTGCCACCCGCCACCTGATCTGTAATGACATTCCACGATCCCTTGGCATTCATCATCACCGGTGCGGCCTGCGGAAAAGCGTATTTCTGTTGTAGCTGTTTGATCTCCGGTTGCAAATCGGTGAGTGCCTGATCAATCTTGGCTTTAAGCTCAGGATTTTTCTTTGAAACTGCAACGGCCACCTGGCTGTTCAAGCCCTGACCCGCGACTGGAATCACTTTCCAGCGCTCAGCGAACTGTTTCGCGTTTTGATATCCCGCGCTGGGTCCCCACAGCACGGCAACATCGATCTCACCTTTATCAAGCGCTGCAAACACCGCGTCTTGTTCGCGGTAGTTGTGGCAGTCATAGCCCGTTTCATTGGAGAGCACAATATGCGGGGTGGATCCGTGCAGCACACCAATGCGCTTGCCTTTCAGATCTTCCATACCGCTGAATGAGAATGATGCGGGTGCCACTACGGCATACCCAACATCAAGAAATGCGCGGGTTTTTTCCAAACCCCTAACCTTGTAATCTGCATTCGCAGGCAAGGCAAAGTAGGCGTCGCACATGTCCATGGTGTTGCGGACAGCGCGACGCTGGTTATACGTCAACCACCAAACATATTCGGCAGAAGCACCCAAGCGCTGCACAACCAGATCAGCCAGCTCGATATACAGCCCCTTCTCCGCACCTTCCGCTTTGCTGAAAGGCAGGTTGTCAGGATCAGCACAGATCTTGATGCTGTCTGCGTACGCCATGGGCGCCGCAAACACACCCGTCACCAAGGCGACGGCAGACCAGTATCGAACGCGGTTGTAAAGCGACTTGGGCATTTCCAATCTCCGAATTAGTTCAATGCAAAGACGAACAGAGTGCCGCCCTCTGGGCTAGCATCCACCATCTTCTGACCGAGGTCACCGAAGAATGCAGGTATCGACTGAGTACGGCCCGATACCACGGCAACATACTGCTTGCCATCGATAACGTAAGTCATCGGTGCAGCAGTGATGCCGGAGCCGGTGTTGAACTTCCAGAGCTCTTTGCCAGTCTTGCCGTCGTAGGCACGGAACACGCCCTGGATGTCACCCGCAAACACCAGACCGGTTGACGTGGTCATGGTGCCGCCGTTGAACGGCAGCGGCTGCTTGTTCATCCAGACAGTCTTGCCTGTGAGCGGATCGAACGCCTTCAGACCACCGCCATGGCCGCCTGGGCCCAGCTTGCCAAGGTCGAAGTTCACCGACAGGTAGAACTGACCACGCTTGTAGTCTTCCTGCACGCCTTCCATGTCCATGCACAGGTTGATCGTCGGGATATACACCAAGCCAGTCTGCTTGTTGTAGCTCATCGGCATCCAGTTCTTGCCACCGATCAGGTTCGGGCAGACATTCACAGCCTTGCGCTTGAAGCCAGGACGGAATTTGTTGTCCGGCGCTTCGATCGGCATGCCGGTCTTCAGATCAACGCCAGTGGCCCAGTTCACGCCATCAACGAACTGCTTGG
>CAZZMV010000265.1:0-2446 GCA_964655425.1 uncultured Bifidobacterium sp.
GCACGCCATCAAGCGCCCACACTTATCGGCTGTTAATTGTTAATGAACCTGAATTCTTTGCGCTTGAGAAGCCTCTTGCGCGCTACTCACAGATCGTCGTGTCTGCGAGCAGCAAAGAAGCGGAATTATGAATTGCCTGAGCAATCTCGTCAACCGCTTCTTTGATTGTCTTTCGCCGTGCGGCACATTTGCCATGAAATGGCCCGCGAGCAGCAAAGAAGCGGAATTATGACCGAAACCAGAATCCGCGTCAACCGGCCTAAAGAACACCGGATTCGGCCGACTGAAGGCAGCAACAATAACTTTTTAATAATTAAATTCGGTGCTCAGTATCATTGGTTACGAAACACCGGCTGACGCTTTTCGAGAAAAGCCTTCATGCCTTCCTTCTGATCATCGGTAGCGAAGGCGCTATGAAACATGCGCCGCTCAAACAACACCCCCTCGTTCAGCGAGGACTCGTAGGCTCGGTTCACGGATTCCTTGATCATCATCACCGACGGCAATGACATCGCGGCGATGACGGCGGCTGCCTCGAGTGCCTCGTCAACCAACCGGTCGGCACTAACGACACGCGACACCAGCCCGGCGCGATCCGCCTCGACGGCGTCCATCATGCGCGCCGTCAGGCACATGTCCATCGCTTTGGCCTTGGACACCGCCCGCGGCAAACGCTGCGTTCCGCCCGCGCCGGGCATGATGCCTAGCTTGATTTCCGGCTGTCCGAATTTCGCAGTGTCGGCAGCAATGATGAAATCACACATCATCGCCAACTCGCAGCCGCCGCCAAGGGCAAAGCCGGACACAGCAGCAATCAGCGGTTTACGAATCTGTCGAATTTTTTCCCAATTACGCGTGATGTATTCGCCTTTGTAGGCATCCATGTAGCTGTAGCTGGCCATCGCACCGATGTCCGCACCCGCAGCGAACGCTTTTTCGCTACCGGTGAGTACCATGCAACCGATGCTGTCATCTGAATCAAAAGACAGTAGCGCATGGCCAAGTTCGTCCATGAGTTGATCATTCAGCGCATTCAGTGCTTTGGGCCGGTTCAGCCTAACCAAACCCACCTTGCCATGGGTTTCAACGAGGATGTTTTCATATTGCATCTTCTCTCCTTCAGTATTTTTTGATGTGTCGCTGAAATTGTATCTGCTTGGCACAATTCATTCGTCAGTTGGTATTTGCATGGATCGTTGTGCTTGATCTAAGGTCTACTCAAAACTTCCAACAAAATGTGACCTTCGGCAGTGACCACACAGCGTTTTACTCAGTGCCGTGTGCTGCGCCTAAAGCGCGAGCGGGCTCACGTACCGACCACCCGTCAATCGACCAGTAGCTGGTTTCGATTGTATTTTTCTTCTGAAAAAAGCCAATATCATGTGTATACAACTTTCTCAAATCAGTGAAGCCGAACAATCCTTGCACGATCGAGTCGATCGACTTCAGCAGTGTCACGACATCAATGTGCCCGATGCCTACCATGCCGTGATGCAAACTATTGAACATCTATTTTGGCTCGAGCAAGAGCTGATGGAAGCCTATGATTTTCCATCGCGACAGAGCCATCTTGAGCAGCACGCACGCGTGCTACGTGGTTTGCACTGCGCCCATGGCGCAGTGCTACGGGGTGATGCTGCGCACGGAAGACATGCCGGTGGCGAGCTGCTGCCAGATTGGCTCGCGCTGCATCGGGCCACGATGCATGCAGTTTTATCGGTTTGGGTAAGTTATTGCGACGCGGGTTTGCTCGACCACCGAGCGCCAGTTCAACGGCTTACGATTAACGCGCACTGAGCGCCAAAGACGTCGGCAGCAGCACCCACATCTGAGCGTTCTGTTTCATCTTGCCTGCCTGCTCGCCGGCATCCTTGCCGAAGCCCCAAAAAAAATCGGCGCGAACCGGGTTGCGAATCGCACCCCCAGTGTCTTGCGCGAGCATCAAGCGGCGAAGTGGCGTAGCGCTGTTGGGCAAAGTAGTCGCTAGAAACACCGGAGCACCAAGCGGCGTGAACAGCGGGTCCACCGCAATTGAGCGCTGCGCTGTCAGGGGCACCCCTAACGCGCCTTTAGGCCCTATGTTTGGATCTGCGATTGCCTCTTCTCTGAAAAAAACATAGCTCGGATTTGCATCAAGTAGCTCCTTCAGGCGATGCGGGTTAGTTGTCGCCCAAGCTTGTATGCCTTGCATGGAGGCCTGCTCGAGCGTTAACTCTCCACGCTCAACCAGGTAGCGGCCAATTGAACGATACGGGTGTCCGTTTTGATCAGCATAGGCCATGCGGACGGTTTCGTTCGTGTCGGCCAAAAATACCCGGCCCGATCCCTGTACCTGCAAAAAAAATGCTTCGATCGGGCTGTCTACCCATAACAACTCTGCGTTTGCGAGCACCCCCTGTCGATCTAGCTCTGCGCGAGTATGGTAGGGCACGACCTTGTTACCAAC
>CAZZMV010000266.1:0-2429 GCA_964655425.1 uncultured Bifidobacterium sp.
TTACTATTCTGAAAACTTTTGCAATCATTGCCACCGCGTCATAGACTGTGCTTCATGTACCTGAGCGCACGCGAGACAAGACTTCTTTCCAAGGCATTCGGTCTGCTGGCCGAGGGTCTTTCTGCGGCTGATGTGCGGAAGCATCTGGGGTATTGTTTGATGGAGCTATTGCAAGCAGATTTTTTCGCGTCGTACGTATGGAATGATTCAGAAAATAAGTTCGATGAAGGCATTTCCATCAACATGGATCCAGCCAATCTCGGTACCTATGATGCTTATTATCAGTTTCATGACCCCATTACTTTCGAGCTGCAGCGACGCAGAGCACCGACATTAGTTACGCAGGTGATATCGCAGCGTGACTTGATGCACACTGAGTTTTTTAATGATTTTTTAGCGCGGGACGGCCTGCATTGGGGTGTAAATGTCTACAGCTATGCCGATAGCCGTAACCTAGGTGATTTACGTATCTGGCGTCGGCGCGGCAGAGCGAATTTTGATCGTCACACGCTGGATCTGCTGAATCTGATCGAGCCGGCATTTACCAAAGCGCTGCGTCAGAATTCAAATGCTGGCGGCCTGATCCAGCAAGATTCAATTCACACATCCTTACTATCGGCGCGTGAACGGGCAGTTGCTCAGTTGGTCATCGAGGGCCTTACCGATAAAGAGATAGCAATTCGTCTCGCCGTCGAGCTATCGACCGTACGCACTTACCTGAAGCGAATTTTTTCAAAGCTTGGCGTCAACCGGCGCAGCGGCATGGCCGCTGCGCTCCGAAAGTCGCATTAATTCATTAACGCTTTGCGGGCGGTGGCAGGCGCCCAAACAAGTTCTCAAGCGCTAGCCCGATGCCGATCAATTTGCGATCACTGCCAGCCGGGCCATCCAACTCCAGCCCCACCGGTAGCTTGCTCGAGGCACCCAGACCAATAGGCACTTGCAAGCCTGGTATGCCTGCATTACTGCCCGGATCCGTGTTCTGAATATAGGCAAGGAAGTTGCCTATGCTGCTGGAGTCGGGCGAGGCATCCATGGCAACCTTGGTCACTGTCGGGAAAGCCAGCGCATCAATCTTGTTATTGCTAAAGGTCGATTGATACAGCTTCATTAATGCCGGTCGGCCGTTCGCCATCGCTGCATCGTAAGCCGGTTTTGCATCGACCAGCGTATTGTCCGGGCCGGGAAGTTTGCGTGGAATGACCAAGCCATCATAAGTACCCTTGACGTCCGGGCTGATAATTTCTTTAGCCACGTCGGCGATCGTGATGCCTGAGCCGCTGTAGTTGAGATAAGCGACCATATCGTCGTATGCCTCGTAGAGCGCAACCGGAAATCCGATTTGCCCATTCAGCTCCATCAACCCCGGCATATCGACATTTACCACGGTTACACCTGCGTCTTTCATTTTTTGTAAAGCCAACTCAAACCCGCTCTTGGTATCTGCATCCAAATTAGCGAGCATGGGCGCATAAACACCGATACGAAGCTTTTTCAGGTCTGCTGCACGTATTGATGAATCTCCTGTAATGACGCGGTCGAGCAGCTCGACATCTGCCATGCTAGCCGCCATTGGCCCAGCGGTATCTCGCGTGCGAGAGATCGGCGCGATACCCGCCTGAGAATAGCGCCCAACCGTTGGTCGGAGAGAAGAGCAGCCGTTCAGTGCGCATGGCACGCGCACGGACCCACCCGTATCTGTGCCGAGTCCAGCCGGTGCAATTCTTGCCGAGACTGCAGCGGCCGTACCTGATGACGAGCCACCAGCAATCTTGCTGCTGTCATAGGCATTGCGTACGCCCAAGTTAGAACTGCTCGAGAAGCTTGGATTAAAACCTGAGACGCCAAATGCTAATTCGTGCATATTGGTCTTACCAATAATAATGGCTCCCGCTGCGCGTAGTTTTGCAACGACGGGAGCATCATTCTTTGGAACATATCTTAAGAGAGCTCTGGTGCCGGCGGTATTTGGTAGTCCGGCGACTTCGATATTGTCTTTAACGACAATCGGTACACCCTCCAGTGGCCTGCAGCGTGAGCCATTTTTTCTGGCAGCATCAGCTTGCTTGGCTGCAGCGAGCGCACCGCGCTCATCGAGCGTGATAAATGCATTGAGTTCGGCGAGTGCCTTGGCACGACTTAACGCCGCGCTGACCAATGCCTCGCTCGTGACTTTGTTAGCACAAAAATCAGCCGCTGCTTTGGATGCGCTCAGGTTATCGAAACTATTCGCCGATGGGTCGGCATAAACGGACGGTGCGATAAACAGCATTGCTGCGAAAAGACTGACCGCAGCGCTTGGAAAGCTTTTCTTGTACATGATGTTCTCCTTGGGTTTTTATCGAGCCACGTCGGACCCATGGAGAATTGTGTTGGCAGTGATCTTGGATGTCTGTCCCCATTGTTGAGGACATGGCACTGAAAGTTTT
>CAZZMV010000267.1:0-2418 GCA_964655425.1 uncultured Bifidobacterium sp.
TGCGCCATCAGCACACGGCCGCGCGCCCGTGGGCTGTGCTGCATTAATTCCCCGATGATGTATTGATACGAGAGCCCGTGAAACCCGTAACGACGAATACCGCTCGCTGTCAGCGCCTGCGGTATTGCGAATTCCTGATAGATGAGTGGCGAGTTGGCATGAAACGCGGTATCGAAGCAGGCGACTTGCAGAATGTGTTCAAAGGCCTTGGCAAAAGCACGTATGCCGGCAAGATTATGCGGCTGGTGCAATGGCGCCAAGGGATTCAATTGCGCGAGCTGAGTGAGTACGTCGTCGTTGACGATCACGCTCTGTCGAAACGCAGCACCGCCATGCACCACACGATGCGCCACGGCGTGGGGTGTCTTCAGTCCAAGCTCGGGTAACAGTGCACGCAGCGCAGCCAGCGCATCAAAAAAAACATCCACTTGCTCGCGCTTGATTGGCCGAAGATGCACACCCTGCGCATCAACCCAATGCAGTTCCGGATGGCCCTGCGGTTGTAGTCCCTCGACCCGGCCACTCAATATCGCGGGTAGGACATCACCTTTGCCGTCGGCAGGATACAGCGCAAACTTCAGCGATGATGATCCGGCGTTGACAGCGAGGATAGTCATCGTGTGGTTTCAGCTATGTTGTAACTGTGACTGTCGCAGCGGATCAGCACGTAAATGATGCGCAACCAATAGCGCAATCAGTGCCGAAGCGGTGCGCACGGTTGGACCATCAGCGCGACTCGTCAGTGCAATCGGTACACGCGCGCCCAGAACCACGCCAGCGCCAGTGGCGCCCGCCATATATTCAAGTTGTTTAGCCAACATGTTGGCTGACTCAAGGTCGGGCGCTACTAAAATATCTGCATCCCCCGCCACCGGTGAGACGATCTGTTTTATTTGCGCAGCGTGAGCCGATACGGCGTTATCGAATGCCAACGGCCCATCGACACTCGCGCCCTGAATCTGTCCGCGATCAGCCATTTTGCATAAGGCAGCCGCATCAATGGTCGAGGGGATCGCCGGGTTGACTGTCTCAACGGCCGACAATAACGCGACCTTGGGTTTGGGATTCCCCATCAAATGCGCAAAATCGATGGCATTGCGAACAATATCCAGCTTCTCCAATAAAGTTGGGGCAATGTTCAGCGCAGCATCTGTCACCATCAACGGCTTGGGATAACTCGGCACATCAAACCGGAACACATGCGACAAGCGCCGACCCGTTCCGAGTTCTTTGTACGCCAATACCGCATGAATCAATTCGTCCGTATGCAAGCTGCCCTTCATCAGGATCTCGACTTCGCCACGCGCCGCCATCTGTGCCGCTTTCTCGGCAGCGGCATGGCTGTGCGGCGTATCGATAATCTCGACACCCTCGAGCGATAAATCACCACCAACGGCAGCGGCACGTATCTTGGCGATGGGCCCCACCAGCACCGGCACGATCAATCCGCGCTTGGCAGCATCCAGCGCACCGGCCAATGATTCAGGATCGCATGGATGGACAATCGCGCAACGCAGTGCCTGCAGCGAATCTGCCAGTGCGAGCAAAGTATTCAAGCGCTCGACTGGATCAAATAATCGAATCTGCGGCGCTGAGACTTTGGGTCGCTTCACTTTTTGCACTGGCGCCATCACACGCGCCATACCGCGCAGTACCACCTCGTCATGCTGATTGCGTACCTCGCACTGCAGCTCGACACGTTTTTTCAAATCGTCTTTGGTGATCACAGTCACCGTCACCTCGAGCGCATCGCCAATACGCACCGGCTTGGTAAAGTCCAAGTCCTGATGCAGGTAGATCGTACCCGGCCCGGGAAAGTGCGTGCCAAGTACCGCAGAAATCAGCGAACCAGCCCACATACCATGGCCAATCACGCCATGAAACAAGGTTTGATTGGCATAGGCCGGATCAAGATGTGCCGGATTGAAATCGCCCGAGACTGCAGCAAAAGCGCGCACATCATCAAGCGTGAGTGTGCGTTTGAGTGTGGCCGACTGACCGATACTCAGTTCGTCATAGGTGATGTTCTCAATAAACTCGAGCTCGGTAGCCTGATTCATGATTTTTGGTGTTCGCTGGCAATCAAAGTTGGAGATGCAGCTGCATGCAATACTAGGCAAGATGATAGCCGCATCAATGCCTGCATTGGATCCATCAATTACATGGCCGGCGGCATCCATCAAGCTTGCAGCGGCTAAAGTCGCTGCGCCTGCTGCCGATATATCCAACGAGATGGCTTGCGCCGATCATTAATAAATTGCTACCGATAGCCCGACCTGACCATGAAAACGCCCACCCACCTCCGCTGGCTACTGATAAGCGCGTTGGCGTTTGCGTTGACGGGTTGCGCCAACCGTCGGGCACCCACCATCGATGATTTCACCTGGAACACGATCGGTTGGGAGACCTTGTATTACT
>CAZZMV010000268.1:0-2372 GCA_964655425.1 uncultured Bifidobacterium sp.
CGCGAAAAGCTGATGCACACCGGCGCGCACATCGGTTGCGAAACCTCGCACTGCGGCGCGTGCACAGTCGATCTGGATGGTTTGTCGGTGAAATCATGCACCGTCCTCGCGGTGCAGTGTGACGGATCAGAGATGATGACAGTCGAGGGTTTGGAGCAGGGTGGTGTGCTTCACGCAGTACAGCAAGCGTTCCACGAGGCGCATGGGTTGCAGTGCGGCTTTTGTACGCCGGGGATGGTGACGCGTGCATACCGGTTACTCAAAGAGAACCCCAATCCGACCGAGCAGGAAATTCGATACGGTATTGCCGGTAATTTATGCCGCTGTACCGGGTATCAAAACATTGTGAAAGCCGTGCAACTGGCCGCGCAGCGCTTAGCAACTGAAACAGCCTGAGCGCGTCTTGGCGCGCCTTAGTACGCCACTACCCAACGAATACGGAGAATTCTCATGGGCGACATGTCAGATCTGAAGGAACGTGAAGAGAAATTGCAAGGCATGGGTACTTCCATGCTGCGTAAAGAAGATGCCAAATTCATTCGTGGCCAGGGTAATTATGTCGATGACATAAAAATGCCGGGCATGCTGTTTGGCTCGGTGGTACGAAGCCCGTATGCGCACGCGCGCATCAAAGGTATCGACAAGAGCAAGGCGCTTGCCTCGCCCGGCGTGGTGGCGGTGCTGACTGCAGATGATCTAAAGCCGGTCAACCTGCACTGGATGCCTACCGTAGGCGGTGATGTACAAGCTGTGCTGGCTGATCAGAAAGTGCATTTCCAGATGCAGGAAGTAGCGATGGTGATTGCGACCGACCGCTACGCCGCAGCTGATGGTGCTGCACTGGTGGAAGTTGACTATGAAGAGCTACCGGCGATCGTTGACCCTAAAAAAGCGATGCTGCCCGATGCGCCAGTGCTGCGAGAAGATATTGTTGATAAAAACGATCTGACGCACGGCCCGCGCACGCATCCGAATCACATATTCACTTGGGAAGCGGGCAATAAAGAAGCAACCGATAACGCCTTCAAAAATGCCGAGGTGGTGGTACGTGAAGAAATTCTGAATCCGCGCGTACACCCTTGCCCGCTCGAGACCTGTGGCTGCGTCGCCTCGTTTGATAAACCCACCGGTAACCTCACGGTCTATGTGTCGACCCAGGTGCCGCATCTGTTCCGCACTGTGTTGGCGATGTTATCCGGTATCGCCGAGAGCAAGATTCGTGTAGTGGGCGGCGATATTGGTGGGGGCTTTGGTAACAAGGTGCCGATTTATCCCGGCTATGTCGTTGCCACCGTAGCGTCGATTGTGACCGGTGTACCGATCAAGTGGGTCGAGTCACGTATGGAGAATATCTCTACCACCAGCTTTGCGCGCGATTATCACGGCGTAGGTGAGCTTGCAGCCGATAAAAACGGCGTGATTAAAGGCCTGCGTTTTTCGGCGCTGGCTGATCACGGCGCGTTCAACTCGCATGTATCGGCTACAAAATTTCCAGCCGGATTATTCTCGATTTGCACTGGCTCATACGCCATTCCGAATGCCTACTGCCGGGTGGATGCGGTATTCACCAACAAGGCACCGGGTGGCGTCGCGTATCGCTGCTCATTGCGCGTGACTGAGGCGGTGTACCTAATTGAGCGCATGATTGATGTGCTCGCACAAAAACTGAACATCGATAAAGCAGAAATCAGACGCCGTAATTTCGTCAACGCCGATCAGTTCCCGTTCACCACGCCATTTGGTTGGACGCTGGACTCGGGCGACTATCACACCGCCCTAGATAAGGTATTAAAAGCGGTTGACTATGACGCCTTACGCAAAGAGCAAGCTGCTAAACGTGCTGATCCGAATTGTCCAACATTGATGGGTATTGGCCTGTCGACGTTCACCGAGATTGTGGGCGCCGGCCCCACCGCAGTTTGCGATATTTTGGGGATTGGCTTGTTTGATAGCTGTGACATTCGCGTTCACCCAACCGGTGGTGTCATCGCACGGCTCGGTACCATGACACAAGGCCAAGGTCATGCTACGACTTACTCGCAAATTATCGCGACCGAGTTGGGTTTGCCCGCCAGCGACATCGTCGTGGAGGAGGGCGATACCGATAAATCACCCTATGGTGCCGGTACCTGGGGCTCGCGCTCGACACCGGTATCCGGTGCCGCCACTGCGCAAGCCGCGCGCAAGATCAAGGCCAAGGCCAAGCAGATTGCGGCGCATTTGCTCGAAGTGGCCGAGGGTGATCTCGAGTGGGAAATTGATCGCTTCAAGGTCAAGGGTAATTCTGCTCAGTTCAAAACCATGAAAGAAATTTGCATGGTGTCGCACACCGGTAATCTGCCAGCCGGTATGGAGCAAGGTTTGAACGCAGT
>CAZZMV010000269.1:0-2358 GCA_964655425.1 uncultured Bifidobacterium sp.
CATCACCCTTTCACGGTGAGTACCGGGGTTCGAATCCCCGTGGGGACGCCAAATCGAAAGGCCGGTATCAATTGATGCCGGCCTTTTTTGCTTTGTCGGGTGCGCCGAGCGGGTGAACCGCAAAATCCTAAAACGGCGGCTTGTACAAGTTGCACTTACCCCGGTACAGCATGCGTCCTTTGCGGGGCGATTTTTGTAGCGCGGTGATATTCACTTCACCGGTGCCCCGGTTTAAATGAAAGTCGATGAACTCGATCATGTCATCGATCATCAATTTTTTGTAGGCGATCGCGCCTTTGACGTGCGCCTCGCTCACCTTGGTGGCGAAACTGACGCGACCGATCATGGTCAGCGTGAACCCAGTCATTTTGGTGGACTCATCGACTTCGATGGTCAGCGGATCAAATTCGCTTGGATCCGGGTTGATCGGCACCCAGCTACCAAGATAGATAGGCATGTAACCGCGACAGTTGAACAGCAGCTTGGTGGCGTGTGCATTTGAGCCCATCGTGGTGCAGGCCACAAGAAGCAGAAGTCGAATCAATGAAACGGTGTGCATGGGTCGTGTTTATTCAGCGGGCAAGCGCGACAGATTTTACCTGCGCCCATACGGGGTCCCCTGTCCTTAAGGCTAAGGTTGATACGGCGCGCTGCGTGATCCTGGCCAGCAGTGCAGTGCGCCCTATGCTGATGCGTACTAGCGCTAACCCAGGCTGATCATCATCCCTGATACCGTCGATCCGGCCCGTCAATACGTTTTGAATGCTGCTCTTACCCGGTTGCTCACGCGCCAAGCTGACATCACCGGCAAGAATGCGAACGCGTGCACTGGCACCGACCGACAACCCCGGGTCTCTGATCCATACTGAGCCACCATCAAAATCCAGGCGCGCCAAGTGCCACGCGGGTTCGATACTGCCGACAACCGATTCGATCACGACACCAGGCTCATCACCCAGCCGAACTGGTAGATCCAGCCGCGACAAGGTTGCAGCCAGATCGCCGCTGGCCATAACCTGTCCCGCCTCCATCACCACCAAGTGATGAGCCAATCGAACCACCTCATCTGGCGAGTGGGTAACATACAAGACCGGTATCTCTAGCGTTGCTTGCAACTTATCCAGGTAAGGAAGGATTTCTTGCTTGCGTTTCAGATCCAGCGCGGCTAATGGCTCATCCATTAGCAGCAAGCGCGGATCGACCGCCAGTGCTCTGGCGATCGCGACGCGCTGCCGCTCACCGCCCGACAAACCATCAGGCTTTCTGTCGAGAAGAGCGCGCAATCCCAGCAGATCAATGATGGGGTCAATCGCGACTTTGTTGTGCCCGGCAATGCGTTGCATGCCGTATTGCAGGTTGCCACGCACCGACAGATGCGGAAACAAACTCGCTTCCTGAAATACATAACCGATCGCGCGCTGATGGGTCGGTATGAACTGCGTCGCGTCCTGCCACACTTCGTCATTGATGATCAGTGATCCGGTAGCGCGCTCCAGACCTGCGATGCAACGCAGTAGTGTGGTCTTGCCGCATCCGGACGGTCCGAATAGTGCAGTCACGCCTCGGGCCGGTAGCTGAAGCTTCACTTCGAGCGCGAAGCCGGCACGCGTCAATGCGAGTTGAATTTGCAAGCTCATGTCATTGACTGATCTGCGACTTTGGGCGCGAGAGATGCAGCACCAGCAGCACGATGAATGAGAACCCGATCAGCACCGCCGCCATCGCGTGTGCGTGCTCGTATTGCATCGCCTCGACATAATCGTAGATCTGCACAGAGGCGACCCGAGTTTCACCAGCGAGGTTACCGCCGATCATCAGCACCACGCCGAACTCACCCACCGTGTGCGCAAAGCTCATCACCGATGCCGTCAAAAATCCCGGCAGCGCCATCGGCACCACCACGCTGAAAAATGCATCGAGTGGTGTGGCGCGCAAGGTGGCGGCGACTTCGAGTGGTCGACGCCCGATCGCTTCAAAAGCGCTCTGCAGCGGTTGCACCATGAAAGGTAATGAATAAAACACGGACGCCACGACCAAGCCCCAGAAAGTGAATGGCAGCAGCCCGAGGCCGAGGGATTCGGTGAACTTTCCCACCATACCGTGTGGGCCCATCGCCAGCAGCAGATAAAAACCCAGCACCGTAGGTGGTAGCACCAGCGGCAAGGCTACGAGTGCGGCAATTGGTGCCTTGAGTCGAGATTGCGTACGCGCCAACCACCAAGCGATAGGCGTACCCAGCACCAGCAAAATCAATGTGACGACTGCCGATACTTTGGCAGTCAGCCACAACGCTTGTAGTGCTTCAGGTTCGAGCATCATGGGGTGATTCTGGCTCGAACCAGGCTGGAATCAAACAAG
>CAZZMV010000270.1:0-2356 GCA_964655425.1 uncultured Bifidobacterium sp.
AAATCATCCGGGTTGAAACCATAGCGCGAGGGCAGACACTGGTACACCAGCGTTTTCGATGAGCCGCGTTCTTCTTGCGTCATGCCACCGTCGCCGGTGGTGGTGCTGGTACCCATCTCGGTCGCAGCGCGGCCGAGTGCTTCTTTCACATTCGCTGACAATGCACCGAAGCTCATGCCGGCAATCGTGATTGGAATCTCGAGCTCTACCGGCTTTTTTGCAAAGCGTGTACCCAGCAGAGTTTTGGTTGAGCATTTTTCGCGATAGCCTTCCAATGGGTAGCGCGATAACGAGCCTGCCAAAAACAGCAGATCATCAAAATGCGGCACGCGACGCTTGGCACCGAGGCCGCGAATCTCATACAAGCCATGTGCTGCAGCATTTTGTATGTAATCGATCACACTGCGATCAAAGCCAGCCGATTCTTCGGTAGAGCGGCGCTTGAACTGAACGGGTTTCATATCCATGATGATTTTCCTGCCGACACGCGGCTTAATATTCCTGGTTAGCGTCAGCGTTCCAGTGGTACAGGCTACGCGCTGAGGCAATACGTTTGAACGAGGCGGGGTCGTGCTGCAAGCCTGCCTGGCGCAGCAAGTCGGCGACGGTGGCGCGATCTTCATCGGTCATCGGCTCAAACTGTGCATCGGCACCGAGCGATTTCACTTCGCCGCGAATGTAGATCACTGCTTCATACAAAGAATCGCCTAGTGCATCACCCGCGTTACCGCAAATCACCATACGACCGGCTTGCGCCATGAAGCCGGAAAAACTACCGACCGAGCCACCGACCACGATGTCAGCGCCTTTCAGCGAAATACCGCAGCGAAGACCAGCATCTCCATCAATCACCAGCAAGCCACCGTGCGCAGTAGCGCCTGCACCATTCGATGCAAAGCCTTTGACATGGACAACACCGCTCATCATGTTTTCAGCGACACCGGTACCTGCACTACCGTGCACGATCACATGTGCTTTCTTGTTCATGCCCGCCGCGTAGTAACCGGCGTGGCCATGAATCTCCACCGTGACCGGTTGATCAAGACCGACTGCGATGTTGTGCGCACCATCGGGGTTATGCACCTCAACATGGCGCTTATCTTCGGCTTGTAGTTTCTGATGCAAAAACTGGTTTACCTCGCGTAGCGGTGTGCTGGCGAGGTCAAAGCTCACGCGTTCCATACGTACATTTCCTCCGGCGCTGGCTCGAATACTTTGGCGTGCTTCACATCCGGCAGATGTGCAAGCGAGCGAAACTCGCTGGCGATCGCTACATAATCGTCTGTCTCCGCAACCACTGCGGGTTTGCAAGCAAACGGATCACGAATCAGTGCCAATTTGTCGGGGGTGCCCATCAAGAAGGTAAAGAAACCATCCAGCTCTTCGAAGCCGGCATGTAGCGCAGTTTCCAGATCATCGCCTTCACGCAAACGCCACTCAAGAAAGCGGCACGCCGCCTCAGTGTCGTTATCGGTATCAAAGTGAATGCCATGCGGTTCTAGCTTGCGGCGCAAGCCATACGGATTCGATAGCGAGCCGTTATGCACCAAGCAGAAATCTTCACCCGCAGTAAACGGGTGGGCACGATCCGGCGTTACTGCCGACTCGGTCGCCATCCGCGTATGACCAACCAGGTGCGAGCCAGTGAGTGAACTGAAGTCGTACCGATCAGACACCATCGATGGTGTGCCAATATCTTTGTACAGATCAATCGTCTGGCCCGTCGACAGGATATGCAGCTTCGGGTGGTGTTCGCGCAGCCATTTCTTCACGATATCGGGCGACGTCTCGAAGCTGAGTACAGCGTGGTTATGTTTGACATCGATTGTCGATGTCAAACCGAGATGCTGCTGCAAACCGTGCGTCAGACCATGCCAGTCAAAATCTGCACCCGCCTCGGTCAAACCTGAATACAGGCTGAGCTTGCGCGCCGAGCCTTTCAACGGCTCGGCGAACACAGCCAGCCCTGCCGAGTCCGGCCCGCGTTCTGTCATACCAATCAGCATCGGCACCATCAGCTGACCGAGTTGCTGCTTGAGCGCTGGCTTCTTCACCAGCAGTCCCACGATTCCACACATGATTTTTCTCCTCAACCTCGATCAGAAGAACTGCAGGTACTGATCGACTTCCCAATCCGATACATGACGCATGTACTCGACCCACTCCATGCGCTTGAGCTCCAGAAAATCCGGTGCGAGTGGCCCGAGCGCGCCCTGAACAACATCATCTTTTTCGAATGCGTCGAGCGCTTCTTTCAGGTTCTGTGGCAGCATCCGTATGCCTTGCTTGCGCAACTGCGCGGGGCTCATCTCGTACAAGCTTTCAGTCACTGGCTCACCCGGATCCAATTTGCGCT
>CAZZMV010000271.1:0-2350 GCA_964655425.1 uncultured Bifidobacterium sp.
GCAGCGCAATCCCTGGGTGGTATCGCCGTACCGCTGTATCAGGACGCGCCAGCGGCCGACATGGCCTACGTGCTGGAAAATGCCGGCATCGATTTCGCCGTCGTCGAAGATCAAGAGCAGGTTGATAAATTGCTCGAGGCACGCGCCACCGTACCCGGGCTATCGCACATCATCTACGATGACCCGCGAGGTTTGCGCAACTATTCTCAACCTGGGCTACATGCTTTCGAGGGCGTGCAAGCGCTCGGTAGCAGCCATCATCGCGATCACCCTGCGTTCTTTCAAAATGAAGTAGACGCGGGCCGGGCCGACGATATTGCAGTGATGCTTTACACCTCCGGCACCACCGGTCGCCCCAAAGGCGTTTGCCATTCTCATCTTGCGCTGATCACCACAGGCAATACGCTGGCAGCGTTCGACCAGTTATCGGCTGACGATGAAATTCTGTGTTATCTGCCGCTGGCTTGGGTCGGTGATTTTCTGTATTCCTACGCACTATCGAATATTGTCGGTTTTTGCCTCAACTGCCCGGAGTCGCCCACTACCGTCGGCACCGATTTGCGCGAGATCGGCCCAACCTATTATTTCGGCCCGCCACGCGTCTACGAGAACACGCTCACGCAAGTGATGATTCGTATTGAAGACGCCAGTGCGATCAAGCGCGCGATGTTCCATTACTTCATGAAAGTAGCGCGTCGTGCCGGCTTGAAGCTGCTCGATGGTCAAGGTGAGGTATCGCTGAGCGACCGTCTGCTGTATGCACTGGGCGAGCTATTGGTCTATGGCCCGTTGAAAAATGTGTTGGGCATGTCGCGTATACGCGTGGCCTACACCGGCGGCGAAGCAATCGGGCCCGACTTGTTCGATTTTTATCGCTCGATCGGTATCAATCTCAAGCAACTGTATGGCATGACCGAGACCTGCGTCACGGTATGCATGCAGCGCTCCGGCGACGTCAAGCTCGATACCGTTGGCAAGCCCATGCACGGTGTCGAAGTGAAGATCGCTGAAAACGGCGAAGTACTGGTGCGCTCGCCGGGACTCATGATCGAGTATTACCAGCGCCCGCAAGACACTGCCGAAGCAATTGATGCTGAAGGCTACTTTCATACCGGCGACGCCGGCTTTTTTGATAACGACGGCCATCTGAAAATCATCGATCGCGCCAAAGATGTCGGTCGCATGGCAGATGGCACCATGTTTGCCCCGAAATACATCGAGAACAAGTTGAAGTTCTTCCCCTTCATCAAAGAAGCGGTGGCGTTCGGCGATGGTCGTGCCACCTGCAATGTATTCATCAACATCGATATGGAAGCGGTTGGCAACTGGGCCGAGCGCCGCAACCTGCCCTACAGCGGCTATGCCGATCTGGCTGGACAACCCGCTGTATACGAATTGATTGCGGATTGCGTTGAAAAAGTAAACGCTGATCTGGCCAACGATACGCTGCTCTCTAACTCGCAAGTGCATCGCTTCCTGGTGCTGCATAAAGAACTGGATCCGGATGATGATGAGCTGACCCGTACTCGTAAAGTGCGTCGTGGTTTCATCGCGCAAAAATATGCGGTGTTAATCGATGCGCTGTATGACGGGAAGCCACGTCAGTACATAGAAACTCAAGTGAAATTCGAAGATGGTCGTCAGGGCATGATCTCGGCCGATCTGGAGATTCGTGACGTGAAGACTTTTAGTAGCGCTGCTGCGCGTCAGGCGGCATGATGCAAAGTCAAGACAACGGCCGCAAAATCGGTGAAGTAATACTCGACCTTCGGAATATCTCGCTTTCTTTTGGCGGTGTTCGCGCGCTGACCGATATTTCTTTCGATGTACGCGAGCACGAAATTCGCGCCATCATCGGCCCCAACGGCGCCGGCAAAAGCTCGATGCTGAATGTGATCAACGGGGTCTATCGCCCGCAACAGGGTGAAATTATTTACCGCGGCGAGCATCGGCGCGACATGAATACCTACGCCGCAGCGAAAAGCGGCATTGCACGCACCTTTCAGAATATTGCGCTGTTCCGCGGCATGTCGGTGCTGGATAACATCATGACCGGGCGCAACCTGAAAATGCGCTCGAATTTTTTGCTGCAGGCGCTATACCTGGGCCCCGCGCAGCGAGAGGAAATCGAACACCGCGTCAAAGTGGAGCAGGTGATTGATTTTCTCGAAATTCAGCATATCCGCAAGACGCCGGTGGGCCGCTTGCCGTATGGCCTGCAAAAGCGCGTCGAGTTAGGTCGCGCGCTCGCAGCTGAACCGCAAATACTGCTACTCGACGAGCCCATGGCTGGCATGAACGTCGAAGAGAAACAAGACATGTGCCGCTTCATTCTGGATGTGAATGATCA
>CAZZMV010000272.1:0-2336 GCA_964655425.1 uncultured Bifidobacterium sp.
GTCAAAGACTTTCCGATGACCGTGAAGTTTTAACTCAACACATCCACCCGATCACCCATCATGGGTACGCTGGCGCGCCAGCCGAGTTCGTCTTGAATTCGACGCCGCAGTGCGTCGGCCGCGTCATGCTCGCCGTGAGTGATGTAGACATGCTGTGGCGCTCGCGGCGCCGTTTTCAACCAATCGATTATCTGGCTGGCGTCTGCATGCGCAGACATGCCCGGCAATGAAACAATCTCGGCGTTGACTGTGACATCCTGACCAAAAATACGGATGCTGCGCTCGCCCGCCACCATTCGCGCACCGCGGGTGCCGCCCGCCTGAAAGCCGGCAAACACCACACTGCAACGGCGATCACCAAGATGATTCATCAGGTGATGCAAAATGCGGCCCCCGGTCGCCATGCCACTGGCTGAGATGATGATGGCCGGATAACTCAACTGGTTCAACTCGCGTGATTGATCCGGGGTGCGACAAAAGCGCGCAACATGCGCCATGTGACGACACTCGTCGGCAGACAATCGATGCTCATTGGCGTGGTGCTGATAAATCGCGGTGGTATCAATCGCCATCGGGCTGTCGAGGAATACCGGCAAATCCGGAATGCTGCCCGCTTGCTTCAACAGCCAAATCTGATACAGCAAAGCCTGCGCTCGTCCCACAGCAAACGCCGGCACAATCACCATACCGCCGCGCGCAGCCGTACGTCGAATCACTGCCGCCAACTCACCTGCGTGGTCGCTATCATCGTGCAAGCGATCGCCATAGGTTGATTCAATTACCAGCGTATCGGCATGCGCAATCGGTACCGGCGGCTTCATCATCAAATCATCCGGACGACCAATATCGCCCGACATCAGCATACTTTTCTCGCCGACACTCAACTCCACCGAACCGGCGCCGAGGATGTGGCCCGCTGGCCGCAAACGTATCCGCAATGAGCCCAAGCTCAACGGCTCGTCAAAGTCGAGCGGCTTGAACAGCTTCAGCGCGCGCAGCGCATCCTCCTCGGTATACAAAGGCAGCGCGGGCTGATGCCTTGAGGTTTTATGTCGATTCGCAAAATCGGCGTCGGCTTCTTGCAAGTGACCGCTGTCCGGCAACAGTAACCCGCACAATTCACGCGTACCATGGGTGGCGTACACCGGGCCGCGGTAACCACCGCGCACCAGCAAGGGCAGCGCTCCGGAGTGATCGAGATGTGCGTGCGTCAGTACTACCGCATCAATCTCTTTGGGTTTGATCGGCAATGGCTGCCAGTTCAGCAGGCGCAGATTTTTGTAGCCTTGAAACAGCCCGCAGTCGACCAGAATTCGTGATCCACCGGTTTCGATCAGATATTTCGACCCAGTCACGGTTCCCGCAGCACCAAGGAAGGTAAGCTTCATCTGGATCCTGTCTCTTTTATTAGCGGAAACATTGTATTCGATGCAACCAGTCAAACCACCCAAGCCGCCAGCCAATACCCCCGCTGTCGAACAGCGCGAAGCCGAACAGCACGCAGCACAAGTCAGCGGGCTCAGCAGCGCCGAGGCGGCGCGCCGCTTGGCGGCCGATGGCCCGAACGAGCTCGCCGATACCCGGCGCCGTGCACTACGCGCCACCATTCTCGAGGTAGTGCGTGAGCCAATGTTCTTGCTGCTGATTGCGGCCGGCGTAGTTTATTTTTTGATTGGCGACCGGTTCGAAGCGATGGTATTGACCGGCTTCGTTGTCGTGATCATGGCGATCACGATTGTCCAGCAGCGCCGAACCGACAATGCCTTGACTGCCTTGCGCGAGTTGTCTAGCCCGCGCGCGCTCGTGATACGCGATGGTCAGCGACAACGCATCGCGGGTCGTGACATTGTTCGTGGCGATTTATTGATACTGGAAGAAGGCGACCGAGTGCCTGCCGATGGCGAGCTGCTGTCGGCGCATGATCTGGCGGTTGATGAGTCGATGTTGACCGGTGAATCTTTACCGATGCAAAAGTCATTGGCCGATACCACCTACGCCGGCACACTTGTTACCCAAGGCCAGGGGACGATGATTGTGCGCGCGATCGGACATCACACCGAGATGGGGCGCATCGGTAAATCACTCGAGCAGATCGAGCTGCCCTCCTCGCCACTGCGCGATGAAATGACCCAGCTGACGCAACGCATTGCGGCGGTGGGCGGACTACTCTCATTAATACTCGTCGGTGCCTATTGGCTTGCGCGCGACAATCTTCCCGAAGCCATTCTGGCCGGGATTGCACTCGCGATGTCACTGTTGCCGCAGGAATTCCCGGTGATCATGATTATTTTCTTTGCCTTTGCCGCTCGCCGGCTGGGCAAGCTCGATGTACTGAC
>CAZZMV010000273.1:0-2333 GCA_964655425.1 uncultured Bifidobacterium sp.
AATCGGCTTCGAGTTCTTGAATGATTTTGCCGTTGCCACGGACCGGTCCATCCAGGCGCTGCAGGTTGCAATTGATGACGAATACCAGGTTATCGAGCATCTCGCGGCCGGCCATGCCGATCGCGCCCATTGATTCCGGCTCGTCCATCTCGCCATCACCGCAGAACGCCCAAACCTTTCGATTGGCGGTATCCGCAATTTGGCGCGCATGCAGATACTTCAGAAAACGCGCCTGATAAATCGCCATGATGGGACCAAGACCCATCGATACGGTTGGGAACTGCCAAAAATCTGGCATCAATTTGGGATGCGGATAAGACGACAAACCTTTGCCGTCCACCTCACGGCGGAAGTTCAGCATTTGCTCTTCGCTGATACGGCCTTCCAGGAATGCGCGGGCATACACACCAGGCGCCGAGTGCCCTTGGATGTACAGCAAATCCCCGCCATGATTATCCGAAGGCGCATGCCAGAAATGGTTGAAACCAATGCCGAGCATATTGGCCAGCGAGGCGAAGCTAGAAATATGGCCACCTAAATCGCCATCCGTACGGTTGGCTTTGACCACCATCGCCATCGCATTCCAGCGCATCCATGAGCGCAACCGTTCTTCGTATTCCAGATTACCGGGGCAGTGCTGACCCAAATGCGCCGGGATGGTGTTGACGTATGCGGTGTTACTGGAGAAAGGAATATGCGCACCGCGTCGACGCGCCAAATCGACCATGCGTTCGAGCAGGTAATGCGCACGCTCAGCGCCCTCGTGTTCGATCACGGATTCGAGTGCATCAAGCCACTCGCGGGTCTCCATTGCATCGGGGTCGTTGGCGGCTTGCGCCAGGATATTGTCGATTTGCGCTGCCATAACAGTCTCCATTGTCGGTGGTAGCTGGTGCACGATTTAAAAGCGCCGGGTGAATGACATTACCCCGAAATTCAACCGGACTTCAATCGCGCGGAGTGTAGCAGGACTTCACTAATTTTCAAAATGCGGTAATTGATTTCATAATGCAGGAAATTATTTAAATGAAAATACGTGAAGGGTGGCACTTTAATGCAGGGACTTGATGCCGCTGCGAGGAATGCCAATGGTTTGCCTCGAATCAAACTTTTGCCCCCACTCTTATAATGCCGGCTCCCACAATTCGATATCAATCATCCCCATGTCAGCAAAAATCATCGATGGAAATGCGCTCTCGCGCCAGTTACGCGGCGAGGTCGCACAGCGCGCAGTAGCGCTCACCGCCAAAGGACATCAACCGGGTCTGGCCGTCATTCTGGTCGGCGACAGCCAGGCATCCCAGGTGTATGTGCGCAACAAGGTCAAAGCCTGCGAAGAAAACGGTATTTACTCGGTGCTGGAAAAGTACGACGCCAGCATGACCGAAGCGGAACTGCTGGCACGGGTCGAGGCGCTCAACCATGACCCAAAAATCAACGGTATTTTGGTCCAGCTACCGCTGCCGGCGCATATCGACGCGAATAAAGTGATCGAGGCGATCGCCGCTGAAAAAGACGTGGATGGTTTTCATATTAGTAATGCTGGCTTGCTAATGACGGGTCAGCCATTATTCCGCCCCTGCACACCGTATGGCGTGATGAAAATGCTTGAGTCCATCAATTACCCGGTACGCGGCGCAACCGCCGTGGTCGTGGGCGCATCGAATATCGTCGGCAAGCCGCAGGCCATGCTGCTGTTACAAGCCGGTGCCACCGTGACCATCTGTAACTCGAAGACGCGCGACCTCGGCCACCACACACGTGACGCAGATATTTTGGTGGTGGCTACCGGCAAGCGGAACATCGTCACCGCTGACATGGTCAAGCCAGGTGCAGTCGTGATTGATGTCGGCATGAACCGTGATGACGCAGGCAAACTGTGTGGCGATGTGGACTACACGCCCTCTTCGGAAGTCGCGGGTTGGATCACACCGGTACCAGGCGGTGTCGGACCGATGACGATCACCATGCTGCTTGTGAATACCATTGAAGCTGCCGAACGTGCGGCGCACGGCTGATACTTGAAACACCATGACCACCAACGCCCTGCTTGATTTCACCGATCTGCCACGCTTCGATCTGTTTCAGCCGTCGCATGTGACACCTGCCATCGCTCAACTGCTGGCAGATGCTCGAACAACGGTTGCGCAATTAGAGCAATCAGAAGCGATTGGGTGGGACGCGTTCGTTGTACCGCTCGAGGCAGTCACCGAGCGACTCGGCCGTGCCTGGGGCGTGGTGGGTCATTTGAATGCCGTGGTTGACACACCTGAACTGCGCGCAACCTATAACGAGAACCTGCCCAAGGTGACCGAGTTCTGGACAGAGCTTGG
>CAZZMV010000274.1:0-2330 GCA_964655425.1 uncultured Bifidobacterium sp.
CACGATGCCGCTCGCTGCAGTTTTGAGCATCGCGCGCCAATTGAAACTGCTGTGTGCAGGTGAGGGCGTATGGTCATCAATCACCGCAGCTTGTGCAGTGGGACTGCCTGCGTGCTGATGAGCGGCTTGCTCAAATGCCGCCGGCCAGAAACGGGTACCAACAAAACCCAGCAGGGCAGCCAGACCGATCACTGCCGGGAAAGGCCAGCGTGCGGCACTGATCAATACGCACGCCAGCAGGGCAATCGCCAGTAGCCATCGATTACGCAGACTACGTTGCCCGATTCGCCACGCAGCTGCCAGCAACAGCGCCACCACCGCGGGTTTGATGCCATATAAAACCCCAGCGACCACCGGCACGTCACCGAACGCCAGGTACACCCACGACAGCGAGATCAGAATCAGTAATGAAGGCAGTACGAACAGGCAGCCGGCGAGGAGGCCACCCAGGGTGCGGTGCATCAGCCAACCGATGTAGGTAGCGAGTTGCATCGCCTCGGGGCCGGGCAGCAGCATGCAGTAGTTGAGTGCATGAAGAAAACGCTGCTCGGAAATCCAGCGTTTTTTTTCTACCAGCTCTTCATGCATTAAAGCGATTTGGCCGCTCGGCCCGCCGAAGCTGATCAAGCCCAGTCGTAGCCAGTAGCGAAATGCTTCCGATAAGCTCACGGAGGACGGTGAGGCTGCACCGTCTGCATCGTTCAGCATGTCAAATTACATGTTGGCGTAATTCGGCCCACCACCACCCTCCGGCGTGACCCATACGATATTTTGCGTGGGATCTTTGATGTCGCAAGTTTTGCAGTGAACACAATTCTGCGCGTTGATCTGTAGCCTCGGCTGGCCATTTTCCTCAACATACTCATACACGCCGGCCGGGCAATAGCGCTGCTCAGGGCCTGCATAAGTGGTCAGATTGACAGACGCAGGCACACTGCGATCAGTCAGTGTCAGATGCGCAGGTTGGTGTTCATTATGGTTAGTGTTCGAAATAAATACCGACGACAAGCGATCGAAGGTCAGTACATTATCCGGCTTGGGATACGCAATCGGTTCAAACGCCGCCGCCGGACGAAGGCATTCATGGTCCGCATGCTGGTGATGTAGTGTCCAAGGCGCTTTGCCTCGGAAAACCACCTGATCGATGCCGACCAGCAGCGTGCCCAAGTAAAGACCTTTACCCATCGACGGTTTGAAGTTGCGTGCCACATGCAATTCTTCATGTAGCCAGGATTTTTCAAAAGCAGTGCGGTAAGCAGTCAGCTCATCTTGCGCACGCCCGGCGCCGATTGCATCGAACACAGCCTCTGCTGCGAGCATGCCCGATTTCATCGCTGCATGGCTGCCCTTGATCCGGCTGGCATTCAAGAAGCCTGCATCACAACCAATCAACGCGCCGCCTGCAAACGTCAGCTTGGGTAGCGATTGCAACCCACCCGCAGTAATTGCGCGTGCACCGTAAGAAAGTCGTTTACCACCCTCAAAAAATCCGCGAATGGCCGGGTGCGTTTTGTAGCGCTGAAATTCTTCAAAGGGTGAAAGGTAAGGGTTCTCGTAACCGAGCCCAACCACATAGCCGACTGCGACCAGATTGTTCTCGAGGTGATAAAGGAAAGACCCGCCATAGGTGTCGGCATTCAGCGGCCAACCTGCCGTGTGGATCACCAGCCCGGGCTGATGCTTGGCCGGGTCAATCTCCCACAATTCTTTCAAGCCAATACCGTAGGTTTGCGGGTCCTTGCCGGCATCCAGTTGAAACTTGCTGATCAGCTGCTTGCCAAGATGACCGCGCGCGCCTTCAGCAAACAAGGTGTATTTGGCGTGTAGCGCCATACCTAACTGAAATTCATCGGTCGGCGTGCCATCTTTGCCGACGCCCATGTTGCCGGTGGCAACCCCAACCACGGCGCCCCGATCGTCGTACAAAACCTCGGCAGCGGCGAAGCCCGGGAAAATTTCTACACCCATCGCCTCGGCTTGCTGCGCCAGCCAGCGCACGACGTTACCGAGCGAAACGATGTAGTTGCCGTGATTCTTGAAGCAGTCAGGTAACAGCCAGTTGGGCGTCGCCAATGCGCTGCGCTCAGTCAGGAAAAGGAAACGATCTTCCGACACCGCTGTGTTGAGTGGGGCACCACGCTGCTGCCAGTCGGGGAAAAGCTCCTGCATGGCGATCGGGTCCATCACCGCGCCCGACAGAATATGCGCGCCCGGCTCACTGCCTTTTTCAAGCACGCATACGCTGATCTCGCGGCCTTGCTTTTCAGCGAGCTGCTTCAGACGAATTGCCGCCGATAGCCCGGCAGGCCCGGCGCCGACAATGACAACGT
>CAZZMV010000275.1:0-2327 GCA_964655425.1 uncultured Bifidobacterium sp.
GATAGGCAAGCGAAGTCGAGATGTATAGCACACCTCGGCGCAATCGACACCCGCGCGCGTGCCTACGCTATGTCTTTCTATGCTGAGTTTGTTGCTGGTGTTGTTCGCACCGCGCGTGCCACGGATGCGGCGCGTGCCGGGTCTGTTGATCGCGTTGGTGGTGATGACTGCGTTGAGCGGTTGGTGGCAGCCGTGGGCGTCGGCGTGCTGCTTGCCGTTTTACTATCCCGGGTCGGCCGCACCGGCTGGCAAACCCCGGCGCGGTGGCAAAAAAATTTTCCAAAAAGTAATTCCCCTGAAGAAATTGTTCCTATAATCGCGGGGATATTTTCTTGCGATTTCAATGGTGTACCGAGCAACCAGCAGAGCCGATTACTTGCCTGGACTCGATGGCGTGCGCGCCATCGCGGTATCGGCGGTACTTCTTTACCACCTGGACCTACAAGGTTTCTTCAGCGCCGGTTTCCTTGGCGTTGACCTGTTCTTCGTACTCTCTGGCTTTCTGATCACCTCGCAGCTGCTGCGCGAGTACCAGCGTGATCAGACCATTTCGCTGCGTGATTTTTATCTGCGCCGGGCGCGTCGACTGTTTCCAGCCGTGGTCGCGCTGTTGCTGCTGTGTGTGCTGCTGGTGGAGTGGTTTGCACCCGACGCCATCCGTCGTACGCGTCTGGATGCGCTGCCCGCATTCTTCTACGCATCGAATTGGTGGCAGATTTTTTCCGAGCAGTCTTATTTCGAGATCAGCGGCCGCCCGCCCTTGCTGCAACACCTGTGGTCGCTGGCGATTGAGGAGCAGTTCTACATCTTCTGGCCGCTGGCCTTGATCGCGATCTTGCGCTTCGGGCAGCGCCTGCGGCTGCACTGGTTTGCGCTGGGGCTGATGCTGTTGTCCGGTGGCTGGATGATTCTGCTGTCGATACAGCGTGGCTTCCCGGAAGCAGTCGATCCGAGCCGCGCCTACCTCGGCACCGATACGCATGCATTCGGATTATTTGCCGGCGCTGCCTTGGCCGCGTTGTGGGATCCGCGTGCACGCCGCATCGCGCAGTCCCCAACTGCGGTGGGCGATTCGCCGTGGGGGCAAGCACCCGCCACCCGCATCGACTGGCTCGGTATGGCGGCACTGGCCATCTTGCTGGCAGCCATGCTGTTGAGCGGCGAGAGCAGCCTGTGGCTGTACCGCGGCGGCTTTGTCCTGTTTGCGCTGGTCACGGTGGTGTTGCTGTTCGCGGCCACCCAGCCCACGGGGTCGCTGCCGCGCTGGCTAAGCCAACCGCCGCTGGTTTGGCTCGGTAAACGATCGTATGCGCTGTACCTGTGGCACTGGCCGATTTACGTATTGCTTCGGCCTGAGTTCGAGCTACCCGATCACCCGTTGCTGCAAGCCGTGGTCAGGCTGGTGCTGACTGGAATTGCGGCCGAACTGTCGTACCGCTATGTCGAGCAACCGATTCGTAGCGGTGAATTGTTCGAATGGGCCAAGCAGCGTCGTCATGCTTACGTAGGTTATGTGTCGACCGGCTCGGCGCTGCTGGCTGCTGTGCTGGTGGTGGTGTTGGTGCGCCCCGCGCCGCCACCGGTGATGGGCATCGAGCCGGTGGTGCTCGAGCAGGATCACGAGGGCGAGCGATCAATGGATCAGCCGGTCCAAGTACGCCCTTACCGAACCCTGCGCGCAGCATGCGGTCGATCGGTGTCGACCTCGAGTGGTAGCCTGCCGCCGCAGCTGACAGTGATCGGCGATTCGGTGTTGCTGGGCGCATCCGAGCACTTGCTCAGGCGTATCGATGGCGTGGAAATTGATGCCGCCGTTGGACGCCAGATTCGCGGTGGTTTGGTTCGCGTGCTGGATCTGAAGTCACACAAGGTGCTGGCCAACACGGTAGTGATTCACCTCGGCACCAATGGCTTTTTGGGTGAGCGATCATTGCGTGATGTGCTCTCGCACCTGCGTGATCGCAAAGTCATTCTGATCAATGTGAAAGCGCCACGTCGATGGGAAGGACCGAACAACGCAGTGCTAGCGCAAATCAGCAGTGAATACAGCAACGTCAAGGTCATCGATTGGAACGCCATCAGCCGCCGACGGAACGATTACTTCGCCGCCGATCGCGTGCACCTGTCGGGTAAAGGTATACAGACGCTCAGCGCAGAGATCATGCGTGCCGCCGGGGTCAGGCACGTCAGCGGCAAGGCTTCGAATGCGTTGCGCGTGATTCCCTGCCGTTATTGAGATGGCGCCTATTGTTTCAGGGCGCTGCTTGATGGCGCAATGCTTTGCTGTGGTGTGCACACTGCTGCTATGTTACAGCGCGCTGGCACAG
>CAZZMV010000276.1:0-2306 GCA_964655425.1 uncultured Bifidobacterium sp.
GTACCGTAACACTTGATGCCTGCGGTCACGCGCTGATGGCAGAGCAGCCCGATCAAGTACTGGATGAACTGTTTGCGTTTTCGCGCAATGCCTTGAAGTGATCTGTCAGCGACACAGACAAATCACGATTCAATAACGCGACCACCTGCTGCGATAGCATTGAATCGGGTGCAGGACTGAACGCAAACAACTTGAACACCTCAGCCAAGCTCAACTTGTCCGGGTTGGCTAACAAGACCCAGCGATCATGTTTGGCCTGTGCGCGTCGGCGTAGTGAAATAGTGACTGAATGCTGTGGTCGCATGCGACCGACCCAGCCTGCTTCCAACATGCGATGTAACAACTGCTCGGTCTCTTCAAAACCGAGTTGAGTACGCTCGCGGATCTTCCATACATCAACTGCCGCATGGTCAGCGCGCGCATCAAACAGTACCTTGAGTAGCGCCACCCCATCCACAAAGGTATCTCCCGGGCCAGGTCGATGCCACCAGCGCTCATATCGTATCGACGGCAGTGCAGCGGCGACTACCGCGCCCAACAACGTGATCAACCAGAACAGATAAATCCAGATCAGGAATACCGGTATCGCAGCCAATGCGCCGTATATAGCTCGATAGCCCCCACCCACTGAGATCGAGAATGAAAAAAAACGTCGCGCAATTTCGAATGCGATGGCGGCTACCAGACCACCCACCAACGCCTCACGCCAATCGACAAAGCGATTGGGCACAGTCAGGTAGAGCAATGCAAACGCCAATGTCGATAGCACCAATGACAGCAGCAGCGCCGTACTGGCGTAAAGCATAGAGGGCTGCCGCGCGGTACCGCCAAGCAGCGGTAAAAATTCGGAGGCAGCTGTCAGTGATGCGCCGAGCAGTAACGGGCCAATCGTGATCACTGCCCAGTACACCACCAGACTTTGCAGCAGCGGACGCGATTCACGTACCCGCCAGATCCGGTTGAGGGTACGATCCACCATACTGAACATCAGGATCGCGGTCACCATCAGGAATACTGCGCCTACCGCAGATAAGCGGCTGGCTTTGGCAGAGAACTGAGTCAGGTAATCGAGTATCGTGTTAGCGATCCCTTTTGGCATCACCGACTGCACAAAGTAGGTTTCAAGCGAATCACGAAACATCGTAAACAGCGGAAATGTCGTGAAGATTGCAAACGCTATCGTCAGTACGGGCACCAGCGCCAACACGGTGGTGTAGGTGAGGCTGCCCGCTACCTCGAATAAGTGCTCCTCGCGCAACCGTATGCCGACAAAACGCGCAAGATCACGAACTTGCGAGCCGGTCCAGCGGCCTGAAGGATGGGGGGAGCGTGGGGTCATGTTGGGGGCTGCAGCCAAGGCGAGCGCTGAATGCATTCAAGTGCGCGCCTATAATAGCAAGCCATGAGCGATACCTCCCTGAAGATTCTTGTTTTGTATTACTCGCGCCATGGCGCAACCCGCAAGCTTGCCGAGTTGATCGCGCAAGGTGTCGCGCATGTGCCGAATTGTGAAGCCGTGCTGCGTACCGTGCCCGCGGTATCTACCGTGACCGAGGCGACCGAGCCCGCGGTACCTGACACGGGTGCACCGTATGTCGAACCAGATGATCTGGCAAATTGTGCGGCGTTAGCACTGGGCTCGCCTACACGCTTCGGCAACATGGCAGCAGCAATGAAATACTTTATCGACAGCACCAGTGCGCAATGGTTATCTGGTGCCTTAGCGGGCAAACCTGCGTGTGTTTTTACCTCAACAGGTAGTTTGCATGGGGGCCAGGAATCTACGCTGCTGTCGATGATGCTGCCGCTACTGCACCACGGCATGCTGATGGTTGGCCTGCCCTATACCGAAGCTGCACTGATGACAACGGCTACCGGTGGTTCGCCCTATGGCGCCACGCACTGGTCGGGTATGAAAGGCGACCATGCATTAAGTGAAGATACGCGCGCACTCGCTATCGCACTTGGCAAACGGCTGGCGCAGACGGCAACTCGACTACAGCGAAGCTAGCTCATGGAAGTCACCCCTATTCAACATCGGCTACATCAACTCGCCAGTATCAGTCTCGTGCTGTTGATCATATTGTGTGTGCTGTGGGAGCTGGCGCTGGCGCCACTACGCCCGGGTGGGTCGTGGATGGTCCTGAAAGCGCTACCCTTACTTGCACCGTTACCGGGCACGCTCAGGCGCAATGTCTACACCATGCAATGGGCATCAATGCTGGTCTTGCTTTACTTTACCGAAGGTGTAGTGCGGGCGTGGAGCGAGCAAGGTATGTCGCAAGCACTGGCATGGGGCGAGATCA
>CAZZMV010000277.1:0-2305 GCA_964655425.1 uncultured Bifidobacterium sp.
CTTGCCATCGACCCAACCAGACAGGTTCTGAGTTGAACCACGAATTGATATCGGTACGCATTCAGGAGAAATCATGACTGATCATTACGATGCATTGGAGTCAAGCGATCCGTCGGCGCGTGAACAAGCGTTATTGACTGCACTACCGGATTTGATTGCGCGCGCTATGCAAGCGCCGGGTTGGGCAGATATTTTGCAAGGCGTGAATCCCGGTGATATCAATAGCCGTGCCGCGTTATCGCAGTTGCCGGTAACGCGCAAATCATCGCTGAAAGACTTGCAGCAATCCAAGCCGCCGTTTGGTGGACTGAACACCACAGCCACCGGTCAGCTGTCTCGCATCTTTATGTCGCCCGGCCCGATATTTGATCCTGAAGGTCGTGGCAGTGACTGGTGGCGCTACGCACGGCCACTGCATGCACTTGGCGTGCGGCGTGGCGACTTGATCCAAAATTGTTTTGCTTATCACTTCACCCCGGCCGGCTTGATGGTCGAAGGCGGTGCGGCACATCTGGGCTGCCCGGTCATCCCTGCAGGCATCGGTCAGACCGAGATGCAGGTACAAGCGATGCAGCTGCTTAAACCCAAAGTGTATGTGGGTACGCCATCTTTTTTGAAAATCATCATTGAAAAAGCACACGAGATGGGTGCGGATATCTCGTCAGTGAAAATGGCACTGGTCGGTGCAGAAGCGCTACCACCTTCATTGCGTCAATGGCTGAACGAGCATGGCGTGCCGTTTGTGTTGCAAACCTATGGCTCGGCGGATATTGGCAACATTGGCTATGAAACGCTAACAAATGGTCAAGTAAACCCGGGCATGGTGCTAGATGAGACACTGCTACTTGAAATTGTTCGTCCGGGTACCGGTGATCCGGTCGCCGATGGTGAAGTGGGCGAGATCGTGATCACCTCATTCAACCCGGATTACCCGCTGATCCGGTTTGCGACCGGCGATATGTCTGCGGTGCTGGCTGAAGCATCGCCCTGCGGCCGCACCAATACCCGCATCAAAGGATGGATGGGGCGCGCCGACCAAACCACCAAAATACGCGCGATGTTTGTACACCCGTCGCAAGTGGCTGATATCGCGCGTCGGCACCCCATGATTCGCAAAGCTCGATTAGTCGTATCAGGCGAGATGGCGAATGATGAAATGACGCTGCACTGTGAAGTCGATCATCCGGAGGCGTCGCTCGCAGAGATCGAAGCGATCATCGCCACGATTCGCGATGTGACCAAGCTGCGTGGCAACGTGAAACTACAGGCGGTCGGCAGCTTGCCGAATGACGGCAAAGTGATTGAAGACGCGCGCAGTTACCAATAAAAATCGGAGCCTCGCCATGAGTTTGCCAGTCGCACTACAAAACCTCAGTCTGCCAGTGATTGGCGCGCCGTTATTTATTGCGAGTTGTCCAGCGCTGGTGATCGAACAATGCAAAGCCGGCGTGGTCGGCTCGTTCCCGGCGCTGAATGCACGGCCCGCTGAAATGCTGGATCAGTGGTTACAGCAAATCGAGCAAGCGCTGGCAGAACATCATGAGGCACATCCGGATGCAGTAATTGGTCCGATCGCTGTGAATCAGATCGTGCACCAATCAAATGACAGGCTGGCGCATGATGTTGAAGTCTGCGTCAAGCGTCGCGTACCTGTGATTATTTCGTCGCTACGCGCACCACCGAAAGAAATGCTGGATGCAATTCATAGTTATGGCGGCATCGTGATGCATGACGTGATCTCGATTCGTCATGCTCAAAAAGCCTTGGAGGCGGGTGTCGACGGTTTGATCTTGGTGGCGTCCGGTGCCGGCGGTCATGCAGGTGGGTTATCGCCGTTCGCGCTGGTGGGCGAAGTACGCAAGTTTTTTGATGGGCCAATCGCGCTCTCTGGCTCGATCGCCAATGGTGACGCAATTCTTGCAGCACAATCCATGGGCGCCGACTTTGCTTATATCGGCTCTCGCTGGCTGGCAACGCAAGAGGCCAACACCAGTGAAGGCTACCGTCAGGCGATTGTTGAATCGAGTGCAGCAGACGTGGTCTATACCAACCTGTTCACCGGCGTACACGGCAACTACTTGAAAAAGTCCATCATCAATGCCGGGCTGGATCCGGACAATTTGCCTGAGGCTGACAAGACGGTGATGAATTTTTCCAGTGCCAGCGGTGCCAAAGCCTGGCGCGATATTTGGGGTGCAGGGCAAGGAGTCGGCTTGATGGAAGACGTGCCGACCGTGGCCGAAGTTGTTGCGCGACTCAAGAGCGAATATGCGCATGCACGGCAGCGCGTCATGGCGACCCACTT
>CAZZMV010000278.1:0-2302 GCA_964655425.1 uncultured Bifidobacterium sp.
GCCGTGCCGAAAACCTGGATAGCTTTGGTGATGCCGAAGTGTTGGCGTTGGCCGAGAATCTGAAAGAAGGTGTGCCATTCGCGACCCCCGTGTTTGACGGTGCCAACGAGGGCGAGATCCATCGCATGCTTGATCTTGCCTACCCGGGCGAAGTGGCCAAGCAACTGGGCATGACGCAGTCGAAGAACCAAGTCACGATGTATGACGGCCGTACCGGTGATGCTTTCGAGCGTCCAGTCACGGTGGGCTACATGCACGTACTCAAGCTGCACCACTTGGTCGACGACAAGATGCACGCACGCTCGACCGGCCCTTACTCGCTCGTCACACAGCAACCGCTGGGCGGCAAGGCGCAGTTTGGTGGACAGCGTTTCGGCGAGATGGAAGTTTGGGCGCTCGAGGCTTACGGTGCATCGTACGTGCTGCAAGAAATGCTCACTGTGAAGTCGGACGACGTGAATGGTCGTACCAAGGTCTATGAGAACTTGGTGAAAGGCGATCACGTGATCGACGCCGGTATGCCGGAATCCTTCAACGTGTTGGTGAAGGAAATCCGCTCGCTCGGTATCGACATCGACCTCGAACGCGACTAACAAGCCGTCTGGCCACCGGCCGTCCCGCAAGGGGCGGTCTGCAGCAAAGATATATTTTTCACGCCACTGTGGAGTGATACATGAAAGCACTGCTCGATCTATTCAAGCAAGTACAGCAAAACGAACAATTCGATGCGATCAAGATTGGTCTTGCATCGCCCGACAAAATTCGTTCCTGGTCGTATGGCGAAGTCAAAAAGCCGGAGACCATCAACTATCGGACCTTCAAGCCTGAGCGTGATGGTCTGTTCTGCGCCAAGATTTTTGGCCCGATCAAAGACTATGAATGCTTGTGCGGTAAGTACAAGCGCCTGAAGCACCGCGGCGTCATCTGCGAAAAGTGCGGCGTTGAAGTCACGCTGGCCAAAGTTCGTCGTGAGCGCATGGGCCATATCGAACTCGCTTCGCCGGTCGCGCACATCTGGTTCCTGAAATCCTTGCCGTCCCGTCTGGGCATGGTGTTGGACATGACGCTGCGCGACATCGAGCGCGTGTTGTACTTCGAAGCCTACGTCGTGACCGACCCCGGTATGACACCGCTGAAAAAGTGCCAGATCATGTCGGAAGATGATTACGCGGCCAAGTATGAAGAGTTCGGTGACGACTTCACCGCATTCATGGGCGCAGAAGGTGTTCGTGAGTTACTGCGCACGATCGATATCGATCGCGAAGCCGAGCAGCTGCGTACTGATTTGCGCGAGTCGAAATCGGAAGCGAAGATCAAGAAATACGCCAAGCGCCTGAAGGTGCTCGAGGCATTCCAGCGCTCTGGTATCAAGCCCGAGTGGATGATCATGGAAGTGCTGCCGGTGCTGCCGCCGGAGTTGCGCCCGTTGGTACCGCTGGATGGTGGTCGTTTTGCGACTTCCGATCTGAACGATCTGTATCGTCGCGTGATCAACCGTAACAACCGTCTCAAGCGTTTGATGGAGCTGCGCGCCCCAGAAATCATTACGCGTAACGAAAAGCGCATGCTGCAAGAAGCTGTCGACTCACTGCTCGATAACGGTCGTCGTGGTAAGGCAATGACCGGCGCGAACAAGCGTCCGCTGAAATCTCTGGCTGAAATGATCAAGGGCAAGGGTGGTCGTTTCCGTCAAAACTTGCTCGGCAAGCGTGTTGATTACTCTGGGCGTTCGGTGATTGTGGTTGGTCCGCAGCTGAAATTGCATCAGTGCGGCTTGCCGAAGCTGATGGCGCTCGAACTGTTCAAGCCCTTCATTTTCAATAAACTTGAACTGATGGGTCTGGCCACCACGATCAAGGCGGCCAAGAAGCTGGTTGAAATGCAAGAGCCGATTGTCTGGGACATTCTCGAAGAAGTGATTCGTGAGCACCCGGTCATGTTGAACCGTGCACCAACGTTGCACCGTCTCGGCATCCAATCTTTCGAGCCGGTGCTGATCGAAGGTAAAGCGATCCAGCTGCACCCGCTGGTCTGCGCAGCGTTTAACGCTGACTTCGACGGTGACCAGATGGCGGTACACGTGCCATTGTCGATCGAAGCACAGATGGAAGCGCGCACGCTGATGCTGGCGTCGAATAATGTGCTGTTCCCGTCAAACGGCGAGCCGTCCATCGTGCCATCGCAAGATATCGTGCTGGGTCTTTACTATGCAACGCGTGAAAAGACCAATGGCAAGGGCGAAGGCATGGCCTTCCAGGACGTGTCTGAAGTCATCCGCGCCTACGACAACAAGGAAGTCGAG
>CAZZMV010000279.1:0-2287 GCA_964655425.1 uncultured Bifidobacterium sp.
GGGTAGGCTTTTTTGACCCATTTTCCGGCAGTCGCTTGATGATCAAAGTCGATTAAGGCTGTTTTCTTACCAGATATATAAGAAAAATACGCAGCCAAATTGGCCGATACCGTACTTTTTCCTACCCCCCCTTTTTGGCTGGTAATCAGGATCTTGAGTGCTTTGCTCATAGTTTTCCTTCGATTCTGTCGCAAGGCGTTGATTTTTTTGATTTCTGCCCGCAAAAAAGTTGCCAAAGGGGAAGAATTGCCATAATATAACACCCAGTATAGGTGAGCTTGTCTGAAATACCAAACTTTTTTTCATTAACGGTTTTCTAATAAGGGACCTCACACATGGCGAAGCGTTCGGAAAAACCCACCATGATGCGTTTTGAGCCTCAAGCCGGTTGGAGCGAGGCTACCGGACAGGTTATCTCCCTCAATGAGCATGTGCGCGAACTGCGCGAAACCCCCGCCGACATGGCCGACCCTTCGGCTTTGGAATCATTACCCACCGATGCGCTGGTAGATATCGGCGAATCAATGCAAGAGGTTTTCGAGAGCCTCAAAATCAGTGACCCACGTCTGCAAGCCTGGACTCAGGTCAATGCGGCCATTCGCCTGATTAGCGGCAAGCTGCAAGAAAGAAAAACACTGCAAGAGCGTATTGCCACCCTGGAGACTGAAATCGAGGGTGTGCGTAGTTTGGCGGCCGAGCTGGTCGGCAATGCGTATCGTAGCGAGCAAGAGATCCACGAAACCTCCAAACTGCGTATGCAAATCGCAGAAGAACTCAGCCAGAAACTGACCGTCGCGCTGAAATCCTGAGCCCGATGAAACTGCGCATTCGTCTGCCTGCCGCCCTGCTCGGCCTCAACTGGGCCTTGTTCACGCTGGCGTTCTTGTGGACCTGCAAGGTGCAAGAGAACGTGCTGTGGTGGTTGCGGCTGGATTGGGCCGGCTGGTTGCGCGAGCTGCCCGAGCTGATGCAACTTGGCAGCGTGTCAGCGAGTACGGTGTGGATACTCTGGCTGTGCGTGACCCTGCTACTGACCGCAGCGTGGCTGGTGCCCGGCACACACAAGGCAAACGCAGAAGCTAAACCCGATGCCTCAGATTCAGCGCGGCGTGTCTCGCCGGCCATGGCGCCGATGGTGGATGCTGATCCGGCGCTCAAAGAAAAACTGCTACGGCTACATCAGTCGTTGGAGAAGCTGTAACTACTGCTCCTCAACATATTCCTGTACCCGCCGTCCATTTACCGGCTGTGTAGGCCGCGCGTTTGATCTGTATAGCTCTTTGAATGCAGCTAACTGACGGAAAGAAATATCCACCGTCTGTCGCATCACAAACCATTTCACATCTTCGGTACATGGCGGCGTCGTCAGCGAACCCATGTAAGTGAAGTAAGCCGGGTTAGGCGGCAAGATGTCCGCCGGGTTGAAGCTCTCCACGCGCTCATTGAATGCATCGGTCTTTGGCAAACGCTCGAAGACAGGTTTAAGCGCTTTGTTCTCCTTGCCGAGCTTGAAGCGAATCGCCACCACTGCGGTGCGCGTGTCACCCGCACGATGAATCAGTTGCGCGGACATCGGCGTGGCGATGCCGTCGATCTTCTCTTCGCTCGGCGCATGAAACACCATCTGCACCAACTTGTACTCGAGACCATCGAGACGCGCGCCACCACTGTTAGCGAAGTTCACCTGAATCGTATTGTTGCCATTCACCAGCGTGAGCGGGCCCGGTGCGTAATTGAACATGATTGGTTTCAGGCCACCGCGCTCAGCGAACTGGGTCTCGATATCAATCGGTGACTGACGTTTACCGGTCTGACATAAACGAAACTTCGAGTCCACTTCAGCCCACTTGGTGGGCCCTGTGTCACCGTCATAGCTCCAAAGCGGCGTACGCGGTGAATGCTTGGCACCGGGTGACGGTGGACGCACCGGGCCCGCAGGCGCGGGGTCCTTCGCAAAGGACGGCGCAATCAATGAAGCGGCAATAACGAGGGGCAAAGCAAGATGTCTCATGAAGTCATTTCTCCATCCATGACGCTCGATGGCCGCGATTCTAGCGATATTCGGATATCGGCACTTTTAAGCAGAACATTAGCCACGCTCCCCTGTCATCCACCCTACCTGTAGCCAGTGCGCATAGTCTGGCAAAAAAGGCCAGGCAATCAGCCGACTATGAGTCCCGACGGGGAACAACTCCGAAGTCAGATGATCCACCCAATCCGGCACCCCGCCCACCTGCGCCAACAGGCGATGGTGCAGCGGCGTACCGCTCAAACCATCCGCTACCCA
>CAZZMV010000280.1:0-2269 GCA_964655425.1 uncultured Bifidobacterium sp.
TCCGCTCGAAATCCGCTGGTGTGGTGCGCACCGTGTTCTGCGCCGTGCGATGAATATTGAGACCGTAGCGGGCCAACAAAGAAAAGGAATGGGTTTCGCATGCATCGATCTCCGACTCAGTAAGGGTGCGGCGCGCTATCGCCGGCGCATTAACCAGCACTAACAAGCGGTCGCGCTCGACTGGCTGATGATTTATGCCACGATCCTGCGCGCACACGTACACTGTCGGTGTCGCAGGTAATTTGCCGCGATCAAAAATATCGCTGAACTCGTTTTTATAATCCGGCTGAAAAAACACGTTATGGCGGTCCAGTGCAAAGCCATCCGTCTCAGCATGAACACTCCAGGTCAGCGCAGATAAAGAACGCTTCGAGGCCGACGTCGGTGACGCGGCACGCTTACCGACCTCACCCAATAAGCCTTGTCCCAGCGCCGAAATATCGCCATTAAAAACGACGCTGTCGGTGGCAAGTTGTTCACCATTCTCCAGAACTACATGACTCACACGGCCGCCTTGCATACCAATCTCTGCCACACGGCAGCCATAGCGTGCATTGACGCCGAGCCGCTCACCCAAACGTGCCAGTGACTGTGCCAGTGCATGCATACCGCCCTGCACTGACCACACACCATCCAACTCCACTTGCGTCACCAGCATCAAGGTGGCCGGTGCGCGCCAAGGCGACGAGCCGCAGTAGGTGGCGTAGCGTGCAAAAAGTTGTCGCAAGCGCTCATCATGAAAATGCTCGCGCAGTGCGTCCCATAGATTACTCATCGGTCCGAGCGATGCCAGCACCGCTAACCCACGTAGTCCCAAGTCGCCCATCATGCTGCGTAGCGTGGGTGATTGCGAGCGTATGAACGGCCCTTCCAGCGTGTCATAGACCTGGCGCGCCTGCTGACAGAAACGCATGAAACGCATACCCTCTCCGGGGCCTGCGAGTCTCGCGATGGCATCACGTGATTGCGCTGGATCGGCAAATAAATCCATACGCTGGTCGGCATCCCACGCATGACGAGCCAACACAGGTAAAGCAGTCAACTGCAACTCATCGTCGAGTGAAGCACCTACTGAACCATACACTTGCTCAAATACCCAGCGCATGGTGAATACCGTGGGGCCGCTATCAATCGCACCACCATCAACTGAGAGCTGTCGCATCTTGCCGCCAGGTTGATCGGCTGCTTCCAGCAGGGTGACCTGCAAACCGCGTCGTGCCAGCTGCAATGCCGAGACCAAGCCGGCAACCCCCGCGCCGATCACTACCACACGGTGTCCGCTGACCGGGCTAGACATAGCAGTGCTGGCCTTTGACAGCACCGAATGCGTCGATCACCTGTTCGCTATTTTGATCAAGCAGATCATCCATACCATTGCCCATTCCATGTACCGCGCATGGACAGCGGCGCAAAGCGCACAAACATCGATTCAGAAAAAAATGAGTGGCGCCATGCAGCGCGTATTGCTTGCTCGTGCGCGCCTGTACGTGCGTAGGCATCCATGGCCGCTGCGTTCTGCCACAAGCTGAAGGTCGCTTGTCGCAGCAGCGGCGCCTCGCCCAAACCAATCGCCAACTGACAACCCGCTGCATCTGCCAGTCCGGCTTGCGCCGCCGGCGCGTATCGCCAAAACGCTGCAGCAGCCCTGGGACGTATCGATGCACGGGTCAGCGCTGCAAGGGGTGCGTCTGAAGGAATCGCAGGGCCTGTTTGTAGTGAGACGCCATCCCATGAGCCGCGTGCACTGGCGGGTTGCAGAATCATGCTGACGCATTCATCGCTACGCTGGCGGTAGTGATTAAACAGCGCTGAGTCTGCTTCAAACACTTGCGCTTGTTCGAGCTCATCGAACAAACAGAACACGCCTTGATAAGAAGCGCTGGGTGCAAGGCCAAAGCCACCACCGCGGCCACTACCCAGTGTTTTTATGAATTTCAAGCCAGGGGCTTGATCGGGAAACCAACGCGAGAACGCCAACCTGCCCCAGCTCCATGGCCAGAAGGCAGGTCTGACTCGGGCAAGCAGTAATAGCGCGATGCCTGATATTGGGTTGGTGGTGCTCGCGATGCTTACCGACGCAATATGACCGGGCGTGTTGGCCTGAAGTCCGGCAATTGGGGTGCCCAGCTTGCGCTGGGATGCCTCTGTGATTGGCTGCCCCATGCCTCATTTCCTCAGGGATTCATCCCGGCGCAGGCCGGGATCCATGATTCAAATACCGCTTACTTCTTGTCCGCTGCGACCGCTGCAAGCTCCGGGTAATCCTTCA
>CAZZMV010000281.1:0-2253 GCA_964655425.1 uncultured Bifidobacterium sp.
AGAAGTTCCCCGAAAAATAGCAATATACCTCGCCACACCCAGCCTATTAGCGTTAAGTAGCTTGGTATATGCTGGTGACGATGTCAAAGTCTTGCTTGAGATCCTGCTTGAGAAAGGTGTCATCACACAAGCGGAGTTCGACCAAAAACTAAAAGCCGCGCGAGAGAAAGAGGAAATACGCGCCTTCAACGAAGCGCAAGATATTCGCCGCGCCAACCGCGAAATCGACAAGCGCGCCGAGGACGAGCGCAAATTCAAAACGCAAATCTACGGACAAGTATCCGCTGGCTATTACCAGGCGTCGAATATGACTTCGGCCAACCTCGACGCGTCGGGCATGAGCGATCAGCCCAAAGGTAATAACCGAGTAGGCCTGAAGGTCTCGCGTGAACTGAACTCGGACAACACCGTGATGGTGACGCTGGAATCAAACTTCTCGGCACGCACTGGTGCGATTGGTAGAGACTCGGCGGGGTATGGCACGGCAAATAGCAACAGCCCAGGTGCGACTTTATTTGATCGAGAGGCTAATGTGCGCTGGATCTCGAAAGAGTACGGCACCTTCATTCTTGGCCGTGGCCCGAATCTGCAGAATGATTTATCGAGCGCATTCGACGCTCGCCAAAATTGGAACTTCGGTGGCCTCAAGCCCATCGGTCGCTACGTGGGGTCGCACGGCGCCAATGGCATCAACCGTGCAGACAAATTATTCCGCTACATTTCACCCGCTTGGAATGGGTTCAACCTAGACACCGGCGTCTCGTTCGGTGGCGTCGCTGGAAACGAAGAAAAAGGTACCGATTTCTATATTGGCGGCCGCTACAAGAACGGCAATTTTGAAGCCGGCTACAACCACGCCGAGGTCCGCCTGGGCGGCACGAGTTCAAGCAGCACGCCCACCAGCCAACAGAATGTAAACAATCGGGTAGATTTTTTCGCTGCCAAGTACACGCTGGATCAGATCACCGTCAATGCGGGCTACATCATGACGCGTAACCCGGATGACCCCAATGCATTTTTTAACCGCAACGTTACCGGTGGCAAGGTGAATGCAAACACCTGGTTTACGGGCGCCGTATACCGATTTACTCCGCAACTGAGTTGGAATTTTGGCTATTACTCGGTCGACGATCGAAACAATCAAATCTCATCAGGCGACAACCGGAATCTGAATAATGACGTGCAGATGTTTGCGACTGGGCTGACCTACTCGCCGTTCAAGGAATGGGATTTCTTCGTTGACTATGCCACAGCCAAACGGCAGACGGGCGCGACCGGCGCGTTCACCATCTACGATAAGTGGGGGCCAGACACTGGCATTCCCTGCGCTTCCAGCACCGCAGGTTGCTCAGAGAGCAAATCTAACCAAACCGGGGTATCGGTAGGTGCGCAGTACAAATTCTGATTCGTGTACTCGTAAACGAAAGCTTAATTTTTTAGTGAATTTCAATAGGACTATCCTCGATGAAAATCGATATGTATAAATCACCCCACATCAACGCGTTGATGACCTTCTTCAGCGCCATATTGATCTCTGCATCGATACAGGCAGCCGAGGTCAAAGTGGCTGTGGCTGGAAACTTTGCCCAGCCCATGAAAGATATCGCTGCCGAATTCGAGAAAGACACCGGCCACAAGATCAATCTCACGCAAGGCGCAACCGGGAAGTTTTATGCGCAAATCACTAACGGCGCGCCGTTTGAAGTTTTTTTATCTGCGGATGACGAAACGCCTACTAAGCTAGTGAAAGAAGGCAAGGCAGTCGCAGGTACGCAATTCACCTACGCCATTGGCCGCTTGGTACTGTGGTCGCCCGATGAGAAATTGGTTGATCAAGGCGGCGGTGTACTAAAGACTGATAAATTCAAATTCCTCTCGATTGCCAACGCTAAAGTCGCCCCGTACGGCCGTGCGGCGGTACAGACCATGCAAAAGCTCGGCGTGCTGACCGCTATTGAACCACGCGTCGTTCAAGGCGAGAGCATCACTCAAACGCATCAATTCGTCACCACCGGAAACGCACAGCTTGGTTTTGTCGCGCTATCTCAGGTGTGGGATAGCGGCAAAATAAAATCTGGCTCAGCGTGGATCGTGCCGGAGGATATGCATGAACAACTGAAGCAAGATATCGTGTTGCTGAATCCGGGCAAAGAATCCAAAGCCGCATTGGCGTTGGTGGAGTACCTGAAGTCAGATAAAGCGAAGAAGATTATTGATCGGTATGGTTACAAGCTTCAGTGAACTGAGCTAACC
>CAZZMV010000282.1:0-2246 GCA_964655425.1 uncultured Bifidobacterium sp.
ACGATGTGCCGAATGGCACTTGCGGGAAATTCGAATTATACCGCAAAGCATTTTGCCAATGCCGCCGCTAGCGCTTGGCAACGTGCGACGGTCACTCAGCGACACAGCGCTGACTTGACCAATAACGCGGCGTTTCACACGCTTGCGTCATGCGGATGCCATCAGCGCCAATCTGCAGCACAACTGCACCGCTGCGGTCACTGCGCAGCACCGTGATGCCTCGTTGTTGATAGCGCTCGACTACTGAGGCTTTTGGATGGCGGTAACGGTTGCGGTAACCCACCTGAAACAAGGCCATCGAGGGCGCCACCGCGTCAAGAAACTCAGGCGTAGATGACGTACCACTGCCATGGTGCGGCGCCAGCAGCACGTCGGCGCGAAGCTGCTCGCGAGCGCGCGCCAGCAATGCACGTTCCTGCGGTGCCTCGATATCGCCAGTGAGTAGCGCAGCATGTTTGCCAGTACTGATCTTCAGCGTGCAGCTACGTGCGTTGGGTTTGCTGGCCTCGCCGTCGCTGATCGTCGGATGCAAAAACTCGAATTCAACGCCATCGCGTAGCCAGCGCTGCCCGGCTACACAGTCAACATGCCGCGTAGTACGCAACGCGTGACCCACCGGGAGCGATGATGCCACCCAGCCAACATCGATCGCATGCATCAGGCTGCGCGCACCGCCGGCGTGATCGTTATCGCTATGAGAGATCACCATCGCATCAAGCCGATCAATCCCGCGTGCCTTCAAGTAAGGCAGGATCACTCGGCTGCCGCCATCCGCAGCGGCGGAGTACGCCGGCCCGGTGTCATACAGCAGCCGGAAGCTCGGCGTTTCAATCAGCAATGCATTGCCCTGCCCGATATCAAATGCAGTCAACCAAAATCCCGCAGCAGGCGCGCTTGGCTGCGCAAGTATCAGCGGCAGCCAACCCAGCAGCCCGAGCCATCGGTGGTGCCATCCACGCGGCGCGAGCAGCCAGAGCGTGCCGAGTATCGCCAGCAAGGATTCAATCAGGCCGGGCTTGGGCGCCTGCCACACCGCTATCGGCAGCGCCGCCAGCCAAGCCAAACCCGCCGCCAACAGCGAGAGCGCGCCGTGCGCCAGCTGCAGCACCCAGCCGCACAGCGGCGCGGGTAGCACCACGCCGGCCAGCGCCAACGGTGTGACCAGGGCGCTCACCACCGGGATAGCCACTGCATTGGCTATCGGGCTGATCAGTGACACCTGCGCGAACAGCAGCAAAGTCAGCGGCAGCAGACCCACAGTCACCGTCCACTGGGTGTGCGACGCCGAGCGCAAGCCGGCACGCCAGCCGCCACCCTCAGCCAGCCGACCGCTAGACGCAAACAGCAGGCAGGCAATCGCGCCGAATGACAACCAAAATCCCGGCCACAACACCGACCACGGATCAAACAGCAGTACCACCAGCAGCGCACACGCCAACAACTGCGAAGCCGTCAGCATGGCATTGCAACACACTGCCAACCCTGCCACCGCCAACATCAGCAAAGTGCGTTGCGCCGGTATCCCAAACCCGGCCAATGCAACGTACACCAGGGCCGCAAGCAGGCCGGCGAGCGCGGCCGCCTTGCGCGCCGGTAGCCGCAATGGCAGCTGCGCGTTAGTAAAAAATGAATGGCGCCACAAAAAATGCACCAGCCCCGAGAACAGCGCCGCGATCATGGTGATATGCAGCCCGGAGATCGATATCAGATGACCGATACCGGTACGATTGAACACCTCCCAGTCGGCCGCTTCGATGCCACGCTGGTCGCCAATCACCAGCGCGATGATCACGCTCGCGAAGCGTGCATCGGGTAAAGCGTGTTGTATGCGCTCGCGCAGTGCATGGCGTGCGCGACCCACCGCATCGCGTGCGCTGAAAACAAAGTCGGCGAGCATCAACGGCGGATCTGAGCGCACGTAACCGTTGGCGCGTATGCCCTCAGTCAGCCACCAAGCCTCGGCATCAAACCCGTCCGGGTTGAGCTGGCCGTGTGGTAGCTTTAGCCGTGCAGTCAATCGCCAGCGCTGCCCCGGTACCAGATCCAGTACCGCACGCTCACCGCCATACCAACCGAGCGCCACGCGGCGGGGCACGCTCACCTCGTGGTCGGCGTCACGCGCGTGCTCGACTTCAAACACAAAGCGCTGCCCATCATCAAACCGGTTCGGCAAACTGGCGATGATCCCGGTCAGCTGCAGGTCCTTGCCTTCCAGTTCAGCCGGCAAGGCTTCCGACAGTCGATGC
>CAZZMV010000283.1:0-2230 GCA_964655425.1 uncultured Bifidobacterium sp.
AGGACACTGAACCACTCAATGGCTTATTGCTAAAAAATCAGTGCTTGGCTTGTCACATGATTGACAAACGAAAGTACGGTCCGATCTTGAGAGAAGTTGCTGCTAAATATGCGGGTGACACGTCTGCTACCGCAAAACTGGCCGCTAAAATCAAAGCAGGTGGTACTGGCGTCTGGGGCGACGACATCATGCCGCCACAGGCCCATGTGTCGGATGCTGACGCCAAGCAGATCGCTACGTTGATTTTGTCACTCGAACCGAAGAAGTAATTCTGTCGGCCAGTTGGCTCGAGACAGTTTTTAAGGTAACTCGCTTCGGTCGTAGTTGGTTTGAAGGGATGAGCTGAGCAAGTCTTGGCTCACCCGCCATCCATTCTTTTAACCATCGTCCCCACTGGGACAAATCACATCAATAATCGCCGCGCCAACACTATTCGGTGTGAGTGCGCTCCACTCGCTCGCCGTTTTATTCATGCTCGCCGGCGTAATCTCCTTGCCTTTAGCCCATGGTTCAGTGAACCAATGCTCTTCCAGCGCGCGAAGTTGTCGGGTTTGGCAGTTGTACTCGGCCAGGGTCTTGACGGAGGCCACCCCATCTTTGCCGAGCTCAAGGAAGTTACCGATCTCCCATACTTGCCGCATGATGGCCATCGGCCCGCTTTGCTTCACGTTATCGGGGTCAATGTATTTCTCGAATTTCAGTTGACGCGTATCACCGACCTTGACCCACTCGGCTGAGGCGGTGATGCAGGCAGGTAGCAGAAGCAGTGGAAGTAACTTGCGCATGGCATGGTCCAATCGTCGTGGGTGCTGTAGACAGCGTGAAATACGGTGACGTTCCAACAAGTATAGCGACCCAACAGCATGATCCCGAGTCAGTCATGCACCCGTCTATTCAGCTCGATAGCGAGACGTTAGCACCGAACCCATAACCAGGCACACCGCAAGTTGCTATTCAAGCTGTAAGCTGTCTGGCGAAACAGGTTTTCAGTTTGCCATCGTATAAAATATGAAACCTGTCATTGTTCAGTAATCAGGAACCCCGGGTTCCAAATGAGATTATTAAATCAAGGGTGAATCATCATGGCTGCACTTGTTTCCCGTCACACTGAACACTTCGCTACCGCGCCACAGATTGGTCCGCATGATCTGGTTGAGATCGCGGCCATGGGTTTTAAAACCGTGGTGAACAACCGACCTGATGGCGAAGGCGGGCCAGAGCAACCCGCCAATGCCGAGATTGAGGCAGCGGCTAAAGCGGCGGGTTTGAATTACGCCTACTTGCCCGTGATTAGTGGTCAAATCACCGAGCAGCAGGCACGCGACTTTGCGCATTTGCTCGCGACAGCGCCCGGCCCCTTACTGGCGTTTTGCCGCAGTGGTGCGCGTTCGCAAAATCTTTATCAACTTGCCGGCATGGTCTCCTAGACCGTCACGGCATCGCGTCAACGAACGACGGCAGTTAAAGCTTTTCTTATCTCACTGGCGCTGGCGAGACTGCCACCGCTGCGTTCGATGCGTGCGCGTGCCGAACGTACCTGATCAACATTGCCTACTGTGTGGCCGAGCGGCGCGTCTTCCAAGCCCACTCGTATGTGGCCACCGAGCGCAACGGTCTGCTCGATCAGTGAATCAATCTTCACGCCCAAGCCCGCCACCATCCAGGGTGAATTTGGCGCTTCAATGGCAAGTAATTTCTGATACGCGTCGACTGCCCACGATTCAGGTGGGAAGCCGAACGTGAAGTCATCCGAAAACATCAATCGATAGATGGGCGCGGGTACACCGGCGAGCGATTTGTGCAGACCTGCACCGAGACGCATGAAGCCGGGCTCGTAAATCGCATAAGAAGGCGTCAGCTGATATTGCTTGCAGAGCGCCAAGCCATGGCGCACATGATCTTCCGGGTTGGCATAAATGAACCCCTGTTTACCGCGCTGAATATCGTTGCGTGTGGTGATATGGGTTGAGCCCGGGTCGACCACGGTCCACTCCAATAAGCCTGCCTGTGCCAATTGCTCGACGGCGCTGTATCGTTGTTCAGCACTGAGGCTGGGGCGCGCATCCACATCACCAGCGAATGGCAATGTGCCATAACAAATTACATCGACCTTGCTACGAATGCGTTCAATGATGGGTGCGTAAATCTCCGCGTCGTCACGCTGCCGTCCGGTCTGCGGATCATAAGGATGAAAATGAATAATCGCGGCGCCTTCGTTGGCGCAGGCAAC
>CAZZMV010000284.1:0-2223 GCA_964655425.1 uncultured Bifidobacterium sp.
ATTGCAGCCACAAATGATGTAAGACGGACAAAACTATCAAGGTAGTCACGGCAATTTTGGCGCATTGTTTACCTCCTCATTTGAAATCCAGTAGTTCAGCAGGCTGTTTTATCTTTTCGGTGTCAAGATTAATGGGGTTATTTGACACTGTCAACATTAATCTTGACGTTGTCATAATTTGAGGTAATCATTACAGCCATGAAGACCATGATCGAACCAGTCGAAGAGCGTCCTTATCATCACGGCAATCTGTTTTCGGTGCTGCTCGATTCGGCCGAACAAGAGTTGATTGAGCGCGGCATTGAAGGTTTTTCACTGCGCGGGGTCGCCAAGCGTGCCGAGGTGAGCCATGCCGCACCAGCGCATCACTTCGGCGATGCGAACGGCTTGCTGACTGCATTGGCCGCAACGGGTTTTGAGCGATTTATTCAGCGGCAGCGCGATTTCCGACAGCGCGCGCCTTCCGATCCGCGTGCTCAGTTAGAGGCGTCCGGGGTGGGGTATGTTGTTTTTGCCCTGGAAAATCCGGCGATATTCCGGTTGATGTTTTCCTCTGATCGTCCGGACTTTGACGATCCTGACCTACAGCAAATTGCCGAATCCGCTTTCGAGGAGTTGGTCGAGCATGTCAGGGCTGTCACCGCAGATAAAAGTTCGCCCAAAAAAGACAGTGCCATGATGCTCGACGTTGCTGCTGCGTGGGCCGTGGCACACGGGTTAGCCGATTTACTCGTGGCGGGTCGGCTTAATACGCTCGGGTCGCTTCCAACTAAAACCCGCAACCGACGAATCGCTACGATTATTTCTCGTGCCATTCCATTAACCGCAGAAGGGAGCTAGTCCATGATTCTTCACGATCTGACGGCAGGCATGCATCCGCGCCGCGTGCGTATCTTTTTGGCAGAAAAGGGTGTGTCAATTGAACGCCGCGAGGTAGACGCTGCAAGCGGTGCGAACGCGACACCGGAATTCATACGGCTTAATCCTCTGGGTAAGTTGCCCGTGCTTGAGCTTGATGATGGCAGCGTGATCGCCGAGTCACTGGCCATCTGCCGATATTTGGAGGCGCTTCATCCCAATCCGCCGCTCATGGGCCGTACGCCCCGTGAATCAGCCCATGTCGAGATGTGGACGCTGCGTATTGACCACGCGCTATCGCAAATGATCGCGCTTACCTTCGTGCATAGCAGCGAGTTCTACCGCGGGCGGGTTGAGCAAATACCGGAAGTAGCCACTTGGGCTCGAGGTCGCGCCCTGCAAACAATGGCATGGCTGGATGTGGAGCTGGCCGGACGCCGCCACATCGCTGGCGAGGACTATTCGATGGCCGACATCGTGGCGCAGTGCGCTTTTGTTCTGGGTAAAGCAGTTGGCTTGCGTATTCCACCGGAGATGAGCGAACTATCTCGTTGGTTTGCCGAGGTGACAGCGCGTCCCACGGCCAGAGCTTAGCCTCTCTATGGATAATCAGAAAATATTTAGGCCCGGGGTATGCTGCGTCATCGGCGCAGGAGACGCAACTGGTTCTGCAATTGCGCGTCGTTTCGCTCGAGAGGGTTATACAGTCTGTGTGGCGCGACGTAACCAAGAAGCCTTGCAGCCTCTCGTTCAACATATCCACGATCAGGGAGGGCGAGCGATAGCATTTGCTTTGGATGCCCGGCGCGAGGATCAAGTCGCTAGCTTCTTCAATCGGATCGAAGCAGAAGTTGGTCCGATCGAGGTTGTGGTGTTTAACGTCGGTGGAAATGTGCGTTTTCCGATTCTTGAAACTACAGCCCAGAAATATTTCAAGGTCTGGGAGATGTGTGCGATGGCGGGATTTCTCGCAGGCAGAGAGGCCGCTCGGGTCATGATCCCGAGGGGGAGAGGCACAGTATTATTCACCGGTGCAACGGCCAGCGTGCGAGGTGCTGCAGGTTTTGCTGCTTTCGCTGGCGGCAAAGCGGCGCTACGCGCGCTGGCGCAATCAATGGCGCGCGAATTGGGACCCAAAGGACTGCATGTGGCACATGTCATTATCGATGGTCTGATCGATACTGCTTTTGCACGCGAACATTTTGCGCAACGTGTTGCCGATGCTGGTCCAGACGGAATCCTGAATCCTGATCACATCGCCGAGGCTTATTGGTGGTTACACAAACAGCCGCGCGATGCGTGGACTTTTGAGCTGGATTTACGTCCGTCAGTTGAGCAATGGTGACAGAGGAAGGCGCGCAGCAC
>CAZZMV010000285.1:0-2199 GCA_964655425.1 uncultured Bifidobacterium sp.
AGGCTGGCAACGCTCCGTCGATGTATTCGTACACCACGACGGACGCTGCCGCCATGGCACTACAAGCTGATTGTTATCTTAAGATACTCACTACACAAGCAAAAATTGAGCGCGAGGTTCATCGTCGTACTGTATCTGCGCTATGTTTTTACTGATCATCTTTTCGACAAATAGAGTCAGTAAAGTCAAGCAAGGCTACGTATGGCTTTTTTCGGTTATGTAATCCATCAGAGCTAATAAAACGCCCGAAAGAACGAATGTCGCATGCAGCACTAACAACCACATGAGATTCTCTTTATTCATTTGATCTATCGACATGAATGATTGGAGCAAATGAATACCTGATATCGCTACAATTGATGCGATAAGTTTAAGCTTGAGGCCACTGAAGTCGACTTTTCCCATCCAATCCGGTCGATCTTTGTGTGACGCAACGTCAATTTTCGAGACAAAGTTTTCATAGCCAGAAAATATCACCATTAGCACTAGATTTCCTGCTAACGATAAATCAATCAGCGACAATACCCAAAGGATAACTTGCGACTCATCTGCGGTCAGTACCAGTGGAAAAAAGTGGATCAATTCCTGAATAAACTTAACCATCAGCACAGCCAAACTGCCTATCAAACCTAAATAGAAAGGCGCCATTAACCACCGAGAGCCAAAAATAATTCTTTCAAGCGGATGACCTGCTCCCGAATTTAGTCCGAAGTCGATCTAGAGTCTGCGGTTAAAAATCGTTCTGCAAATTCCTTCGGCGTCTGGTCGTCCAGCGAGCTGTGTGGCCGCTCTTCGTTGTATTCCTGTCGCCAAGTGGCAATCACCTCGCGAGCGTGCCGCATCGACAAGAACCAGTGCTCGTTTAAACACTCATCCCGAAACTTGCCGTTAAAGCTCTCAACATAGCAATTCTGCTGTGGCTTGCCTGGTTCAATGAACCGTAACTGAAGCTGCTGCCGATACGCCCATTCATCCAAGGCCTTGCTGATAAATTCCGGCCCATTATCAAGCGTCACCGATTGCGGTAAACCCCGAAACTCAGCCAGCCGCTCCAGCACACTGACAACGCGCCTTCCTGGCAAAGACGTATCAACTTCAATTGCCAAACATTCCCTCGTAAAATCGTCCACGATATTCAGGCAGCGTAGTCGCCTTCCATCCACAAAGCCGTCCGAAACGAAATCCATCGACCAGCTCTGATTCGGGCCGGTGGCTAGCACTTTTTGTAGCCGCTCTATCCCTGCAATCCGTTTACGCTTGCGCCGGCGCACCACCAAGCCGGCCTCGCGATAAACCCGGTACGTCCGTTTCCAGTTCAGCAGCCAGCCCTCACGCCGCAGCAGCACATGCAGCCGGCGATAACCGTAGCGTCGTTTCTGGCCCGCTAATTCAGTGAGACGCTCCTTGAGTGGCGCATCATCTGGCCGCTTCGATTCATAGCGATACAACGACCGGGAGATGCCGATCAGCCCACAAGACCGGGTGACGCCGAACTGGTGCGTCACCATCAAATGCGTGACTGCTTCACGCTTGGCTTGTGGGCTCACCACTTTCGGCCAACAATATCCTTCAGGGCCGCGTTATCAAGCAACGACTCGGCTAACAAACGCTTGAGCTTGCTGTTCTCGCTCTCTAGCGCCTTGAGCCGCTGCGCCTCCGAAACCGTAAGACCGCCGTATTTGGCCTTCCAGTTGTAATACGTCGCATCGCTGATGCCATGCTTGCGGCAAAGATCGGCGATCTTGCCGCCGGCTTCTGCTTCCTTGAGTACCCCAATGATCTGTTCTTCGGTAAATCGATTCTTCATGCCTGCCTCCGTGTGAAGCAGACTCCATTTTAACTTCGTACTATTTCAGGGGAGCAGGTCAGATAAACTCCAGAGTTCACGTTAACAGAAAAATCTAAGGTAGACAATTTGGGCAACGTTTGGATGCGCGTTACCAAAACGGATGCTCAAATTCAGCAAAAGCTTGGCGCCGACCATTGCCTGTTTCTCTTTGTTTTCAAACATGAACTATTTAAGCCCTGTCTCGCTGAATTGAAAAAACTTCTAGTTCACCTTCCAACGAACATGACACTGCAATGAGTAACACCTGTCTGGGCGGATACCAAAGCGAATGAATATCCGCCTCGAAACTGTTGTATGGGTGTTCAATGACGAAATTTGCAGGAAATCAGTTGTAAAAATCACGGAACACG
>CAZZMV010000286.1:0-2158 GCA_964655425.1 uncultured Bifidobacterium sp.
ACCATGTCATACGCCTGCGCAATCGCCTTGCCGGGCGCACTATCGATGAAATCTTCATGACCTGCTTTGGGTGCGGTGAAGGGGTGGTGAAGCGCATTCCAACGATTTTCGTCTTCGTCATATTCGAACATCGGGAAGTCCACCACCCACAACGGACGCCAGCTTTCATCGAACAAGCCATGCTGTCGGCCGAATTCGCTATGACCAATCTTGACGCGCAATGCGCCGATCGCATCGTTCACGATCTTCGCCTTGTCGGCACCAAAGAAAATCAGATCGCCATCCTGTGCGCCGCTGCGCTCAAGGATCTGGGTTAGCGCGGCATCATGAATATTTTTGACGATGGGCGATTGCAGGCCGTCACGACCTTTCGCAATTTCATTGACCTTAATGTATGCGAGACCCTTCGCACCATAAATCGCGACGAATTGTGTGTATGCATCAATCTCGGAACGCGGCATCGCGCCGCCACCGGGTACACGTAGAGCCACAACACGACCGCCATCCATGTTCGCTGCACCGGAAAACACTTTGAACTCGACATCCTTCATGATGTCAGTGAGTTCAGTGAATTCCATCTTTACACGCATGTCAGGCTTATCAGAGCCATATTTGGCCATCGCCGTAGCAAAATCCATCACCGGGAACGGGTTCGGTAAATCTACGTTCAATACGTTTTTGAATACGCCACGAATCATGCCTTCAAACAGATCGCGAATTTCCTGCTCGGTCATGAAGGATGTTTCGCAGTCGATCTGGGTGAATTCAGGCTGACGATCAGCGCGCAAATCTTCGTCGCGGAAGCACTTGGTGATCTGATAGTAACGATCAAAGTTGGACACCATCAGCAGCTGCTTGAATAACTGCGGCGACTGTGGCAACGCAAAGAAATGACCGGCATTAACACGCGAGGGCACCAGATAATCACGCGCGCCCTCGGGCGTGGATTTGGTCAGCATCGGTGTCTCGATATCGATGAAGCCATTCGCATCCAAGAACTTGCGTACTTCCATCGAAACGCGATAACGCAAACGCAAGTTGTGCTGCATTTGCGGACGACGCAGATCCAGCACGCGATGGGTAAGCCGCGTGGTCTCAGACAAATTGTCGTCATCCAGTTGGAACGGTGGGGTGACCGATGGATTCAACACCTCCAACTCATGGCACAGGACCTCGATCTTGCCCGAGGTGAGACCGGCATTCTCAGTACCCGCCGGACGCGCACGCACCAAACCAGTGATGCGCAAGCAGAATTCATTACGCACTGCCTCGGCGGCGTTAAACATGTCGGCGCGATCCGGGTCGCACACCACTTGTACCAAGCCTTCGCGATCGCGCAGATCAATAAAAATTACACCACCATGATCACGACGGCGATGTACCCAGCCACATAAGCTCACGGTTTGGCCTAGCTGCGCCTCGGAAGTCAGGCCGCAGTAATGTGTACGCATAGACATGAATAAATTCTCGGCAGATCAGGGGTGTTAATGACGCTCGGATACGGGCGCCATCGGTAATTTTTTTTCAGGTGGCGCAACCACACCCATCGAAACGATGTATTTCAATGCTTCGTCGACGCTCATCTCCAGTTCGATCACATCGGATCGCGGCAGCATCAGGAAAAAACCGGAGGTAGGGTTAGGCGTGGTGGGTACATAGACGCTGACGTAATCGCCCTTCAGGTGATTTTTTACATCACCCCCTGGCAAGCCTGTTTGAAAGGCGATCGTCCAAATACCCTCGCGCGGGTACTGCACCAGCAGCGCTTTGCGAAATGCATTGCCACTCGATGACAGCAAGGTATCCGAGACTTGCTTGACGCTGGAGTAGATCGAGTTCACCACCGGTATACGTTGCAGCAGCAATTCCCATAGCTTAAGCACGCGGTTACCGATGATGTTTTGCGTCACCAAACCGGTAATAAACACGATCAGCAGCGTTACCAGGGTGCCGAAACCCGGCAGGTGAAAACCAAACAGAGACTCGGGACGCCACTCGGGTGGCAGCAGAACCAGTGAACCATCCAGCGTACCAACAATCAGGTTCAGCACCCACAGGGTGATGACCAGCGGCACAAGCACCAGCAAACCAGTGATGAAGTATTTACGCATGCGTTACTCGCTCAGGCGGCAGACGCTGACTTGGTCGCAGCGCTGTC
>CAZZMV010000287.1:0-2148 GCA_964655425.1 uncultured Bifidobacterium sp.
AGCTTTATTGCGGTCGGGCTGGGCGTTTGTACTGCTTGCCAATCTCGGTTGAGTTGATTGAGATCGCGCGTCGGCGTGGTTTCCTCTCGCGCGAGCGTGCCATTGCGCCAACGCCACGTGACCAGTTGCAGCGCGCCGGGCTGTGCTTCGGGCTGCCAGCGACGTGCGAGGGTCATTCGGGTTGCATCAACCAGCAACGGTAGTGATCCAGCCAGCGTACTGGCATCAACTGCATTAGCGCAATCGATACTCATTTGAGCGAATGCCAGCTGCAGACTGCGGGTTTGCGAGAGCTCATCATTCAGCGCTTGCCGTGAACGAGTGATGGCATCCAAACCGCGCCAGCCCAGCACAGAAATAAAAGCCAGTACGGCGATCGCCACCATCAGCTCGACCAAAGTTAAGCCCCGGCCATGACGCCGGCGGCTAAGCTGGGTCATGCTACGAAACGCATACCCGGATTGCCTGGGGCCGACAAACTCGAGCAAGCGAGGTTTCTGTCGCTGCTTAAATTGCATTCGGCACCACCTGTGACAGTACCAACACTCGGCGTCCGCTACTGTCCATAACACTGACTTGAACTCGCCGAAATGCAGGGTTAGGTGTAGCGATGACCGCTTCACGACACTGCAGCGCCAGTTCGCCTTGCGGACAATCAAAGCGACGCTCACCTAGGGGCGGCCACTCACGCGCAAGACGGATTTGCGTCAGGCGATTTTCTGCCGACCAGGTAGCCATCATGGCGATACGCAGATCAGTGCTGTTTTGAGTCAGGCTACCAATTGCTCGCAAGCTGGCCGCCAATGCAGTACCGACAATCACCAAAGCGACTAGCACTTCCAACAAGGTGAAACCACTGTGCCATGAATCTTGCATGATGGTCTTGGCCATGTACGCGTTACTCATAGCGACCATTTGCCTGAGTCAAACATTTGACTCAATTCACTTCAAAATGGCCGATGCCATCTGCTCGGACCACGACCCGATTTAAGTCGGTATTCAGGATGAGGCTGAATGGCTTATCCACGGGCTCAAGTCCAAACACAATGCGTAGCGGTCCTTGGTTATTGGTGGCGATGGGATCAAGACGTAAGCTAAGCGGTGCGACACGATAACCGCGCTCGCGTAGTAGTTCATCACCGACCAATGGTCGCCAATCGTTACCTTCGCGAATCAGAAAGCGGTAACGAATACCATCTGATTCAAACGCTATCGCTTGATTGCGAACAATCGCTTCATCACGCGCTAGCTGCATCAGTTGTGCGATGCGCTGTGCTTCGTTGTACAACAATTGATGCTGGCCCGGGTTCAAGTTCAGTACGACCGCGCCAAGCGTAATGCCCAGGATCACCAGCACGACCAGTAGCTCCAGCAGCGTGAATCCATGCTGCTGGAGGTTCGAGTAGGCGGGGCGCTTAGTCCATCCAGGAGCCAATGTCAGCATCGACGCCTATGCCTCCCGCTTTGCCATCTGCACCGTAAGAAAATATATCGACCTCCCCATGCAAGCCGGGCATCAGATATTGATAGGGATTACCCCAAGGGTCTTTGTTAAGCCGATCGAGATACCCGCCGGTTTTCCAGTTGGGTGGTAGCGGCGCGACGGTGGGACGTGTGACCAATGACTGCAGCCCCTGTTCCGTCGTGGGGAAGCGTTGGTTATCCAGCCGGTATAGCTTGAGCGATTGCATCAGCGTGGCAATGTCCTGCTTGGCAGCCAAGATTCGCGCATCATCAGCGCGACCCATCAGACGAGGTACCACCAGCGCTGCGAGTACGCCCATGATAACGACCACGACCATGATCTCGATGAGCGTGAATCCTTGGATTTTTTTCAAAACGGTGCAAGCGGCATCAGGCTGTTCAATGTCTGGGCACGAATGCACTGCGGTACAGCACGCTGTGGATTTATAGCTACACATCGTATTCGAATTCACTCTTCAAACTCAGCAACCCCACCGTAATGAATTGGCATTCAATTTGCATATCAATGATGACAAAAGGAGGGCAGGGTATGTTGAAAGCTATCAATCATCGATCTCATCAAAGGTACATGTCAATCACACTACCGCAAGCAAACTTGCAGCGATATCTTGGCAATCTTGCAGCACCACGCATCAAATCAAAGCGATGCATACGTAGCATCTC
>CAZZMV010000288.1:0-2143 GCA_964655425.1 uncultured Bifidobacterium sp.
TTATCGATATGGCTAACGCCTTGGGCTAACCGTAACTCAGCCGAATATAAAGAGCGTTTTCAGCAACGCGAGGATGTGGCGCGCGTTTCGCCGGGTAAATTCCAGGAATCAGCCAGTGGCGAGAAAATGTTCTTTGTTGAAGGTGTGGCCAATGATTTAAGCAAGGTAAGAAATATTTTCGTGCGCGAAGCCGGGCAGCGTGATGCAGTCGTCGCCGCGGAAGCGGGTGCGATAAGCCTGAATGATCAGGGCGATAAAACCCTGCAATTGTTTCACGGCCGGCGCTATGAGGGTACGCCGGGCGCATCCGAAATCCGAGTTGTCGAGTTCGAGCGCTACTCGCTTGTGCTGTCCCAGAGTGATCGGGATTTTGGTAGTAATAAAGCGGCGCGCTCACTCACGACGCCGCAATTGATCGAGCAGCCTACTTCGGCAAATCTTTCCGAGCTATTGTGGAGAGTATCCATGCCGGTCATGTGCCTTCTACAGATACTGTTGGCAATACCACTTGGGTTTGTCAATCCACGCCGAGGTCGAGGTTTGAATTTGTCGATCGCCTTGCTGCTGGCGATCACTTACAGCAATTTGGTCGGTATTTTGCAAGGCAGTGTTGCTGGCGGGCGTGCGTCATTTGGCATGTCATTCTTGATGCTGCACCTGACTGTACTTATGATCAGTCTGTTACTACTGTACTGGCGAGATAATACGAATAGCCATTGGCACCCGGCCCGACTACTTGGTCGCATTCGTAGTCGTATTGTTGGTATGCAAGGTGCATAGCATGAAGGTACTGGCCAGATATTTTTCATCACAGATTTATCGCGCTATTTTTTTTGCGATGCTGGCTTTTCTTGCCCTGTTTGCTTTCTTCGACTTGATTAGTGAATTGGGCTCGGTCGGCCGCGGACCCTATCAGCTGGAGCATGCCCTGGTATACGTTACACTCGGTATGCCCGCATATGCTTACGAGCTGATGCCCATTGTCACCCTGATCGGTACAATTTACGTCATGGGACAATTGGCGGCACGCTCAGAATTTACTGTCATGCGTGCCTCTTCACTGTCGATGTTCGATGCGCTCCGCCTATTGATGCGAATCGCGCTGGTGCTAGTGATCTTGACATTTTTTCTGGGTGAGATCATCAGTCCACGGTGTAACGAGTTTCGCGAGCAGTTCAAGCGTCGTATTCAAGGTGCGGTTTTGTCTGCCGAATTTCGTTCGGGCCTGTGGGCGAAAGATTTGATTCGTGATCCGAACTCAGGCGCGGTGACAGGCTCTCGTTTTTTGAATGCAGATAAGATCGAGCCGGATGGCTCTATTCGCAACGTTAACCTGTTCGAATTTGATCTCAAGATGCATCTGGTATCGAGAATTTCAGCCAAGCGTGCTGATTTTCTGGGTGACGAGCAGTGGCGATTGAGCGAGGTACATGAGCAGAGGTTTTCCGAGAAGTTGCTGGGCAAGGATGAAACACATCCCATGATGCTCAGCCAGCGAAAAATATCTTCTTTGCAGATACGCTCCGAGATCACGCCGGATATTCTATCGGTGATGTTGGCTGATCCGAAATTAATGTCGGCGCTCGATCTGGCACAGTACAGCCAGCATCTTCAGAAAAATCAGCAGCGTAGCGAGCAATACGATATTGCGCTCTGGACGAAACTACTTTACCCGATCACACCATTAGTGATGATGGTGCTGGCGTTGCCATTCGCTTATCTTCAGGCACGTAGTGGCGGTTTATCGCTGAAAGTATTCGTCGGTATCATGATTGGTATGGGTTTTCATTTGATGAATAGTCTTTTTTCGCATGTTGGTTTGCTCAATACATGGCCACCGGTGGCGACGGCAGCACTTCCAAGTCTGATCTTCCTTCTGGCAGCCATTGCAGCATTACGCTGGGTGGAGCGGCATTGATGAATCAAAAGGCATTGGTTCTGTTTGCGCATGGTGCACGATCCGCCAGTTGGGCGCAGCCTTTTCAGCGCTTGCAAGTAATACTTCGCGAGCAGTTAACTGATACCCATGTTGAATTAGCTTTTCTCGAGTTAATGGAGCCATCGCTGCCTCTGGTTGTCGGTAAATTAGTCGAGCAGGGATGTACGAAAGTGAGTGTGGTACCCATCTTCTTGGGGCAGGGTG
>CAZZMV010000289.1:0-2138 GCA_964655425.1 uncultured Bifidobacterium sp.
GTGGAAATCGCGCTTGAAGTCGCTCGCTCTCACCCCGGTGAGGTGTGGGCGGTTGATCCTTACGTGACCCAATTACCCGCCGCATTAAAGCGTCGGGTCAGCATGAAAGACTTGGCGCATGCTCGTACCAAGGCGGATATTGTCGTGCTGCTGGTGAAGCACTCCGCTTTTTTGGGGGTGAGCAGCGAGTCGCCGGATTTTCTGGATTTTTCCTGATAGGAGAATCTGTTGTGGCCGCGTCGTGCCCCAAGCACGCAGGCATATTAGTCGCGTAGGGCACTCAGTGCACCCGCAAATATGCGCGCTCAGTCCAATCACCTTGCTCGGGTTTTACCGTTTTGGAATGCGTGATCAATGGGCGGTATGCAAGGGCGGGGAATCTTTAATTAATAGATTATTAACTTCATTCAGAACCTCGCTTCCCGACTGGGTTATGAGTGCAGTACCATGAGATACTGCAACAGCAAACCTTGGAGCACGGACCATGAATATCGTTGTTGATCAGCCCTCGGTTAATTCTGCTGCCGCGTCATTGGCCAGAGTGCCTGCCCGCGCGGCACCGACTAACGCTGCACCGATTAACGCTGCACCCACTAACGCAGTACCTGCCAGCACCGCACCTGCCAGCAGCATGACGCCGCAAGCGTTGCAGGCGGCTAAAGCCCAGGACAGGTTGACCCCGTCGCGCCAACCGGTCAATGTGCCTTCGCCGCGTCCTCAATTGCCCACCGACGCCGAAAAAATGGTGCAACAGTATGAGCAGGTGGTGGATCAGTTGAATCGTCAAATGCAGGCAGATGATCGTAATCTTCGTTTTGGCGTTGATCGCCGTATTAATACCTTCATCATTACGGTCACGGATAAACTGAGCGGTGATGTCGTGCGACAGATTCCACCGGAAGCCGTAGTTCGCGTGGCACACGCCATTGAAGATCTGAAAGGCGTGCTGTACAACGCCGAGGCGTGAAAAGAGGCTTGCATCGCCTAGCCTGCGCACTACTTGCTGCTCAACAGCGAGTCTTGGTAAGTTGATGCGAGTGCTGCTACTCGGTGCCACCGGCACCATCGGACAAGCTGTCTGCCATGTGTTGGTCACGCGCGGTTATCAAGTCATTTGCCCAGTCAGACAAGCCGCTGGCTTCCAAGGCGGCATGCGCGAAGCAGACATTCGCAAACTGTTGCCCGGTGCGGACTTGCGTTTTATTTCGACGGATCTCTCCGACTGGTTAGACACATCAATACTTCAGCAAGAGCGAATCGACGTTGTGATTTCTTGCCTGGCATCGCGCAGCGGTGCGCCGTCTGACGCATGGCATGTCGACTATGGTATTCACTCCAAATTACTAAAGCAGCTTAGTCAAGCAGGTGTCGGGCACTTTATTCTGTTGTCGGCGATTTGTGTGCAGAAGCCACTACTCGCATTTCAGCAAGCCAAGTTGGCGTTTGAAAGCGAGCTGATCGCATCAGGCATCAAGTACAGCATTGTTCGACCGACGGCGTTTTTCAAATCCTTGTCCGGCCAACTGCGCCGTTTGCGTGAGGGTAAATCTTTCCTGCTATTCGGCAATGGCGAGCTCACGGCTTGCAAACCCATCAGCGATAGCGACCTCGCTGGTTTCATTGCCGACTGTATTACCGATGCCGACAAGCAGTCTCGTATCTTGCCGATTGGCGGACCAGGCGACGCCATCACGCCGTTGCAGCAGGGCGAGTATTTGTTCAAGCAACTGGGTCTACCACCGCGTTTTCGACATGTGCCGGTGGCGATGATGGATTCGGTGATTAGTCTTCTTGCGCTGGGTGGCCACCTGATTCCAGCCCTCGCCAGCAAAGCCGAACTCGCCAAAATCGGCCGCTATTACGCCACCGAGTCCATGCTGGTGTGGGATGAGGCGAATGGGCGCTACGATGCTGCTGCTACGCCGAGCTATGGCAGTCAAACTTTGTTTGATTATTATGACCAATTGATCTCGGGTCGTGCGCAGTCCACGCTGGGAGATCATGCCGTGTTTTGATCAGTGGCGAGCAGCGTTCAGAATTAATTCCAATAATGCGTCGAACTCATTCACCGCTTGAAATTGAGGAAATTGCGCAATCACATTATCTGGCGCATGAAACAGGAAGCCCGCATCGGCTTC
>CAZZMV010000290.1:0-2133 GCA_964655425.1 uncultured Bifidobacterium sp.
ATCCACTTCTGGTGGACCATGATCTCGTTCAACGTCACCTTCTTCCCGATGCACTTCCTCGGCTTGGCCGGTATGCCGCGTCGTTATGCTGACTACCCGATGCAGTTGGCCGATTTCAATGCGCTGGCTTCCATTGGCGCGTTCGCATTCGGTTTGGCACAGGTTTACTTCCTGCTCACGATCGTGATTCCTTGCATGCGCGGTCAGGGCGAGAAAGCACCGCAGCGTCCATGGGAAGGCGCAGAGGGCTTGGAGTGGGAGGTGCCATCACCTGCGCCATTCCACACCTATGAAACGCCACCCAAGCTGAATGCAGACGCCACTCGCGTAGTGCCGGCCTGAGCGAGCCGAAAGACTCTGCTGAGCACCTGATGTCCAACGAGAACAAGCGCGCGAATTTACGACTGGCGATGATCCTCGCCAGCGTCGCGCTGGCCTTCTTTTTGGGCATCGTCGCCAAAATGTTTCTGCTGGGGCGGTAGTGAACAATTACGCGTTGAACTACCGTCTGATGGGCAAGCTGTTGATTGTTGCGGCGGGTATGTTCGCGTTCGGTTACATGCTGGCACCGATCTACAAGGCGATTTGCAACTGGACTGGCGTAAACGTGCTGGCCCTGGGCGAGCGCGAGGCGGCGGGTTCGATGAATGCGCGAGCGACCGTGAAGAACACGCAGGTCGACTACTCACGCACAGTGATGGTGGAGTTTGACACCAACGCGCGCGGTCCATGGAAATTTCGTCCCGAGATTCGCAATGTGCAGTTGCATCCAGGCGAACTCGCCACGGTGATGTTCGAGATCGAGAACCAGCAACCGCATACCGTCAAAGTGCAGGCGATCCCGAGCTATGCGCCGGGTCAGGCGCAGGCCTACTTCAACAAGCTCGAGTGCTTCTGCTTCACTGAGCACACCTTGGCCCCGGGTGAGCGCCGCCGCTGGCCTGTGGTGTTTTACATTTCGCCCAAGGCACCGCGAGACATGAGTACGGTGACCTTGTCGTATACGTTTTTTGAAGTAGGCGGTGGCGTAACCAAGCCTGTGGCTGCCGCGGTGAAGCCGGCTGTCACCGCAGTGCGCGCAGCGGCAGGCGCATGAGTGCTGAGGGAGACAGCGGATCATCGGTGAGCAATTTTCTGCGCAGCTTCAAAGTAGTGGCGTGGTCGTTCATTGGTATTCGAAAGAAAAGTGAGTTTCACGCAGACGGCAGTTCGGTCAAACCGCTGCATGTGATTATTGTTGGTGTGTTCTTGGCATTACTTTTTGTTCTTGGATTGATTGCGGTAATCAATCTGGTGGTTTTAGCTTAGTCAGGAGAGAAACATGAGTGCGAACGCGCACGATTCCCACGGCCATTACTTTGTGCCCGAGCCTTCACGGCATCCGGCCATGGCGTCACTGGGATTGTTCTTTGTGATGTTTGGTGCAGTACAGTGGGTAAATGACACCTCGTGGGGCAAGTACTCGGTACTGCTGGGGTTCGTGATCTTCCTGATCGTACTGGCGCAGTGGTTTACTGATGCCATCTCGGAGAGCGAGGGCGGTCACTACGCGATGAATGTGGATCGCTCTTTCCGCTGGAGTATGAGCTGGTTCATTTTCTCCGAAGTGATGTTCTTCAGCGCCTTCTTCGGAGCGCTATGGTGGGCGCGCGTGCACTCGATTCCCGGTCTTGGCTCGGGCGATACCATGGGCGTGCTGTGGCCAGACTTCAAAGCGGCTTGGCCTACAGTCGTGGCAGGTGCCACCACCTCGCCGGCAGGCACCATCGACAGTTTTGAGATCATGTCGCCGCTGGGTCTGCCAACAATCAACACAGCGTTGCTGCTGACATCCAGCGTCACCGTCACCATTGCACACCATGCCGTACGTGCTGGCGAGCGCGGTAAAGCGATTGCCTACATGTGGTCAACGGTCGCACTGGGCGTGATCTTCTTGTTCTGCCAAGGCTACGAGTACTACCATGCTTACTCAGATTTGAACTTGAAGCTGTCGTCGGGCATCTATGGCTCGACCTTCTTCATGCTGACGGGCTTCCATGGTTTCCATGTGTTCCTGGGCACGCTGATGTTGTTGTTCATCACGCTGCGACTTCAAAAAGGGCATTTCACGCCGGACCGTCATTTCGGTTTCGA
>CAZZMV010000291.1:0-2129 GCA_964655425.1 uncultured Bifidobacterium sp.
TCGCGCGCGAACTCGATATGTTCGCCGTATAACGCTGGTACGACCGAGCGTGCCGGTACGGTAGTCTGCCATTCGAAGCGAATACCGGGCTTCAAGCTTTCTTTCATAAGGTGCGCTCCGATAAACGACGCGCGGCAATAGCATTACCTGCACGACTGGCCGATGGTCGACCAAGATGTTTTGAAATAAATTGTCCTGCATCGACGACTGCATTGATATCGACTCCCGTGGTTATTCCTAAACCATCGAGAAGATACAACACGTCTTCTGTTGCCACGTTGCCTGTTGCGCCTTTTGCATAGGGACATCCTCCCAAGCCGGCTACGGATGCATGGAATATTGCAACACCGGTGCAGAGTGCGGCGTAAATGTTCGCTATCGCCTGCCCATAGGTATCATGAAAATGGCCCGCACATTGGTTCAAGGGGAATTCATTCGCCACACGTTCAAACACGCGCTGCACCTTGGCCGGTGTACCAACGCCAATAGTGTCAGCAATATCAATCTCGTCACAACCCAGGTCGCGCATACGGCGCACGACATCAACGACTGCTTCGGGACTAACCTCGCCCTGATACGGACAGCCGAGCGCGCAGCTGATACTGCCACGTAGTCTCAGGCGATTGGCTTTGGCAGCGGCAGCAACCTCGCGAAAGCGTTCGATCGACTCAGCAATCGAGCAGTTAATATTTTTTTGCGAGAACGCTTCCGAAGCGGCACCGAAAATCACAATCTCATCGGCACGCGCGGCGAGCGCGGCCTCAAAACCTTTCATGTTCGGTACTAAGGCCGAATAGACCGTACCCGGGCGGCGATCGATGCTCGCCATCAGCTCGGTCGATGTCGCCATTTGCGGCACCCACTTGGGCGACACAAATGATGCCGCTTCGATGTTCGCAAAGCCTGCATCAGACAAACGATTTACCAACGCGAGCTTGACCTCGACCGGAATCGTTTGCTTTTCGTTTTGCAGTCCGTCGCGAGGACCCACTTCAACCAGCTTGACCTTCTTGGGTAGGGACATCTTAGCGAGCCTCCGGCGCAAACGATAAAAGCTGCGCACCTTCCGCTACTTGATCGCCGACGGCGTAGTGCAAGGCTTCGACCTTGCCATTGGCGGGAGCGCTGATGGTATGTTCCATTTTCATTGCTTCCATGATCAATAATGGCGCGCCTTTTTCTACACTCGTGCCCTCGTCGACCATGAGTTGAACAATCTTGCCCGGCATCGGCGCCGTCAAGCGACCGCCTTCTGATTCACTCTCGCCCGCATGCGCAATCGGATCGGACCATGAAATGACGCGGTGCTGTCCCTGCCAAAACACATGGAATCGATCATCGTCCCGCACGACCCGACCAGACAAGTGCCGGCCGTCGATATGTATGCTCACATCGGCCTGATCAATCGCGATGTGATTCAGCAGCGCTTGTTGGGACTGGGTGGTCATACGCCAACCATCACGACTGTACTCGAGGTTCAGCTCGAAACCTTGGTCATCGCATTCGAAACGCAGCGTGCGCCGATAGCTACCGTTCAAGCGCCAGCCTTGCACCGAATCCCACGGATCATGGCGGGCGGTGTCCGATGCCATCAACTTGGCCAGCCATAAGGCAAGCATCTCGACCGGTACCGCATCAGCCGGCGGAAACAATAGCGCATGATGACGCTCGATCAGGCCGGTATCGAGCTCGGCGTCGGTAAAGGCCGGCGTTGCAATCAGTCGCGACAGAAAGGCAACATTGGTCGACGGCCCGACAATCTCGATGGCATTCAGTGCTTGCTGCATACGCGCCAGCGCCTGCGAGCGATCATCGCCATGAACAATCAGCTTTGCGATCATGGGATCGTAATGCGGCGTGATCGCATCGCCTTGTCGGACCGCCGCGTCAATCCGCACATGACCCTGAGCGAAATTTACGGCGTCTGGCAACCTCAGATGAAGCAAAGTCCCCGTCGATGGCAAAAACCCTTTTTCGGGGTTTTCAGCATAGATACGCGCCTCGATCGCATGACCATCAATATGCACATCCTGCTGCTGTAGCGGCAGCGGCTCGCCCGCGGCGACACGTAATTGCCACTCTACTAGGTCGGTACCCGTGATCAACTCGGTCACCGGATGCTCGACCTG
>CAZZMV010000292.1:0-2127 GCA_964655425.1 uncultured Bifidobacterium sp.
GCTGATGGCGTGATCGAAGACGCCAAGTTCAAAACCTACGGCTGTGGCTCGGCGATTGCATCCTCGTCACTGGTGACCGAGTGGGTGAAGGGCAAGACGCTGGATGAGGCGATGGCAATCAAGAATACCCAGATCGCTGAAGAATTGGCGCTGCCGCCGGTGAAGATTCACTGCTCGATTCTTGCGGAAGATGCGATCAAGGCAGCAGTGGCTGATTACAAGGCGCGTCACGGCGAGGAACAGAAGGCGGCTTAAGCCAAGATACCCATGGCAATTACCCTGACCGAAAAAGCAGCCAAGCACGTATCGCGCTACATCGAGAAGCGCGGTAAGGGCATCGGCTTGCGCTTTGGCGTCCGTACGACGGGCTGCTCGGGTATGGCGTACAAGCTTGAGTACGTGGATGAGGCGACGAACGATGATCAGGTGTTCGAGTCGCATGGCATCAAGGTATTTGTTGACCCTAAGAGCCTGCCTTACATTGACGGGACCGAACTCGACTTCGCGCGCGAGGGTCTGAATGAAGGCTTCAAGTTCTATAACCCGAATGTGAAAGACGAGTGCGGCTGCGGCGAGAGCTTCCGTATTTGAACCCAGCGATTGCGCTGACGCTATTTGATTCATGCAGCCTCTGATTCGAAAAAATTCACGCTAACCTGAGCACCGATATCGGGCGGTATGCAGCAGAGGAAAGACCACGTTTTCATTCATCTGAAAGTGTCAAAAAGTACCGATAGCCTGTTCCCCAAAACAGGCTTTTGTTTTTAAAGAGATATGGAAAACCACTTCGCGCTGTTCGGCATGACACCCCGCTTCACGATTGATGCGGCGATGTTGGATGCTGCGTATCGCGACCTGCAGGGCCGGGTGCACCCGGATAAATTTGCTGCTGCGACCGACGCAGAAAAGCGCGTTGCGATGCAATGGGCAACACGGGCGAATGAGGCCTACCAAACCCTTAAAAGCCCGCTGAAGCGCGCTGGTTACCTTTGCGAGCTGAATGGTATTGATTTGGCGATTGAGTCAAACACCCAAATGCCTCCGGCGTTTCTGATGCAGCAAATGGCTTGGCGCGAGGCACTTGAAGAGGCGCGCGACAACAAAGATCTGTCTGCTCTTGAAGGTGTTGAATCCGAATTGCGCTCGGCGCGCGCTCAGCAACTGGCAGATATTGCGGCTTTGCTCGATGATGCGCAGTATGTGGCTGCAGGCGAGCGTGTTCGACAATTAATGTTCATTGAAAAATTCGGCGACGAGGTCGGTCGCGCCTTCGAGGCACTGGAAGCATAAAAGAACAAGATCATGGCACTGCTGCAAATCGCCGAACCCGGCATGTCCACTGCACCCCACCAGCACCGGCTGGCAGTGGGTATTGATCTTGGTACGACGAACTCGCTGGTCGCCAGCGTGCGTCATGGCATCCCGGAAGTGCTGGATGACGAAGAAGGGCATTCGCTATTGCCGTCGATCGTTCGGTATCTGCCTAATGGTCATGCACACATCGGTTACAAAGCGCAGGCGGCGCAGACCACCGACCCGAAAAACACCATCGTATCGGTCAAGCGGTTCATGGGTCGTGGCCTGAAAGACATCGCGTACGCCGAGAATCTGCCCTACAGCTTTATTGATGCGCCGGGTATGGTGCAGTTGAAGACAGCAGCAGGTATTAAAAGCCCGGTTGAAGTATCAGCGGAAATACTGGCAACCTTGCGTCAACGTGCTGAGGATGCGCTGGGTGATGACTTAGTCGGCGCGGTGATTACCGTGCCTGCGTATTTCGATGACGCGCAGCGACAAGCGACCAAAGATGCTGCCAAGCTGGCAGGCTTGAATGTACTGCGTTTATTGAATGAGCCGACGGCGGCTGCGATTGCTTACGGCTTGGATAATGGCTCGGAGGGTGTATACGCGGTCTACGATTTAGGTGGCGGTACTTTTGATATTTCCATCTTGCGCCTATCGAAAGGCGTATTTGAGGTGCTGGCAACCGGCGGTGATTCTGCGTTGGGTGGTGACGATTTTGACCACCGCTTGTTTTGCTGGATCATTGAGCAAGCCAACCTTGCGCCGTTGACTGATGAAGACACGCGCTTGCTGATGGTGAAATCACGCGAGGCGAAAGAGCTG
>CAZZMV010000293.1:0-2126 GCA_964655425.1 uncultured Bifidobacterium sp.
CTTTGGTTGGTGTCGAGCATCAAGCGGATTGCTGGATTTTCCGCTTGGTGAGTCAGCGTGTCCCAACCGCAGCTGGCGTGGTGAACAATACGACTTTCTTGCAGCTTGAATTTAATGGATTGTCTTCGCTTGGAACGAACCCAATGCGCGCGCTGCGGTTCAACATCCCTGGCTACCAATCCCTGAGCCAGCCAACCACGCCGGCGCAATAAGCATGCAAGTGCTATCGATGAGCAAGCTGCAGAACCTAACCTAATTCAACACACAACTATGTTTACCACGATTACTTCCATCAAGCCGAGCAGTTCGTGGGTTCGACTCTTGATTACGGCACTGATGTCGGTTTTTTTATCAACAGCATACGGCCAGGATAAAAGCCCTAAGTCAGTGCGCCAACCTGTGCTTGTTGATGCGATCGTTGCGGTGGTTAACACCGATGTGATCACCATGAAAGAGCTGAATGATCGTATGCAGATCATCGAGCAGCGTATGCGTCGTCAGAATATGCAAGTACCACCGCGTGATATTTTGCAAAAACAACTATTGGAACGTCTAATTGTCAACCGAGCACAAATGCAATTGGCGCGAGATATTGGCGTCAGAGTCGATGATGTGATGCTTGATCGGGCAGTCGCTCGAATCGCCGAGCAAAATAATGTGACCGTGCAAACACTGCGTGACCAGCTTGAGCGCGAAGGCGTATCCTTTGCGCGCTTTCGAGAGGAAATTCGTGAGGAAATTACGCTGCAGCGGGTGCGTGAGCGAGAAGTCGATAACAAGTTGCAAATCAGTGAATCGGAAATCGATAATTTTTTGTCGTCGACTGCATCGCGCAATGTCGAGACTCAGCAAGAACTGAATATTGCACAGATACTGGTGCGCGTGCCCGAAAACGCCTCGGCGCAGCAGGTGGCCGACCGTAAAAAGCGTGCTGAGCAAGCGATCGAGCAGCTGCAATCGGGCGGGGAGTTTGCCAAAGTGGCTGCAAGCTTTTCGGATGCGGGTGACGCACTAACGGGTGGCGAACTCGGTTGGCGTAGTCCATCGCGCTTGCCGCAGTTATTTGTCGAGGCAGTTGATAAACTATCGGATGGCCAGATTGCCCCGCTTGTGCGCAGCGCTAACGGCTTTCATGTATTGAAGTTAGTGGGGCGTCGGTCGATCGGTGGAACGAAGCAGAGTGCGTCTAGTCTGGTTCAACAAACCAGGGCTCGACATATTCTGATCAAGGTCAATCAAATTGTTTCGGCCAGTGAGGCGCGCCGAAAATTAGTTGAGCTGAAATCGCGCTTGGATAACGATGCAGCGAAATTCGAAGATTTGGCGAGGCTTTATTCAAATGATGGCTCGGCCAGCAAAGGCGGCGATCTTGGTTGGATTTATCCCGGTGATACCGTACCCGAATTTGAGCGGGCGATGAATTCGCTGAAGCCGGGTGAGGTGAGTCAGCCGATTGAATCACCGTTTGGTTACCACCTGATCGAGGTGCTGGAGCGCAAAACAGAAGAGTTGTCGCGAGAGCGTCAGCGCTTGGTTGCACGGCAGGCATTGCGCGAGCAAAAACTGGAAGAGGCCTACGAAGACTGGTTGCGGCAACTTCGTGATCGTGCTTATGTCGAATATCGCTTGGAAGATCTGGTTCGGTAAGTTTAGAGTCTCCAGCAAAATTTACCCATGAGCCGACCTCGAATTGCGATTACTTGCGGCGAGCCGGCGGGTATTGGACCAGAGATTGCACTTCGGGCAGTCATTGAGGTGGGCGATGCCGATTGCTTGCTGATCGGTGACGCATCTCAGATCAAGGCCTTGGCAAGCCTGATCGCGCCGAGTAGAAACTTGCGAGTTATCCAATCTGCTGCAGAGCTGGCAGCGCACCAAAACAGTATTTGTGTGATCGATGTGCCGCTCGCCACGCCGCCGATTCCGGGCCAACTGGACGCGCGAAATGGCCATGCCGTGTTGAAGATGCTGGATCTCGCGATTGACGCTGCAGTGGCTGGCGAGATCGATGCAATTGTTACGGCGCCGGTTCAGAAGCGTACGATCAACGATGCAGGGTATGAATTTTCAGGCCATACCGAATACCTTGCCGAACGAACAGGTACGAATCATGTTGTGATGATGCT
>CAZZMV010000294.1:0-2125 GCA_964655425.1 uncultured Bifidobacterium sp.
AAAGATGTCAAAGAATTGAACTCCGAAGATCTCGAGGCATTGAAAAAAGGCTTGGTCAATCTGGAGCGCCATGTCGATAACGTCACCAACCAGTATGGCCTACCCTGCGTGGTATCGATCAACCGCTTTACTGCAGATACCGACGCCGAGATTGCATTAGTCACTGAGCGGATGAAAGCACTCGGAGTCAACGTTGTGCTGGCTGAGCACTGGGCCAAAGGCGGCGCCGGCGCAGAAGCACTGGCTCACGAAGTGGTTCGCTTGTCCGAGCGTAGCGCTTCACGCAAGCTGGTCTACGAAGACAGCGACTCGCTACTCGACAAAATGAAAAAAGTCGCGACCAAGATTTACGGCGCGTCCGATATCAGCGCGTCAGCCAAGGTCAAGCAACAGATCAAGGCATTCGAGGAAGCGGGCTACGGTCATTACCCGATTTGCGTCGCAAAGACGCAATCATCATTCAGCACCGACGCTACACTGCGTGGTGCACCGAGTGGTCACGTGGTCAATGTACGTGAAGTCCGGTTGGCTGCAGGCGCACAATTCATCGTGATGATCTGTGGTGACATCATGACCATGCCCGGCCTGCCGAAGGTACCGAGTGCGGTGAAGATCGACATCGATGACAACGGGAAGGTCGTTGGGCTTTTCTGACGACGACGGCCAGGCACCTAGTCGGAACGATCACTTTAGCGCAGTCGCTTCTGAGTATGCGGATTTTCGCCCCCGCTACCCAGAAGCGATGTTCGACTGGCTAACAGCGCAGGCTCATGAGCGCGAGCTTGCCTGGGATTGTGGCTGCGGCAGCGGGCAAGCATCTATCGAACTGGCGAAACGCTTTAACCGTATTCATGCCAGCGACATCAGCCCAAATCAAATCCAAGTCGCAGAGCAATGTGCCGGCGTCAAGTATGTCGTCGCTAGCGCAGAACGCAGTGGCCTACCCGACCACTGTGCGGATTTGATAACGGTGGCACAGGCACTACACTGGTTCGACCTGCCATTGTTTTATGAAGAAGTGCGCCGCGTAGGCAAACCCGGAGCGTTGATCGCAGCCTGGACCTATGGCACCGTTCAAGCCGATCACCAAGATGTAAACTCTGTAGTGCAGTTTTTTTATCACGATGTCGTCGGCCCGTTTTGGCCACCTGAGCGTCACCACGTCGAGACCGGCTACCGAGAGCTTGAATTCCCCTTCACGCCAATCGCAACACCCGAATTCACAATGACGCAGCAGTGGACGCTGCCGCAGTTGCTTGGTTACTTTCGCTCATGGTCAGCCACAGCTCGATACACAGAAGAGAATCGGACAGATCCGACACTCGCTTTGGAGAAGGCCCTACTATCGGCTTGGGGCGAACCGCAACAGAGGCACGAGATTTGCTGGCCTTTGTCGATACGAGCGGCTCGCCTAGATGGGGGAAGTAATCTCACCATCCAAGTAAGCAAAGCAGCCCGCGCACTATGACCCTCGAACCTGAAGCGCTACAAGCCTTGTGGCTAACGGCCAAAGTATCGGCGGTCGTCACGTTCATTTTGCTACTGCTAGGTACACCAATCGCCTGGTGGCTGGCACGCACCCAATCCCGCTTGAAAGCACCTATCGCTGCCATCGTGGCACTGCCCCTGGTGTTGCCGCCCACCGTACTTGGCTTTTATCTGTTGTTGGCGATGGGTCCGCACGGCTTTGCAGGTCGGCTTACTGAGTCACTTGGTCTCGGCCTGCTGCCGTTCACTTTCTGGGGTTTGGTGGTCGCTTCGGTGTTCTACTCTTTGCCCTTCATGGTGCAGCCGCTGCAAAGTGCCTTCGAATCCATCGGACGCCGACCACTTGAAGTAGCAGCCACGCTACGCGCAACACCCTTCGATGCATTTTTCAGCGTCGTAGTGCCCATGGCGCTACCCGGATTTTTAACGGCGTCGGTCATGAGCTTTGCCCACACCGTCGGTGAGTTTGGCGTTGTGCTGATGATCGGTGGCAATCTCGCCGGCGAAACGCGCGTGGCATCAGTACAGATTTATGACTATGTCGAAGCGATGCAATACGAGCACGCACACGCGATGGCGGCCGTGCTGATCGGGTTCTCATTCATCGTGCTGCTGGTGCTGCATCTCTCGCGCCCAA
>CAZZMV010000295.1:0-2123 GCA_964655425.1 uncultured Bifidobacterium sp.
TGTGGATTGATATGTGCACCCGCTTGGGTCTTGATGTTCAAGTGGTGGATTGCGAATGGGGCACCGGCGTGCCACTGCAGCAGTACACCGATATCCTCAAAGCAGATACCAGCCACAAGATTAAAGCGGTGCTGGCCTGCCACAACGAAACCGCAACCGGTGTCACCTCTGACATCGCCGGCGTCCGTGAGGCGCTCGACGAGGCCAAGCACCCTGCGCTGTTGTTTGTGGATTGCGTGTCCTCACTCGGCTCGATCGATTTCCGCTTCGATGACTGGGGCGTGGATATGGCTGTCTCCGGCTCGCAAAAAGGCCTGATGCTGCCTGCTGGTTTGGGCATTTTGTGCGCCAGCCAAAAAGCACTTGCCATGCGCGAGAGCGCGCAAATGAAACGCGCGTATTTCGACCTCGGCGACATGATGACGTCAAACGCGACCGGTTACTTCCCCTACACCCCGGCACTGTCGCTCATGTACGGCTTGGTTGAATCCCTCAAGATGATCGAGGAAGAAGGTCTCGATAACATCTTCGCGCGTCACCACTACCTCGCGGAAGGTGTGCGTGCTGCGGTAATCAAAGGCTGGGGTTTGAAGCTGTGCGCGAAAGAGGCCAAATGGTACTCGGATACCGTCTCGGCGATTCTGGTCCCAGAGGGCAAGAACGGTGCTGAAGTGATCGCACGCGCTTACAGCCGCTACAACGTTTCCTTGGGCGCGGGTCTGTCGAAAGTGGCTGGCAAGCTGTTCCGTATCGGCCACCTCGGTGACATGAACGAAGTACATCTGATGGCAGCGATTGCCGGTGCAGAGATGGCTATGCTGGACTGCGGTATCTCGGTCACACCGGGTAGCGGCGTCGCAGCAGCCAGCGAGTACTGGCGTACCCATCAGCCACCGTCAGGCTTGCTGATTCGTGGCACCCCGAACGAGCTTAAGGAATCGCATGGAACGAATAGTCTTCCTCGATCGGCAGTCGTTAAAGGCTGAGGTCCGTAAACCGGGCTTCGCGCATCACTGGGAAGAGCATTCGCAGACGTTGGAGCCGTCGGTCGCCGACCGACTGGCCAACGCCACTATTGCTATTACCAACAAGGTGCCGATCCGGCGCGCTGCGCTTGAGCAGCTGCCTAACCTGAAAATGATCGCGGTCGCGGCCACTGGCTACGACGTGATCGATGTTGATGCCTGCAAGGAGCGCGGTGTTGCAGTTGCAAATATTCGCAACTACGCGGTGCACACCGTGCCAGAGCATAGCTTTGCGCTGATCTTTGCGTTGCGGCGTAACCTGGTGGCGTACCGTGAAGATGTGCTGCGCGGTCGTTGGCAGGCACAAGATCAGTTCTGCTTCTTCGATCACCCGATTCAAGATCTGCACGGCAGCACAATTGGTATTTTCGGCGAGGGTGTGCTCGGCCAAGGCACGGCGGCTATTGCGAAAGCATTAGGCATGCGCGTGCTGTTTGCTGACCACCCGCCACCAAAGGCACCGAATGTCGAGTTTACTGATCCGGAAGTGGTGTTTGCAGAGTCAGACATTATTTCGCTGCACTGCCCGTTGACGCCGTCGTCGCGTAATTTCATCGGCCTCGAGCAGTTCAAGAAGATGAAGCGCAGCGCGATTCTGATCAACACCGCACGTGGTGGTCTCGTTGACGAGCAGGCGCTAAAAACTGCTCTGGAAACCGGATTAATTGCCGGCGCGGGTTTTGATGTGCTGACAAAAGAACCACCGAAAGACGGCAATCCCTTATTGGATATCAAGACGCCGAACTTCATCCTCACGCCACACGTGGCCTGGGCATCCGATGGCGCGATGCAATTCTTGGCTGATCAATTAATCGATAACATCGAATGCTTCATATCAGGGAAACCACAGCATTTAGTGACGTAAGTCGGCATGCTGACGTAAATCGTTATCTCCTCTGCTCTCTCCGTAGCACCTTTAACGCACCCCCGGGTGCGTTTTTTATTTGCCCCGATTGACCGTCAGGCGACATTGGTAGCCTTTTTGTAAACAAGGCACAAATGAGAAGTGTTCTTTGCCGAATACTTTACGACTTGCTAATCAAGCTTGTGAATTCGGAAAGATCATCGCGCTGCAACATCGAAATTACCCCGATTTAC
>CAZZMV010000296.1:0-2122 GCA_964655425.1 uncultured Bifidobacterium sp.
ACTACGGTGCCAAACACGTCGAAAGCCAGTACTTTGGGTTGCATGATTGATCGCTTGTTTGAATACGTCTCGCTGTGCCACTCGCTACTTTGGCTGTCCACGTCGCAGGTCTTTTACGGTCTGCGATACTCCTCGTTGGTGCCAATCTGACGCAAGTCTTTGACGATGTATGAATTATTTCAGCGGCTACTTGCAAGCGGAATCAAGATTTCATTTCGCCGACGCCAGGGTAGCGTAAACGGGTCGTTGTATCGCGCTACTTGCGCCGGGCCGCTCGCCTCCAACTGCTTTGACGCCATCCACTGACGCAGCTTGGTGGTTTGCTCCTGAATCGCGGCTTGCGTGGTAAAGCCACTGAATCGAACCACAGCGACTGCATGTTCCGGAATCTGCCGCAACTTGACGTCGGGATTATTCGGCTTGGGTAAGCTAGACAGCGATTCTTCGTTCGGCATCACAAAATGGAGCCGCCAGCCTTGTTCTTTAGGTTCGACGGTCACGGGTGCAGTCATTTCGATTTTGCGGGTGCCGCCGCTTTGCGCTTGATTATCTCCAAAGATATAACCGGCCACTCGCCGAAAACCGGTGCGACTCGCTGCATCAAAGTCGCCCGCCAATTCGGTTTCCGCGACCACGAAACCGGGGTAAAGCCGATGCTCAAACGGTGGCTCGGATTGAATCACACGAAACGGAGGCTCTTCGATTGCCATGGCATGATCTGTCCAGAAAGCAGAAATACAAAATAGGCTGATGATGAAAAAAATTGATCGCATGGTTATTTCAGAAAAACAGTGAGACGCGGCCGTCCTCGATAGGTGGTCGAGACCACGCGAATACTACCAAGATGCATAGCAGGCATGGGAACTATGGCAAACTGAGGCTGATCAGCCAAAATTGGTCTGGTCTGACCGTAGATGAAATGAGTATTTCAATAAACTCGCTGAGCCGATCAAGACCTTTCTGCAACATGTCCAAGACTAGCGATGTACCCGCTGGCTATTCTCCCTATCCCTATTTCGATGGCGCTCGATGGTAACTAAGATGCCGCCAGTTGCCTGCGTGATCGGCTTGGGCTTTATTGGCCTGCCGACTGCTGTGCTGATCGCGAATGAAGAAATACCCGTTCTCGGCGTTGACGTTAAAAAAGAGGTCGTCGATCGCGTCAACGAAGGCAATCTGACCTTCATGGAGCCGGGCTTGGAGTCCTTGCTGCGGCGGGTGGTCGCTGGCAACCAGCTGCGCGCCTCGATAAAGCCTGAGGTCGCGAGTATTTACATCATTTGCGTGCCGACCCCGGTATTGCCTGATCATCTGCCGGACCTGAGGGATCTGGATGCCGCAGTGAACAGCATTGCCCCGCTACTCAAGCACGGTGCGATGTTGGCGATTGAGTCAAGCTGCCCGGTCGGTACCACCGAGCTGATACGCGACCGACTGGCCGAGTTGCGTCCAGACCTGCAACTACCTTACCGAGACGGACCAAACGCAGATATTGCGATAGCGTATTGCGCCGAACGCGCGTTGCCCGGTCGCTTGGTTGACGAGATCGAGCACAACGACCGAGTGATTGGTGGTGTCACGCCGCAATGTGCGCGCAGGGTGTTGGCGTTTTACGAGCGCTTCGTCAAAGGCCGCTGCTTCGCCACAGATACCCGCACCGCCGAGCTCTGTAACTTGGCCGAAAGCGCTTATCGAGATGTGAGTATTGCATTTGCCAACGAGCTGTCGATGATCTGCGAGCGTTTCGAGCTCGACGTCAAAGAGCTGATACTGCTGGCGAATTTAAGTCCGCGTGTGAATATCTTGCAGCCGGGCGCCGGCGTTGGCGGGCACCGTATTCCGGTGGATCCCTGGTTCATTATTCACGGTTCACAAAATGAATCACGATTGATACGCTCGGCTCGAAATGTCAATTTGAGCAAGACAAAATGGGTGATTGAAAAAATTCGCAACCACATTCGCGAGCATATGCAGCGACACCCGGGTCGCACCGCGAAAGAGATCACGATTGCTTTTCTTGGGCTGGCATTCAAACCGGAAATCGATGACGTGCGCGAGAGTCCTGCCGTGGAAATCGCGCTTGAAGTCGCTCGCTCTCACCCCGGTGAGGTGTGGGCGGTTG
>CAZZMV010000297.1:0-2066 GCA_964655425.1 uncultured Bifidobacterium sp.
GATCCTGCGCAAACTGCTATACGGGATGGACGAGATCGAGGCGATGGAGTTCATTCTTGACAAGATGAAAGCGACCAAGACTAACGTTGAATTCTTTGACCTGATGCGACGCGGCGGGTCCTGATTCGAGCGCCCTAGTGCGTTAGCAGAAAAACACTTGATCCCGGCCTACGCAGGGATGACGGTTGTAGAGCTGGCCACCCATTTAACTGCGCATGTTGGGCCCAGAGGCCGCTCGATTGCCTGACATCTCCCTTCAGGGTCGGTTTACTTATATAATTCAGGGTTCTGTCAACCGGGCAAGTGACTGTCAACCGGGTCAAGAAGCAATCCAGACCGACGAAGTGACGATTGGCTACCCAAATAAAGCGAGACTGCAATGAAAGAAGGCATTCACCCCGAGTACCGTGAAGTTGTTGTCCATGACCTGTCATGCGACTTCAAATTCCTGACCCGCTCCACCATACAAACCCGCGAGACCATCAAATTTGAAGGTCAGGATTACCCGCTGGTAAAGATCGAAGTGTCGTCCGAGTCGCACCCGTTTTACACGGGCAAGCACAAGATCGTGGACACGGCCGGCCGAGTCGACAAATTCCGCCAGAAGTTCGGTAAGGTCGGCTCCAAGACCCGCGCAACTGGCGACTAATTGCGTGACTTCACCACCGCCAAAAAATGCCGCCTCGCGCGGCATTTTTGTTGGATTGATTCACAATACTTCCCCATGATTCGCACCCAATCGACCGATCAGGGATGAAGCCCGTAAGACTGTCCGCTGCCGCCACCATCGCCCTGCCGCGATGGGGCCTGATCGCGCTGTGCTTGCTGTATATCCTGCCGGGGATCATTCGGCGGGACCCATGGAAGGTCGATGATGCTGCAGGTTTCGGCATCATGTGGACCATGGCGCATGGCGGCTTGAGCGATTGGCTGGCGCCAAATATCGTTGGTCTTGCCATGCCCAGTGCAGCACCGCTGGCTTACTGGATCGGCGCACTTTTGATTCGCAGCTTGGGCTGGCTGGCGGGTGATGCGCTGGCGGCACGTTTCTCAATATTGATTTTCTTTGCCGTCGGTGTGCTCGCGGTGTGGCGCACTGCGTTTGTACTCGGCAGACGTTCTGAAGCGCAGCCGCTCAAGCTTGCATTCGGTGGACAGCCTGCCGCGCTGGATTACGGTCGCACGCTCGCCGATGGTGCACTGCTGATTTACGTGGCCTCGCTTGGATTACTTCTACGCAGTCACGAAACCGCGGCGGCCGGGTTGCAGGTGTCACTAGTGGCAGCGGTGATGTATGGCGCGGCATGTCTGTTTGACCGACCGACGCTGCGTGCGGCATCTGGACTCGGTGTAGCAACCGGGTTACTGCTGCTGACGACGAGTTGGGTAGCGCCACTACTGCTGTTTGTTAGCTTGCTGACGGTCGCGTTACTGCGCTACCGTTCTGCACTCGGCAATCTGCTGTTGGTTGCGCTGCCAATCTCCCTCTTCCTGCCCGTTGCCTGGCTAAGTGCTCGTCAATTCATCACAGGCGTTGATGCGGTCGATTGGTTTATGTTTGGGTGGCGCGAAATTGGCCCACCCAGTGGCGCTAACCTACGCGAGGTGCTGAAAACATTCGTTTGGTATGCGTGGCCCGCTTGGCCTATCGCCGCCTGGGCTGCGTATGCGTGGCGCGCACAAATGACGCTACATATTTTGCTGCCGTTATCGGCCGTAGTTGGGCTGTCGGCGATTGCACTCATTGCGCCAACCATCCGCGACCATGGCTTGCTTGCGCTGCTACCACCGCTGGCCATACTCGCCACCTTCGGACTACCAACGCTCAAGCGCGGTGCCATCAATGCGATCGACTGGTTCTCAGTGATGACACTGTCGTCGATTGCCGGATTCATCTGGCTGGGCTGGCTGGCGAAGCAAACCGGCTGGCCCGCACAACTCGCAAAAAATGCATTCCGAACCGCACCGGGCTTCCAACCCGAATTCAATGGCATGGCGCTTCTGATAGCGCTCGCCACCAGCCTGGGCTGGCTGCTACTTTTGTATTGGCGACTTGGACGCCGCCC
>CAZZMV010000298.1:0-2050 GCA_964655425.1 uncultured Bifidobacterium sp.
TGCTGGTCGCCAGAAACGAGCAGCAGTCCGTGTTGACTGCGACCGAGCATGGCTATGGCAAGCGTACCCCGATTACTGAGTACACTCGACATGGCCGAGGCACCAAGGGCATGATTGCGATCCAGACGTCCGAGCGTAATGGCAAAGTAGTCGCAGCGACCCTGGTGGATACCAACGACGAGATCATGATGATCACTACCGGTGGCGTGCTGATTCGTACGCGTGTTTCCGAAATTCGCGAGATGGGTCGCGCAACGCAAGGTGTGACGCTGATTGCGGTCGAGGACGGCGAAACCTTGTCTGGTTTACAGCGTATTGTCGAGGCGGATGCAGATGAAGATCACGGCGCGGAAGACGCGCCCTCGAGCTGAGCCTTCAGGAATGTTTCCCGAGACGGGCCCACTAAAAACATAAAAGCGATTAGGGCGAGATGAGTGACGATAAGCTGAAGCCGCTGCGCGATCAGATTGATGCGATCGATGCGCAGCTGATTACGTTGCTGAACCAGCGCGCTCGCGTTGCGCAGCAGGTCGGTCACGTGAAAGCTGAAAGCAACGCGCCAGTGTTTCGCCCCGAGCGTGAGGCGCAAGTGCTCGAGCGTGTGGCCGAGCACAATCACGGCCCGTTGGCGTCAGCTGATCTCAAATCAATTTTTCGTGAGGTCATGTCGGCTTGTCGAGCCCTGGAAAAGCGCGTCACCGTCGCGTACTTGGGCCCGGCTGGCACCTACAGCGAGCAAGCCGTGTGGCAGCAGTTCGGACAAGCAGTTGAGGGCTTGCCCTGTGTTTCGATTGACGAGATCTTTCGTTCGGTCGAGGCTGGCACGGCAGAGTTTGGCGTCGTGCCAGTCGAAAATTCAACTGAGGGTGCGGTGAATCGCACCCTGGATTTGTTGATGCGCACCACACTCAGCATCAGTGGCGAGGTTGCGCTGGCGGTGCAGCACAGTCTGATGACGCGCACCGGCACCATGGACGGCATTCGATCCATTTGCGCACACTCGCAGGCGCTAGCGCAGTGTCAGGCGTGGCTCAACGAGCATTATCCGCAGCTTGAGCGGCGTGCAGTTGCATCGAACGGCGAGGCAGCGCGCCTGGCGGCAGAGGAAGTCGGTGTCGCCGCGATCGCGGGCGACATGGCAGCGCGTCGCTACGGTCTTGCGATTGCGCATGCGCATATTCAGGATGATCCGCATAACCGCACCCGCTTCTTTGTGATTGGTGCCTTGCAGCCTGGTCCGTCAGGGCGTGACCAGACCTCTTTGCTGCTGTCTGTGCCGAATAAATCTGGTGCGGTATACGAGTTACTCGCTCCGTTGGCGCGGCATGGTGTGTCAATGACCCGTTTCGAGTCGCGGCCCGCGCGCACGGGTCGTTGGGAGTATTTTTTCTTTGTCGATATCGAGGGCCACGCCGAGGACATTAAAGTGGCCGAGGCACTCGCTGAACTGCAAACGCAGGCAGCATTTTTCAAGCTGCTGGGTTCTTACCCGCACGCGGCCTGAATTCAACGGATAGGCTTTGTCATGAGTAATTTCGGCCCGGATTACGTTCGCGCGATCGCGCCCTACCAAGGGGGTAAACCAATTGCCGAGGTGGCGCGCGAGTTTGGTCTCGATGAGGCCGCCATCGTCAAGCTTGCTTCGAATGAAAACCCGCTCGGTATTCCGCAGTCGTCTCAGCAAGCAATGCAACAGGCATTTGCCGACCTGGCGCGTTACCCGGACTCGAACGGGTTTGATTTGAAAGCTGCGATCGCGAAAAAATTCAAAGTACCGAGCGATTGGATCACGCTCGGCAATGGCAGCAACGACATTCTTGAGCTGGCAGCGCGCGCGCTCGCACAACCCGGACAATCGGTGGTGTACTCGCAGTATTCATTTGCCGTGTACCCGCTGGCTACACAGGCGGTTGGCGCACGCGCCATTGTTGTACCCGCGAATAATTTTGGTCACGATTTGGAAGCGATGGTCGATTCAATTGCTTCTGACACCAAGTTGGTATTTGTTGCCAACCCCAATAATCCTACCGGTACGTTTGTCGCAGGCGAG
>CAZZMV010000299.1:0-2046 GCA_964655425.1 uncultured Bifidobacterium sp.
CGGCCGTATCGCGTAATGCCCTACGGGTTCAATGGCAGTAATCTCGACCATCCGCTTACCCGTCTGTAGTGTTTCCTGCCCGGGGCCATGACCACGCACCTCAGCCGAGGGCGACAGCACGCGCAAAAACTCGAAGGGTAGCTGGTAGCAAGTTTCGCCATAAGCAAGCTCTAATGTGCGTGAGGCTTTATGAACAGTAATTGCAGTGGGTACGGGAGCGTTGCTCATTTTAGTGAACCGAGGTTGTTTAAACTGTTGAAGGAACCACGATGTAATTTACTGTACCGGCATTCGTCGGCATTCGTCTGCATTCGTCGGCGTTCAGTATCTCGATTTTATTGGGCTCCAACTTTAGCCCGAGTAAAGAAATTGTACTTAGGTAGTGCGATCTTGATGATCTAGCCTGCCCGCGAATTATCGGCTGAAAATAGTTTCTATTTATAGTCAGCTAATCGCTCGCTTAATCGACGCCGTAACGGTTCCAGCCGATCGCGTCTGATCTGCAGCGTAGCAGCCTCCGCTGCCCGCTGCACCTGACCCCATACTGGGTGCGGGAAGTGTGCATCATCGGCGTAACGTGGGATCACATGCCAGTGCAGATGCGGCACCATATTGCCAAAGCTGGCGAGATTGATTTTTTCGGGCTGCATCACCTCGCGTATCACGATCTCAACCTGCCACAGCACATCCATCAGCAGCATGCGGTCAAGCTCCGGAAGGTCGGTCACCTCTTTTACATGCGCTTGCCAGATCACGCGACAAAAGCCGGGGTAATTGTCGTCATCCACCAGCACCACCCGAAACTGCTCAGCCTGATGCAATAGCTCGCCGCCCATGCTTTCACACAAGTCGCAACTAGCGGTCGGTGAGCTTGGGCTGTGATTCACGCTCAGACCAGCACTCTCTCTATGCCGCCATCGTTGGCGCGCGCGACATACTCGGGCAACCAATCTTCACCGAGCAGATGGCGAGCGATTTCGACGACGATGTAATCTGCCTCAGTATTTGCATCTTCGTTATAGCGCGACAAACCCTGAAGGCACGACGGGCAAGAAGTGAGTATTTTTAGCTCGCCTTTGAAGCCATCGGCGCGCAAACTGTTGGCGGCCTTGGTCATCTCTATCTCTTTGCGAAAGCGTACCTGCGTAGAAATATCAGGACGAGTAACCGCCAGGGTGCCGGATTCACCGCAGCAACGATCATTCTTCTCGATTTTTTGTGCATCTGCCGTCGCAATCAAGCTATTCACTGTCTTGAGTGGATCCTGCTGCTTCATCGGGCTGTGGCAGGGGTCGTGATACATGTAACGCGTACCCGTGACACCTTCGAGCCTGACGCCTTTTTCAAGCAGAAATTCATGAATATCGACGATACGACAACCGGGGAAGATTTTTTCAAACTCGTAGCCTTGTAACTGATCGTAGCAAGTACCGCACGATACCACCACGGTCTTGATATCGAGGTAGTTCAGCGTATTGGCCATGCGGTGGAATAGCACCCGATTATCGGTGATGATCTTCTCAGCCTTGTCATAGTCACCGCTGCCGCGCTGCGGGTAGCCGCAGCAGAGATATCCCGGCGGCAGCACAGTCTGCACACCTACCTGCCACAGCATGGCTTGGGTGGCCAAGCCCACTTGTGAGAATAATCGCTCTGACCCACAACCCGGAAAGTAGAACACCGCCTCTGAGTCGACGGTGGTGGCTTTAGGGTTACGAATAATCGGTACGAACTGGTTATCTTCAATGTCGAGCAAAGCGCGCGCGGTTTTATTCGGCAGCTTGCCCGGCATTTTTTTATTAATGAAGTGAATCACCTGCTCGCGCACTGCCGGTTTGCCTACGGTAGCAGGCGGCGCCTTGGTCTGCTTGATGGCGAAGTTTTTTAAGAAGTCGTGCGCAAAGCGCTGCAGCTTGTAGCCCCACGCAATCATCACTTGCCGCGTGGCGTTGATGGTGGAAGGGTCGGTCGCATTCAGAAAGAACATCGCTGCGCGCTTGCCCGGATTAAACGAGCGCTTGCCCATTTTTCGCAGTAAGTTGCGCA
>CAZZMV010000300.1:0-1961 GCA_964655425.1 uncultured Bifidobacterium sp.
CCGCAGTAAACGCACAAGCGTTGAATTCTTGCTGCCATGTCTAGGGATTGCTCCGCTCGCTAATCGGTTGACCCTCACGTGGATCTTTTGCTGCAGCAGCCAGCACCAGTCGGGTGCCGACGATTCGATCGTGCAAGAACTGCCGGTCCGGATCGAGACGAGTGGTCATGGACCACAGTGCAGCATTCGCCAACGGTAGCAGCAACAGCATTGCATCTCGCGCCTCGATCCACCATGCCACCGCTAATCCCGGCAAAAACCACAGCCAAGCAAGCGCGTAACGCAGCAGCGCACGCGGCCAGCGCAGCGCCTGTCCATTGCGCATGACGACTCGCACTCGCCAGGTTTTCATGGCTAAGGTTTGCCCACCGTGGGTCCAGAACCAACCAAAGTACGCACCCAGTACGATGAACTGCCAGATCTGCTGCCCATGACGCATCGCCAGCGCGTGGCGTTGCTGAAGCAATGTAGAAAACAGCCAACCTGCAATAAACACCACGCCGAACAGCAGCATGGCCTCGTACACCATGCAAAAAAGACGGTTTTTGAGTGGTGCAGTCGGCAAAAAATTCAGCGACGCATCGGTAGGGGCGGTGGACTCAGGGTCAGCGTCGGTCATGTCGGCTGCATGGGGGCGGGGCGAAGCGCCGAATTGTAAGCGCAAGCCTTACCTAGCCAGAGTTGTCGGCCTGACAACGTAAGGCTGAGGTCGTCGACCGCTTCCGCAACTGCCATCCAAAACGCTTGATTTCATTGGCTTTTTTAAAAGAATTTTCTTGACCTTATTGCTGCAACGCATTAACTTATGCGCTCCCTCGCCACCGCGAGGGATATTTTTTACCTGTTCCGCGCGGCCCATAACGCCGCGCGGTGATAGGAAGGTTTTTCGGGCGTTGTCACGCCCACGCAAGTTGTTTGCTCCAGCCCACGCCAAAAGTGTGAGGCGTCGCGAGCAGTGGCATGAACAGAAGCTGAACGAAGTGCACTTAGCGCCGATTTGAACCGCGCCAGCCGCGCGGGATGGATCGACGTAAACGCACGCTCAAGGGACGCTTCAAGTGTGCTGCTGTTACCGTCGCCGTCAGGTGAGAGCATCCGATCAATTTCCTATGGACCTTGAAAGGACAGGTAATGTCTTCCGAAATCACCGGCGCCGAGATCGTCGTGCGCTGTCTTGCCGAAGAGGGCGTCGAGCATGTGTTCGGCTATCCCGGCGGCGCGGTTCTCTATATCTACGACGAGATCTTCAAGCAGGACAAGTTTCGTCACATCCTCGTAAGACACGAACAGGCGGCAGTGCACGCAGCAGACGCTTATTCACGTTGCTCGAACAAAGTAGGGGTGTGCCTCGTCACCTCCGGCCCCGGCGTCACCAACGCGGTAACAGGTATCGCTACTGCGCACATGGATTCAATTCCGATGGTGATCATCACGGGTCAGGTACCGACGCACGCGATTGGTCTGGATGCTTTCCAGGAATGCGACACCGTCGGTATCACGCGGCCCTGCGTCAAGCACAATTTTTTGGTCAAGGATGTCAAAGACCTTGCCGCGACGATGAAGAAAGCCTTCTACATCGCGACGACGGGACGACCGGGCCCGGTGCTAGTCGATATCCCGAAAGACATCACGATCGCCAAGACCACGTACGAGTACCCGAAGTCGGTCGAGCTACGCTCGTACAAGCCGGTCGATAAAGGGCATGCGGGTCAAATTCGCAAAGCAGTGCAACTACTGCTGACCGCCGAGCGGCCCATGATTTATACCGGTGGTGGCGTCATTCTTTCTGACTCCGCGCCCGAGTTGAACAAGTTGGTCGATAAGCTCGGCTACCCTTGCACCAATACATTGATGGGTTTGGGCGGTTACCGTGCCTCCAGCGACAAGTTCGTTGGTATGCCAGGTATGCACGGTACCTATGAAGCAAACATGGCGATGCAGCACTGCGATGTGCTGATTGC
>CAZZMV010000301.1:0-1945 GCA_964655425.1 uncultured Bifidobacterium sp.
CCTTGTGCATCGTGATAATCGATGCGTGCCACTATGCGCTCTGTATTGGCGCCTTTTATATTCTGTATGGTGCGCATGAAGCGGAAGCGATAGCTTCCATCCACGGCACAAAACGGTGAGACATGAAAAACTTTACTGGCGGTGTGCGACTGTCCCCATTGCATCACCCCGCCGGTATCCAGCAAATAGCAATGGCGCTCGCCAAAAGTGTTGTTGACCTCGCATACGATCGCGCGCAGCGCACCATCATGCCGATGGCAAAACCAAAAAGATACTGGGTTGAACACATAACCCAGCACACGCGGGAATGTCTGTAGCCAGACTTCGCCATCGGCATCGGCAATACCTTCGCTACGCAATAATTGATCAATCCAGAGCAGTAATGGCGTCTTGCCGTCGCCATGATCGCGGTCATGAAACGACAGCAGGTTGAATCGGTTGCGCGAGCATAGCTTGCTACCGAAGGCGTCATTGCCCAAGGTGCGTAGCGGCAGCATCAGTGTGAATACGCCGTAGCTGAACACATTCGACGCGGGACGCAGCCGCTGATGCCGGACCGATCCCATGCTGATCATCGCGCGCGCCGTGTTCATGGTGCAGACCTTATGCGGCTTGTTTGACCGCTGCTTCAGGCAGCGCAGCGATCCCTGCTGCCACTGACAAGCCCGACTTCAGGCCATCTTCATGGAAGCCGTAACCCGTCCAGGCGCCGGCAAACCAGGTGTTGCGCTTGCCTTGCAGCGAGCGAAGCGTGCGCTGTGCTTCAATCGCGGGCCCGTCGAACACCGGGTGCGCATAATCGAAGCTTGCCAGCACTTTGCTTGGGTCGGGTGCGTGTATCGGATTGAGCGAGACAATCACTGGCGTTTTGCAGGGCAGGGGTTGCAGTTTGTTTAGCAAGTAATGCACACAGACATTCGGTTCGCCCGGGCCGGCACTTTCGTAGTTCCACGCTGACCAAGCTTTGCGCGATTGCGGCAAACAGCTCGCATCGGTATGCAAGATCGCCTGGTTCGGCTGGTAACTTACTGCGGCTAACACTGCACGCTCTTCATCGCTGATATCGTCGAGCAATTTGAGCGATTGATCGCTGTGCGTAGCCAGCACTACATGGTCGTACAAAGCCATACCGCGCGAGGACTCGATACGCACTTGGTAGCTGGTACCTAGCGGAATTCGGCGTATAGAAGTCACCGCGGTATTCAGGAAATGCTGTGGAATGGATGCCAGCATTTTTTCTACGTAATGACGCGCGCCACCGGTGACGGTATGCCATTGTGGGCGGTTACTGACTTGAATCAGACCATGGTTGTGGCAGAAACGTACAAAGGTCGCGAGCGGAAAGGCGAGCATCTGCTCGGTCGGGCAAGACCAGATACAGCCCGCCATTGGCAGTAAATACCAATCACGAAATTCAGTGCTGTAGCGATGTTCATCTAAAAAATCGCCGAGCGGGATTTCATCCATTGCGCCTGCGGTAAGCGCGAGCTCGGTGGTCTGCCGGTTGAAGCGCACGATATCGCGCAACATGCGCCAAAAGCGTGGTGAAAGCAGATTGCGGCGCTGAGCAAATACAGTATCCAAGTTACTCCCAGCCCATTCCAGCGTGCGCGCGCCGATCTCCGATGACATCGGCATCTTCACTGCGAATGACATGTCGCTCGCGCTGGTATGAACCTCAAGTTGTTCGAACAACTGCACCAAGTTCGGATAGGTTCGATGGTTGAATACCAAAAAACCAGTGTCAACACCAAAGCGCTGACCATCGATATCGACATCAACGGTGTGCGTGTGTCCGCCAAAATAATCACCGGCTTCGTATAGCGCAACCTCATGACCATCGCGTGACAATTGCCAAGCGGCGGACAATCCGGAGATGCCGGATCCAACGACTGCGATCTTCATGTCGAGTCCTGACAATCAAGAATAAAAGTGCTACGACGCC
>CAZZMV010000302.1:0-1941 GCA_964655425.1 uncultured Bifidobacterium sp.
CGTGCGCGGCACGACCAGTCGAGAGATTGTCCAGATGGCGCGTGATTCGGGTGCGCGTCGTGTCATTTTTGCTTCTGCGGCACCGCCAGTGAAATTTCCTAATGTCTATGGCATCGATATGCCAACCCGACATGAGTTGATTGCTTATGGCCGCAGTGAAGATGACGTGTGCCGTGAGATCACGGCGGATGCCTTGGTTTATCAGGATATCGCTTCGATGAAGCAGTCGATCTCGGATGTGAATCCTGCGCTTAAACGTTTCGAAGCATCATGCTTCGATGGCCATTATGTGACCGGTGATATTTCAACTGATTATCTTGATCGTGTTGAATATGCGCGTGCCCACCCGAAAATCATCGCAGAGGATACTGTTCGCACGCAACTCAATCTGAATCTCGCGCGTGCAGAGTAAACCGGGGCGCGATATTCATGGATAAGCCTCGCAAGTTTGGTTTCACCACCACGATTTTGCATAGCGACCGTCAGAAGCCGATTGAGCACGGCTCGCTGCATAAGCCCATACACACTGCAGTTGCTTACGGCTACAAAGATGCGCGCGAATTAGCCGACGTATTTCAGGGCAAGAAACTCGGCTTCCGCTATGGTCGTCAGGGTAACCCAACCGTATCCGCATTAGAAGACAAGATCACCCGAATGGAAGACGGGTTGGTCACGCTATGTTTTTCTACTGGTATGGCGGCGATTGGTGCCTTGGTTCAAGCTTTGCTGCGCGCGGGTGACCATGTGGTGTCTTCATCGTTCTTGTTCGGTAATACCAACAGCCTGTGGCAGACCGTTGATCTGCAAGGTATGCCTGTAACGTTTGTTGATCCGACCGATGTCGCCCATGTTGAGCGTGCACTACAACCGAACACACGGATGGTATTTGTCGAGACGATTGCCAACCCGCGTACACAGGTTTCTGATTTGGAGCGCATCGGTGCGCTCTGCCGTGATCGTGGCATCTTGTACGTGGTAGACAACACCATGACCTCGCCGTATTTGTTTCGACCGAAGGCTGTCGGCGCGAGTTTGGTGATTAACGCGCTCACTAAATCAATTGCGGGTCATGGGAATGTGCTCGGCGGTAGCCTGACCGATACAGGTTTATTTGATTGGGCGCCGTTTCCGAATATTGCGAACAACTACAAGCGCTTTCCTGTTCAGCATTGGGGTATTGCACAGCTGCGTGCCAAAGCCTTGCGTGATTTTGGTGGTGCGCTCGGCCCCGAAGCTGCGCATCACATTGCGGTGGGCGCCGAGACCATGGCGCTACGTATCGAGCGCGAATCGTCTAATGCTTTGGCTTTGGCAAACATGTTGCTGGCTGATGATCGTGTCGCTGCGGTTTACTACCCCGGTCTGTCACAGCATCCGCAACATGCAATCGCGACCAAGCTGTTTCGTGCCTATGGCGGCATGCTCAGTTTCGAATTGAAGCCCGGTATTGACTGCTTTGATTACATGAACCGACTCAAGCTGGCGATCCCGGCTAGTAATCTTGGTGATACGCGTACGCTGGTTATCCCGGTGGCGCACACCATTTTTCATGAGATGGGCCCGGAGCGGCGCGCGGCGATGGGTATTGCCGAATCATTGATCAGGGTGTCTTCAGGTATTGAAGAGACCGAAGATCTTCTTGAGGATTTTCAGCAGGCGTTCGGCTAACTAGGGCCCGAGGGTACTTGCGCCCCGTCGGCTGAATACGCTCACGCCTTCCGGCATGTCGAACGCCATCATTCTGTCCAACAACGCTGCGGTATCTGCTTCGGTGATTAACAGTGCGTGATGCGCAGGTTTCAAGAAGCCAGTATCGCGCTGCTTGTTCAGCATCCGCAGCAAGTCATCATAAAAACCCTGCGTATTCAGCAGACCCACCGGTTTGCGGTGATAGCCTAGCTGCAGCCAGGTCATTACTTCAAATAATTCTTCCAGCGTACC
>CAZZMV010000303.1:0-1940 GCA_964655425.1 uncultured Bifidobacterium sp.
TGGCGCTCGAGTTCACGCACGGTATCGAGCACTGCTTTGTGCTCGGTCTTGACCGTGATGATGTGCTTGCCTTTGGTTTGGTAAAAATGCGCCGCACCCTTGATCGCAAGGTTATTGCCCTCGGTCGCGCCGGACGTCCAGATAATCTCGCGCGGATCTGCATTGATTAGCGCAGCGACATGCTCGCGCGCTTCTTCAACCGCCTTCTCGGCTTCCCAACCATACATATGGCTGCGCGACGCCGGATTACCGAATTGCTCGCGCAAATACGGAATCATCTTGTCCGCAACACGCGGGTCGACCGGGGTGGTGGCCGAATAATCAAGATAAATCGGAAAGTGAGGCGCCTTGATGGTATCCATCAGAGACTGTGCCAAGGGTGCATTCATTTTTACTTTTACTCCGTGAAACTCAAGCGGCGTGCTGGCTGCGTTGCTGCACCATCACGACCGGTTGCTGTTCTGCGATTTTTTGTTTTTGCTGATCGACCAAATCTTTCAGCGAGACTGAATCAAGGTAGTCCACCATCTTTGCATTCAAGGTGGCCCACAGATCGTGCGTCATGCAGCGCGTGCCATTCGACTCGCTATCGCCGTGGCAATTACCTTTGCCACCGCATTGCGTCGCGTCGATCGGTTCATCGACAGCAATGATGATGTCGGCAACGGTGATGTCTTCAGCGCGACGCGCGAGGTTATAGCCACCCCCCGGCCCGCGTACCGATTCGACAATCTCATGACGACGCAGCTTGCCAAACAGCTGCTCAAGATAAGACAGCGAAATCTCCTGTCGCTGGCTGATGCCCGCAAGGGTTACCGGCCCCTGATGCTGGCGCATCGCAAGGTCAATCATGGCGGTAACTGCAAAACGGCCTTTGGTGGTCAAACGCATGTGCTCGCTCCGGTAGCAATGACAGAAATTCTTGGATTCCTGATTTCTTTGCTCAAGTATACCAAAGCCGACTGAAAAAGTCAGGTAATCGACTTCCCCGGAACTTTTGGGAGAATTGCGCTAATGAAAACTTTAGGCCTTGGTCAATAGCCTCATGGGACCAAACAGTTGCTGCATGTCCTTGTTTTTTATAAAAGAAAGGTTGTAGGGGTGTTCGGCCAACGCCTGCGGAAACCGCTCGCTGACAGGCATCGCCTGCAGTAACGCGGCGATCTTGCCCCATAAAACCAGTGTTGGCGTGGGCTGCCCTGCCCGGCTGACCAAGGCGTCCAGCACTACCTCGAGGAACGGTCGCCAAGCCTTGGCTTCCTTGACGGGCGGCACATGCGGCCGAAACACCAGCGCGGCATTCAACAGCAAAAAACCTTGCGCATGCAGGTTGTGCTGCAGCTCTGGCAGCGCCTGGATAAATTCAGAGCCATCAGCGAGCGCTTGCCGGGCAACCTCGGCCACCGATTCGCCGCTGGTTGCATCCGACTTTAATAAACCCTCGGCCACCATCAGCATCTTCATGAAATTGCGAAGCGAGGTCGCGCGGTTCACGGGCTTCGACAGTCCCGCTGGCGACCACAACCCATCAACTGCACCATCCATGAAACAGACGCCAGTTGCGCTTTGTTCGCGCGGGTACGGGCCTTCACCAATCAGCACATAGCGTATTTGCTCAAGCGGTTGCTTGAAGGCTGCAAACAATCGGTGGTTGGTCGGCAGGTAGCTATCTTTCGCGAGCGCCGGCAGGTATGACGGATCGGCAGCATCCAGCGCCACCAGCCCGCGCTGCAAAGTTGAATGCCACGACACATCCGCTTTGGCAAGCGACTGCGCCAGCCATGCGTGCTGCTGGCTCATTGACCAGTAAGGGACACCACGTTATCTGCACCTGGTGCGCCAAATAAATTCTCTTTCAGCAGATGTAGCTGGTCGCGCACCTGCGCGGCCTTCTCGAATTCGAGATTCTTTGCATGATCGAGCATGAGTTTTTCCAGGCG
>CAZZMV010000304.1:0-1922 GCA_964655425.1 uncultured Bifidobacterium sp.
GATTAGTTGCTCATATGGCAAACATAGTGCACTGGCTCGAACGCTTCAATTTCAAAACTGGATTGGCCCGGCACTTGGAAGCGCTGGCCGCCCTCATGCGCGCGCCATAGATCGTCGTTGCCCACCCTCGCCCGACACTTGCCGCTGACGATCTCGATGATCTCCGGGCCATCGGTCGCAAATTTCACCGTCGCGGGCAGGATCACGCCTATGGTTTTGCGGGCATGATCGGGAAAGCGCAAGTTGTAAGAGATAACGCTCCCGTCGAAGTAAATATTCGCGTGCTTGTCGATCGAAACATGGTCGAAATGTAGGCTCATATGCAAGACCCCGATAAAAATGAAACGATTATCCCGGCAAGATTGAGGTGACTATCTGTCAGCGATCAAGCGATACCAGCCAAATCATGCTGACCTTGCCCGCGCCGAGCAAAAGATTTTGCGTGGCCAGGGTGCTATACGCTGTTGCTTGTTTTATATGTGTCCGGGCGCCAACGTATACTTGCTGCATCCTGCTGGCCAATGACTCTGATGAAAGCAATCGAGAAAACACTCGACGAGTTACCGCAAACTGATGCCGACACGCTGTACGAGCGCGCCCATGCGCTGCGCATGGGTGATGGCGTACGAGCCAATTTTCGGGCAGCGCATCGGCTGTTCATGTTGGCTGCATTGAAAGGGAAGCGTGCCGCCTTTTATCAGCTGGGCTTGATGAACTTGCGTGGCGAGGGGCGTCCAGTCAACCGTTTAAACGCAGCGATGTGGTTGAAGCTCGGCGTTGGTCGTGATGAACCGCGCGCAGCGCGCAACCTTGAAATGGTGGCCAGCGAGCTGACGCGCGCGCAGGTGAAAGATGCATTCGCTTCAGCAGAGATGTTTACAAATACGGCGAAGGCTTTCAAGCAGGCGATGTCCAGCGCAGATGCGGATGCACTGGTCACTCTAGGTGAAGCCTTTGCCAAAGGCCATGGCTTGGATATCGACCCCGAGATGGCCTCTGAATGGTATCGTCGTGCGCTGGCTTTTAATCACCCGCGCGCGCAGATGTTGTTGGGCTTGGCTTACTTGTCTGGCGACGGTGTGAAACCGCACCCCGAAGAAGGTTTGCGTCTGCTGAACATGGCTGCAGCACAAGGCTATGCAGACGCTGAATATGAACTCGCAGACGTGCTGTTTCCAAAAGCTGCGACACGAATACAAGCGATTGCACTGTTTGAGGCCGCTGCGCATCACGGGCATGTGCGTGCGCAATTCCGTCTCGGTCAATTGTGCAAGGCGGGCGAAGTCGGCCGGCTGGGTACACGAACCACGACTGCCCATCGAGATACGGCGCGCCATCTCACCATGGCTTTCAATTGGTTTAGTAAGGCGGCGGATCAAGGTGATGTCGACTCACTCTTCGAGCAAGGCCAGATGCATGCGCAGGGTCTTGGAACCGCACAAAACTTTGAGCGTGCTGCCGAGTGTTATCAACAAGCCGCAGAAAAAGGTCATGCCAAAGCCGCATTCAACCTGGGCTTTTTATTTGCGCACGGCCAAGGTGTAGAACAAGACGACGTACGCGCCTATCAGTGGTACCGCATTAGCGAGCTTTCTGGTTACAAAGTGGCCAAGTCTTCCGCGGCACTTTGTTTGAAGCGGCTCAATGTAAAAGAAAAAGAAATGGCTGAGTGGCGTGCAGAAAGCTTCCTAACGCAAATCTCTCTTAGTTAGCAACGGCAACACGCCTTGATTTTTGCTTGATCTAGCATAACCAATCACGATTCATTACGAATGAAAGCGCTGCTCAGGCTGCGCTGATCTTCGCTTCTGTTATGCTGAATCTGTGCCAAGCTGTGATTGAAGAGCATCGCCGGGTGTTGGTTAGTGTGATATCTGGTATTTGTCTTTCGATGAAACTATCGTGATGCAAGATGCTCAGAC
>CAZZMV010000305.1:0-1849 GCA_964655425.1 uncultured Bifidobacterium sp.
CGCGGGTGTCGATTGCGCCGAGGTGTGCTATACATCTCGACTTCGCTTGCCTATCAAAACAAGCCCACATGGCAGCGGAATGTATGGAGCAGGATGTCCGCCGCTGTGAAAAAAAATATTGCCATCTTTCTGCACCATCCGATCTGTTCGATCGAGTCCGTGAACGGGATTATTCAAGCCTTGTCACCGGTCTACAACCTGCGTATTTTTACGCGCCACTCGGTGCAAGAGGGATTCTTCGACGATGTTGAATTAGTCGTGTTCCCCGGTGGTTATGGCGACGCCAGCACCTTTAGCGGCTTGATGAAATCAAACATTCGCGAGGTACGCAAATTCCTGCGTCGTGGCGGGAAATATTTAGGCATTTGCATGGGTGCGTACTGGGCCGATGCCTATTATTTCGACATCCTTTCGGACACCCGCGTCAAGCAGTACATCAAGCGACGCAATGCAGAGATCAAATCGTCTTACGGTACCACCGCCCAAGTCAGCTGGATGGGAGAAGCCGAGCGCATGTATTTCTACGATGGGCCCACCTTCATCGGCGGTGAGTTTGAGGAGGTTGCCACCTATGCCAACGGCGACCCGATGGCGATCGTGCAGGGCCCGGTCGGGCTAATAGGCTGTCACCCGGAAAGCGAGCAAAGCTGGTACTGGAAAAAATACATGAAGCCGCAATGGCACAGCGGCGCGCATCATCAGCTGCTACTACGATTTGTCACCGATCATTTGCTGCAAGAGTCGCAGCTTCCGCTGTTTTAGACAGGCGCGCGCGAATGAAACAAAAAAGGCTGCCGAGGCAGCCTTTTCATTTTGAAGCAGTATGACGATTAAGCAGCTGCAGCAGCCTTCTTCGACTTGGCAGGCTTGGAAGGTACGCCAAAATGGCTACCCATTTCGTTCAGCTGCGACTGGAAGTGATCGTAAGCAGTTTGACCTGCCTTCGCGAACTGCTCATACATCGCGTTGGCATTGGCCATGTTGGACTTGAACAAATCGACCATCGGCTCGGTGCCAGCAGGTGCGGTCTTGCTCATGTCATTCACCAGTGCGTGGAAATGCGCGGTGGTTTCTGCGATACGCTCTTGCGCAACCTTGCCCAGCTCGGCTTGTGCCTTGGTGGCGATCGCTGCCAGGTGGCGTGCGTACGATGCTGCTTTTTCAGCAGCAGGCTGTGCCTGCGACTGCACGATGACCATCGCGGATTGCGGATCTTTAGCAGCGAGAATTTCTTGAGCAATCGCGGAGGAATCTTCGAGCGATGCCTTCATGGTGGCAGCGTTCAGCTCGGCCAGTTCAGCAACCGCGTGCATCGCCTTCTCGGCAATCGCGGACATGGTGTGAATCTGGGCTTCGGCTTGCGTTTTGGTAGCTTTCGACAGCTGATCGATAGCGATATTCATGGTTTTGCTCTCCGGTTGAGTTATGGCGGTACGGTTATTGTGCATCGCACCAGTTCGAAGTTTGCCTGCACGAAATTACCCTGTCAAGCAATAATTCTTGCGCTGCACCAATATTCTTTTTATTATCTTTTCGACAAATATCGGCGCGCTTTAAATCCTGCCAAGCTACTGATTTAAATCAAGAAATAGCCAGCAAGCCATTCCTGCAGCCACTACCCAGCAGATCTGAGATTGAAGATAGCGGGATTGGATGCTTGCAAAAACCGCTCTGCTGCGCCGCCGCGGTGGTACAGATAGTCCAGTACTTAGGGCAAGCTCGACCCGACGGCGTCGGCGACTCCCTTCATTGGACGGACAAGAAGCCTTTCACAAAATGAGCGTAGCGTGCGCTGGCTAGGCGGGGGCGGCGCAGACAGTACAAGACGTACGGCAAGCCGCCCCCAACA
>CAZZMV010000306.1:0-1836 GCA_964655425.1 uncultured Bifidobacterium sp.
AAAGGAATTTGATATCGGCCGCTTAGCGGTGGCCAAGTTGAGGAGAAGGGAATGGCAGCAATTACAGCAGCAATGGTGGGTGAACTGCGCGCAAAAACAGACGCGCCAATGATGGAGTGCAAAAAAGCACTCACCGAAGCCGATGGCGACATGGCCAAGGCGGAAGAAATCTTGCGCGTCAAATTAGGTAACAAGGCATCCAAAGCTGCATCGCGTATCACGGCCGAGGGTGTGGTAGCAGCGCATATCGCTGGCGGCGTGGGCGCGCTGGTTGAAGTGAATTGCGAAACAGACTTCGTTTCCAAGAATGACGATTTCTTGGGCTTCACTAAACATATCGCGCAGTTGGTGGCAGATAAAAACCCGGCTGACGTAGCAGCACTGTCTGCACTGCCGATGGATGGCAAAACAGTTGAAGAAGTGCGCTCGGCCTTGATCGGCAAGATCGGTGAGAACATGTCGATTCGTCGCTTTCAGCGGTTTCAGACATCGTCCAAGTTGGTCTCGTACTTGCACGGCACTCGCATTGGTGTGATGGTCGAGTACGATGGTGCCGATGAACAAGTCGGTAAAGACGTTGCCATGCACATCGCTGCGATGAAACCGGTGGCCCTGTCGTCTAGCCAAGTACCGGCGGATTTGATCGAGAAAGAACGCTCGGTCGCGACGTTGAAGGCACAGGAATCCGGCAAGCCCGCCGATATCGCCGCAAAAATGGTCGAGGGTTCGGTGCAGAAATACCTGAAAGAGGTGTCACTGTTTGATCAAGCCTTCGTCAAGAATGACAAGCAGACGGTCGAGCAGATGCTGAAGTCGACCAATACCTCGGTCAAGGGCTTCACCATGTACATTGTTGGCGAAGGTATCGAGAAGCGGCAGGACGACTTTGCAGCGGAAGTGGCGGCGCAGGTGGCCGCTGCCAAGAAGTCCTAAATTAGCGTTAAGAAAAACGGGCCGCGTGGCCCGTTTTTTTCAGGATCGCAGCATTTACAATGTCGTTGAAATTATCACGGTAAACAGGGGGCCAGTACGCATGACCACACCCATATACAAGCGAGTCCTGCTGAAGCTATCGGGCGAGGCGCTGATGGGCGACGACGCTTACGGTATCAACCGCGCCACTATCGAGCGCATGGTGGCTGATGTATCTGAGGTGTCAGCACTCGGCGTCGAGGTCGCGATCGTGATTGGGGGTGGCAATATCTTTCGTGGTGTCGCGCCTGGCGCGCAGGGCATGGACCGCGCGACTGCCGACTACATGGGCATGCTCGCCACTGTGATGAATTCGCTCGCGTTGGCTGATGCCATGCGTCAGGTTGGTATTACGGCGCGTGTGATGTCCGCGATTGCAATCGAGCAGGTGGTTGAACCGTATGTGCGACCCAAGGCGCTGCAGTATCTGGAAGAGGGCAAAATCGTTGTGTTCGCGGCGGGCACCGGAAACCCTTTCTTTACGACCGACACCGCTGCTGCGTTGCGCGGCGCCGAGATCGGCGCCGAAGTGGTGCTGAAGGCCACCAAGGTGGATGGCATTTACAGCGCTGATCCGAAAAAAGATGCCTCGGCAACGCGATACAGCAGCATCAGCTTTGACGAGGCGATTTCCAAGCGTCTGCAAGTCATGGATGCCACTGCATTCGCCTTGTGTCGCGACCAGAAACTGCCGATTCGTGTGTTCTCGATCATCAAATCCGGTGCGTTAAAGCGTGTCGTACTCGGTGATGACGAGGGCACACTGGTACATGTCTAACCTACATCGACCGTATTACAGGAGAAATACATGACCCCTGCTGAGGTTAAGAAAAATACCGAGCAAAAAATGCAGAAATCGATCGA
>CAZZMV010000307.1:0-1834 GCA_964655425.1 uncultured Bifidobacterium sp.
TTCAGACGAATTGCCGCCGATAGCCCGGCAGGCCCGGCGCCGACAATGACAACGTCATAGTCCATCGCCTCACGCGGGCCGAATTGGTCAATGAAAATCGGGTTTTGGCTGGGACTGTTCATGGTGGGCTTGCGCTGTGACGAGAGTTTCGAGTCGAAGGCTTGGCCGACAGAGTGCCTGGGTGCGTCTTCGATTCACGGAATCATGTAATCATAACGGCTTCACCCGTTTTAACCGTCCAAAAAGGGAGTCTGCGTGGGCATTGAAGTCAATTTCAAGGGCAAAGTGGCGCTGGTCACCGGCGCCTCGAGCGGGCTGGGGGAGCGCTTTGCCCAGATTCTTGCCGAGGCCGGTGCGACCGTAGTGCTGGCGGCGCGGCGCACCGAAAAGCTGAAAGAGCTGCGCGCGCAGATCGAGGCCGATGGCGGTGCCGCGCGCATCGTGCGGTTGGATGTAACTGATCTCGCGAGTATCAAGTCGGCGGTGGCACACGCAGAAACCGAAGCCGGCCCAATTGATATTCTGGTGAATAACTCAGGCGTCTCAACCACCCAAAAACTAGTGGATGTTTCACCCGACGACTACGACTTCATCATGGAGACCAACACCAAAGGCGCATTTTTTGTGGCGCAAGAGGTGGCTAAGCGCATGATCTTGCGTTCCAAGGCGGAGCCCAATCGTCACTTCCGCATCATCAACATCGCCTCGGTTGCAGCGCTACGTGTGTTGTCACAAATTGGCGTGTATTGCATGAGCAAAGCCGCCGTGGTGCAGATGACCAAAGCAATGGCGCTTGAGTGGGGCCGCTACGGTATCAATGTCAACGCGATCTGTCCCGGCTATATCGAGACCGAGATCAATCGCGATTACTTTGCCAGCGATAGTGGGCAAAAGTTAGTGAACATCTTGCCGCGCAGGCGTGTCGGTGTGCCATCCGATCTCGACGGTTTGTTACTGCTACTTGCCGCCGATGAATCGCGTTTCATGAACGGTGCGGTGATTACCGCTGATGATGGCATGGCAGTGTCTTGACATTATTTATCAAGGAGCATCATGAACAAGCTTTACCCTGACGCCGCCAGCGCACTGGCGGGTGTTGTGCACGACGGGCAGACCATTGCGGTCGGTGGTTTTGGCCTGTGTGGTATCCCCGAGGCATTGATTGCGGCCTTGCGCGATACCGGCGTCAAGCACCTCACCGCGATTTCGAATAACGCCGGTGTAGATGGTTTTGGCCTTGGGCAGTTACTAGCCACTCGCCAAATCAAAAAAATGATCTCATCCTACGTGGGTGAGAACAAAGAGTTCGAGCGTCAGTATCTGGCGGGCGAGTTAGAGCTGGATTTCACGCCGCAAGGCACGCTCGCCGAGAAGCTGCGCGCGGGTGGTTCGGGCATTCCTGCGTTTTTCACACGCACGGGTGCCGGCACCATTGTCGCCGAGGGCAAAGAGGTGCGCGTATTCGATGGTGAGCAGTATGTGATGGAGCATGCCTTGGTCGCCGATATATCGCTGGTGAAGGCGTGGAAAGCCGACCCGGTGGGCAACCTGGTGTATCGCAAGACAGCGCGCAACTTCAACCCGAACGTAGCGATGGCCGGCAAGCTGACCATCGTCGAAGTAGAAGAAATGGTGGGGCTGGGTGATCTGGACCCGGATTCAGTTCATACGCCCGGTATTTTTGTTCATCGTATCGTGGTGAATGCGCACCCTGAGAAACGTATCGAACAACGCACCACGCGTGCATCGTAAGGCGGAGAACAGCATGGCATGGACTCGTGAACAAATGGCGGCGCGCGCCGCGCAAGAGCTGCAAGATGGTTTTTATGTGAAC
>CAZZMV010000308.1:0-1785 GCA_964655425.1 uncultured Bifidobacterium sp.
ATCGGCAAGAGCTTCACGCTCTCCAACCTCTCTTACATGATGGCGCAGCAAGGCAAAAAAGTTTTGCTGATCGGTTGTGACCCGAAGAGTGACACCACCTCGCTACTGTTTGGTGGTCGTGCATGTCCAACCATCATTGAAACCTCATCCAAGAAAAAACTCGCCGGCGAGCCAGTACAAATTGGCGATGTCTGCTTCAAACGCGACGGTGTGTATGCGATGGAGTTGGGTGGTCCCGAGGTGGGACGCGGCTGCGGTGGACGCGGCATCATCCACGGTTTTGAATTGTTAGAAAAACTCGGCTTCCATGACTGGGGCTTCGACTACGTCTTACTAGATTTTCTGGGCGATGTGGTGTGCGGCGGCTTTGGTTTGCCAATCGCACGCGATATGTGCCAGAAAGTGATCGTCGTTGGCAGTAATGATCTGCAATCACTCTACGTCGCCAACAATGTCTGCTCGGCGGTTGAATACTTCCGCAAGCTCGGTGGCAATGTCGGCGTCGCCGGCATGGTGATCAACAAGGATGATGGTACCGGCGAGGCACAAGCCTTCGCGACTCGCGCTGGTATTCCTGTGTTGTCGGCGATTCCGGCACACGAAGATATTCGTCGCAAGAGCGCCAGCTATGAAATCGTCGGTCGTCCCGATGGTCCATGGGGTGAGTTATTTGCAACGCTGGCACAAAACGTCGCTGATGCACCGCCGGTGCGACCGAGACCGCTATCGCAAGAGGAACTGCTGAGCTTGTTCGCAGCAGATGCAGTTGGTCGCGATGTGGTGCTGCAACCGGCGACTGTCGCCGACATGATGGGTAAAGAAGAAGTCATCAAGCCCTCACTTGAAGTCATTTACGACGAGGTCTGAGACTATGGACCAGCGCGTGATCCCGATCGTCAACAACCCCGCCGCACTGGAGTCCGATGGTGTGGGTTGCCACGCGGGCAAAGAGCAGCTTGAAGCTGCTGCACGGGCTGCCGGTAAAGCCGGTGTGTTGGATCGCTATGCCGCTGATTACCCGAAAGGCCCGCACGACCAGCCGCAGAGCATGTGCCCGGCATTTGGTTCTTTGCGTGTGGGTTTGCGTATGCGTCGCACTGCGACGATTTTGTCGGGCTCGGCCTGCTGCGTATATGGCCTGACCTTTACCTCGCATTTTTATGGCGCGCGTCGCAGCGTTGGTTATGTACCGTTCAACTCCGAGACTCTGGTCACCGGGAAGCTGTTTGAAGACATACGCGATGCTGTGCATGAGCAAGCGAATCCGGATTCGTATGACGCGATCGTAGTCATCAATCTCTGCGTACCGACGGCATCCGGCGTACCGCTGCAGATTCTGCCGAAAGAAATTAATGGCGTGCGTGTGATTGGTATCGACGTACCTGGCTTTGGTGTACCAACGCATGCCGAGGCAAAAGACGTGTTGTCCGCCGCGATGTTGAAGTATGCGCGTGGCGAGATCAGTGCGGGACCTGTGGCCGCTCCGCGCTCCGGTGTCAGCGACAAGCCGACCGTCACGCTGTTGGGGGAGATGTTCCCTGCCGATCCGATGATCATCGGCGGCATGCTGGAGATGCTGGGGTTGGCCGCAGGGCCAACCGTGCCAACGCGCGAGTGGCGCGAACTGTATGCCGCGCTCGATTGCAGCGCGGTTGCAGCGATCCATCCTTTCTATACCGCTAGTTTGCGCGAATTTGAAGCGGCAGGTCGCGGCTCGGTGGGTTCAGCGCCCGTCGGTCACGATGGCACCGAGGCTTGGCTGCAGGCGATTGGTGATGCATGCAA
>CAZZMV010000309.1:0-1781 GCA_964655425.1 uncultured Bifidobacterium sp.
GAACGATCCGCGCCACCCATGCGTATGAAATTGACAAGAGGCATGGTCAGGTCGCGGGCCGGGCTCGGGTCAAGCGTCATGGCGGATTGAGGTGATTGCGGGGGTTCGACTCGCGCTGTACTGCCTTGTTCAGCCGGTATCGTGCAATGCCGCATTTTACACGCGACGATATGCCCAACTGTCTTGCTCAAGTATGTAGTCCCCAAATAAACAAGGGTGTAAGGGTGAAGTAAGTGAGCCGACTTATCTTCGCACCAAAATAGACACGCAAGCTGGAGAGATCATGTCAGAAATCGAGTCCCTGATGCACGAGCATCGGGTCTTTCCACCCTCGGATGCAATGGTCAAAAACGCCGCCATTGCCGGAATGGAGGCCTACCTCGCGCTGTGCCGCGAGGCTGAGCAAGACTACGAAGGTTTCTGGCGAAGACTAGCCAACGAGCATTTGCACTGGCAGAAGCCTTTCACCCGCGTACTCGACGAGTCGCAGGCGCCGTTCTACAAATGGTTTGACGATGGCGAGCTGAACGTCTCGCACAACTGCCTCGACCGCAATCTCAGTAACGGTAACGCAGACAAGACCGCCATAATTTTTGAGGCGGACGACAGCACCGTTAGCCAGTACACCTACCGGCAGTTGCACGCCAAGGTATGCCAGCTCGCCAATGGTTTGAAGTCGCTCGGCATCAAGCAGGGTGATCGCGTGATCATTTATATGCCGATGTCAGTCGAGGGTATCGCTGCCATGCAAGCCTGCGCGCGCATCGGTGCCACCCACTCCGTCGTATTCGGTGGGTTCTCGGCCAAATCGCTGCAAGAGCGCATTATCGATGCGGGTGCAGTTGCAGTGATCACTGCTGACGAGCAGCTGCGTGGCGGTAAACAACTTCCACTGAAATCCATCGTCGATGAAGCAATCGCTATGGGTGGCTGCGAGCACATCAAGAACGTAGTGATCTACCAGCGCACAAAAGGCAACATCAACGTCATTGCGGGCCGCGACCGCTGGCTGCATGAATTGATAGAGGGCCAGCCGACGGAGTGTGAGCCTGCGTGGGTGGGCGCTGAGCATCCGCTGTTTATTTTGTACACCTCGGGCTCGACCGGCAAACCTAAAGGCGTGCAGCACTCGTCCGGCGGTTATTTGCTGTGGGCAATGCTGACCATGAAGTGGGCGTTTGATATCAAGCCCAATGATGTTTTCTGGTGCACCGCTGACATTGGCTGGGTGACTGGTCATACCTATATTGCGTATGGCCCATTAGCCGCAGGCGCAACGCAAATTGTGTTCGAGGGTGTGCCGACCTACCCGAACGCGGGTCGTTTCTGGGAAATGATTCAGCGTCACAAGGCCACGATTTTTTACACTGCACCTACTGCGATTCGTTCGTTGATCAAAGCGTCTGAAGCCGATGAAGCAGTGCACCCCAAGCGTTACGATCTTGGCTCATTACGTTTGCTTGGTTCAGTCGGTGAGCCCATCAACCCAGAAGCATGGATGTGGTACCACCGAAACGTCGGCAATGAGCAATGCCCGATCGTTGATACGTTTTGGCAGACCGAAACCGGTGGACACATGATCACGCCGCTGCCCGGTGCGACACCGTTGGTGCCAGGATCATGCACGCTGCCACTACCCGGTATTCAAGCCGCAATTGTAGATGAAGCGGGTAACGATATGCCGAACGGACACGGTGGCATTCTGGTGGTGAAGCGTCCTTGGCCATCGATGATTCGCACCATCTGGAATGACCCCGAGCGATTCAAGACCAGCTACTTCC
>CAZZMV010000310.1:0-1769 GCA_964655425.1 uncultured Bifidobacterium sp.
GTGATCGGGTGGATGTGTTGAGTTAAAACTTCACGGTCATCGGAAAGTCTTTGACCAGCTTGTTGCATAGCGCCGATTTGCCCATGCTGGCGGCCTTGCTATCAAAGGTCGAGGCACCTTGCGAAAACAATTGCTTCCATTTGGTCTCGCCGGTTTTTTCGCCACACATCAGCGAGTGTTGGTGAAATCGGTAAGCGTAATAGCTGAACGGGCATTCGCGTTGGGCTTTGCTGAACAAACCATCCATCTTGATGAAGTTTTCGCAGTCATCCGCGAACGCGCTCAGGCTGATACACAGCAGCGCAACCGACAGACTGGCGGGCATCAGTTTCGTGCGGCGGTCAATCTTCATCTTTGGTGGGGTGGGAAATTCAACTATCGGTCGGACTGCATCATCAACTGGGTATTCATTCAAGTTTCGGTTGGCCTGCATCATCGATTAGGGAACTTCTCTCGGCAGGCCTCGGCCATCACGCGGAACTGACGGTCATTACGCGCCTCGCGCGATGCCTTCAACATGCATGCATCATAGGTTTTGGGGTTTGAGTCGCATGCGGTCAAGGCTAGCGTCAGCGACGCGACCAACAGCAGCACGCGTATCCAATCTCGGAGAATCATTTTTTATATCGGTACCCGAGGGCCAAAAAAAACAGAATGACCTCGAATTTTATCGGGATTTTTTTGTTTTCTCAGGCGGCGCTGAAATCTAATTCAAGCGCCCTGGCGATTGGGATTTGCGGCAACAGAGACACTGTGGTCGTTACTTTCGGCGGTGAACAGCAGCCGGCAATTGATACGCTTTGGTATAGCCCTCAGAACGAAAGAAAGCATCACCGGCCAGGTAAGCCAGCAGCATGTCAGTGGCGTCCACGCCCCAGAAAAGTTGATCATCGACCACGGCAGTCGGCACACCGAACACACCAGCTTCGATCGCCTGTTCGCAGTTATCGTGCAATGCCTGTTTGATGGCGTCGGTGCTGATGTCGGCGGGCTCGACCAGCAACTCGTCCAGCAGATCTTGCCAAGCGCTCTCATCTGAGGGAAGTAAGCCCTGCCGCCAGACATAGGCAAACAAGCGATCCACCACCTCCTCGGTGGAATCAAGTGCCAATGCCAATCGCAGCAATGGTAGGGGATTGAATGGGTGCGCAGAGGGCAGTTGCATTGGTATGTCGTGCCGCTGCGCGATCCACAAGCAATGCGCGTAAGTCCAACTGCGCTTGGGTGTGATTTCAGCCGGGCCTTTGTGATCCCAGTGGCTGAGCAATCCGGCGAACAGCACCGGCTTGGGATTCAGCGCCAGCTGCGGTGCCTCGCGGCGCAGTCGCTGCCACTGCAAGTAGGCGTAGGGCGAGATAAAGTCGAAGTACCAATCGATCGCAGGCTGGTTCATAGAGATGGACAGTGGTTAGCGTAGGGTGAAACTTGACGAGACAGATGCTCGGTCGAAAAGGTCGTTGGGTACGTCAACCGCTAGCCAGTCATGAGTCGCTCCCTTACACGTTACTCCAGCATGTCAGCCCAGATGGTGCGCGCCCAGTGATTGGCATAGCTACCTTCCAACTCGCTGGGCTCGGCACTCAAACCACCCGCACCTTGAACGACTTTGAAAGTGCGCTCCGTGGCCAGATATTCATGCACGCTCGCGACATGCACCACGTTGCGATCGTCAATGAAACTGTAGCAGGTGTTGGTTAGCATCGGTTGCGGGTTGGGTTCGATCCCGCTCAATTGTGCGACGATTGCCGCCGCCGCAACCTTGGCATGGT
>CAZZMV010000311.1:0-1763 GCA_964655425.1 uncultured Bifidobacterium sp.
CGAGTGCCACATCACTCGATTTCATGTTGCATGAAAAGACAAAGGGTTGCGACAACGCCTCGGTACCGGAAAAACTCTCGAGTAATAATTTGTCTTTGCCAAATCCCGTGCTGATTGCGATCCGCACATGCTGTTGTGTGAAGTCTTGTCTCATGCGACAACCCCCACTTCAGCCGCTGCCTCGGCATGATGAGTGCCACCTGCACCGCCACCGGATCGGCCACGAAAATCGTTTTCACCGCCAACCGAGCCGTCGTGCTTGGCGTCGTGACTCAGTTTGACGGTGAAACCACCGTGCTCATCTGTGCCTAGCATCACCTGATTGAATCGCTCGGATGCCGCGATTTTCGCGAGTACCTCACTCGCAATCGCTGGTAACACGCTTTGCGTAATGATGTGATCAATATTACGCGCGCCGCTTTCCACCTCGTGGCAGCGCGCGACAATCATCTCGGCCACCGCAGGCGACCATTGCAAACTTGCTGCGTGATGGCCTTGGATACGTGCCGCCAATTGATCGAGCTTCAGCCCGGTGATACGCAGTAGCTCGGTGTCAGCGATCGGGCGATAGGGCACGACAGTCAAGCGACCGAGAAACGCTGCCGGGAATTGCTTCAATAGCGCAGGACGTAAGGCCTGATTGATTTGCTCGAGACCGACTGCCGGCTGCTGCTGGCAGATCTGCACCACGACTTCGTACGCAGCATTCGAGGTCAGCAGAATCAGCGTGTTGCGAAAATCGATGGTCGTACCTTCGGCATCTTCCATCGTGCCTTTGTCAAACACCTGATAAAACAGCTCAAGCACATCCGGATGCGCTTTTTCCATTTCATCGAGCAGTAACAGACTGTAGGGCTGGCGTCGAATCGCTTCGGTCAGTACACCACCACGACCGTAACCCACATAGCCGGGTGGTGCGCCTTTCAAACCGGCGACCGAGTGGGGCTCTTGGTATTCGGAGAGATTGATAGTGATCAGATGATCACGGCTGCCATACAGCTGCTCGGCCAGCTGATGCGCGGTTTCGGTCTTGCCCACACCGCTGGGTCCCACCAAGAGAAACACACCGACCGGTTTGGATTCATCCTCCAGGCCGGCACGGTGGGTGCGAATCTGTCGCGCGATACATTCCAGTGCCTCGTCCTGACCGACGATTCGCTCACGCAAACGATGGTGCAACTCCAGCACGGTACGCTGCTCGTCTGCCAGCATCCGGCCCAGCGGGATGCCGGTCCAACTGGACAGTACATGAGCGACTGCTTCGCTATCGACTTGGCGCTGAGCAGTTTTTGAATCATCAACACCCGCTACAGGCTGCTTATTCGTCGAGTCATGTGTCGAGTCATGCGCAACACCATGCGCCACGCGCGCGCAAGCCGTGTCCAGCACACTAATTGCTTTGTCAGGCAGCTGACGCGCACGCAGATAACGGTGCGACAAATTGACTGCATCATGCACTGCGGCGTCTGTAATAGTCACACCGTGATGCGCTGCCAGGCGCGGCACAATCGCCGACAGCATCGCTATTGCGGTGTCGGTGTCGGGCTCGGCAACTTTGACGACTTGAAAGCGCCGTGTCAGCGCGGGATCGCGTTCGATATGTTGCTTGTACTCCGACCAGGTAGTCGCCGCGATGGTGCGTAATTCACCGCGGGCTAGTGCGGGCTTGAGCAGGTTGGCTGCATCGCCCACACCTTCACTGCCGCCCGCACCAATCAGTTGATGCGCTTCATCGATGAACAACACCACGGCAGGCACTGCGG
>CAZZMV010000312.1:0-1757 GCA_964655425.1 uncultured Bifidobacterium sp.
ACGACCTTTGCAATGGTCGGATCGACAGTTGGAAACTTGAGCGGCCTGTCGATATTTCGTATCCGGCCGAAAGGAGCAAGCGATGGATTTCATGAGCAATGTGCTCGGTGTACACGAGAAAGCACTGCGAGTGCGCGACAAGCGCATGGAGGTACTCGCACGCAATATCGCCAACGATGACACCCCGCACTTCAAGGCACGTGAGCTTGATTTCAAAACCGTGATGGCAAAGTTTGAGCCGAGTGACTTGATGGCCAACACCCATGGCACTCACTTCGGTTTTGCAGATGAAGTGCCAGACGACGATGGCATGCGCTATCGCACGCCGTTTAATGCATCAGTCGACGGCAACACCGTCGAACTCACGGTTGAACAGTCGCGCTACGGTAAAGCCGCAGCAGATTACCAAGCCACGCTGGCGTTCTTGCAGGACCGCGTCGGTGGCATACGCAAGGCATTGAAAGGGGAGTAACGCATCATGGTGATGTCAATTGATAATATTTTCGGCATCGGTGGTACTGCGCTGCATGCGCAGCTGATTCGTATGAACACCACTGCTTCCAACCTCGCGAACGCCGGCACGACTGCCGCGACGGAGGATCTCGCGTATCGCGGCAAGCGTACCGTCTTCAAAGCCTTGATGGATGACTCAATGACGCATCCCGGCGCTGAATATGTCGGTGGCGTCAAGGTTGACAAGATTGTTGACGACACCAAGCCGATTCCGAAGGTCTACGACCCAAATAACCCGTTAGCTGACAAAGATGGCTTTGTGTATCAAGCCAACGTCAATGAAGTCAACGAGATGGTCGATTTGATGGCCGCCTCGCGCTCGTATCAGAACAACGTCGAGGTGGTGAATACCGCGCGTGAGCTGATGATGCGCACCATCGACATTATCAGGGCCTGAGGGAAAAAATCATGGCGGCGACTAGTACCGGCGCAGCGGCAGCCACTTCGAATTACACGCTGCCATCGAATATCAAAACGACTGCACAGCATAAGCAGGAGCAAGAAAACGCCATCATCAATGGCAAGGGTGATCAGATGGGGCAAACCGCGTTTCTGACGCTGTTTACCACCCAGCTTAAAAATCAGAACCCGCTTGATCCGATGGATAACACTGCATTTGTGTCGCAGTTGGCGCAGTTCTCACAACTCGAAGCGACCACAAAGATGTCGGGCTCGATGGAATCACTGGTCAAGTCGCTATCGACTTCACAAATTTCTGGCGCATCTGCATTAATCGGTAAAACCGTCGGCGTCACCGATGGCAAAGCCGTATTCGACGGCGCGCCAGTGAATGGCTTTGTGACCTTACCCACCGATGTCGATTCACTGACGCTCAAGGTTTACAACTCGTCGGGTCAATTGGTACGCACCGGTCAGGTTGGCGCTCAGAAAAAAGGCGACTTTGGATTTGCCTGGGACGGCAAAGACGATAGCGGCAACGCAGTCGCCAACGGCGCTTATCGGATTGAAGCCAGCGCGACCCGTTTTGGTAAAGCCAATAAAGCTGCAATTACTACCATGGCTTATGTACGCAGCGTGAACACCGATCAGGTGACAGGCGACATGAAGCTCGAATTTAACGATGGCTCGCAGCTCAGTGTCAGCGAGATCAAGCGCATCGGTATCCAATAACCACCTACTCGCACTTCAGGAGAACACCACATGTCTTTCTATACCTCGTTGACCGGTCTGAACGCCGCTTCTGCGCAGCTGTCCGTGACCAGTAACAACATTGCGAACGTAGG
>CAZZMV010000313.1:0-1756 GCA_964655425.1 uncultured Bifidobacterium sp.
TTTGGATCACCAAATACAAGACAATTCAAGTGTATTGATCAATACATAAATGTCGGTTATCTGATCAGCCTCGCTCGACATACTCTATGTTGGGCAACACGTCCGCGAGCCATATCTTGAGGTCGGCCGGTCTTTAATAGAAGGCGAGTTTGATTCCCAAGTAAACGCTCTACTCACTGGGAGCTGCGCTAGCCTTGGACGATCGGTACGCGCGGAGCACCTCATGCAGTTTGCGCATATCGTCAAACTTGATTCGGGGGCGTCCGTCGGCACGACCAATTTCTGTCTCAAGATGATCCAGATGAAGCCAATCTTCCCAAGTAACTGGCGGTGTGTCGCTGGCAAATAGACGATCCAACAAACGCTTCAACGCACCTGATTCAGGCAACGGCCAATGACTTCGATCAGCGAGCATGGATTGCACGGTGTCCTGCGCACAGGCGCGATTCGTTCCCAGCACACCACTCGGGCCGCGCTTGGCCCATCCAGCAACATACAAACCTGGTATCGGTAGGCCTTGTGTGTCTAGTACTCGACCCTCGGCATGAGGCAGTCCCGGGGTGCAGGACAAATCCAATCCGGGGATCGACGCTACCCGAAAACCGATACTGCTGATCAGTAAATCGCAGCGCAGTCGAATTCGTTCATCGGTGGGTTCAGAACGCTGAGCAAATGGCTCTCCAACAAGCCGCATGCGGCGCAGCAGCAGTTGACCATGTCCATCAGCATCGCGCTCCATTGCTTCAGGCACCAGCCCAAAATGCAAATGCAATTCGCGTTGACTATCAAGATGGCTCTGCCGGACAACCCAGTCCCGCATCAGATCCATATTGCGCCTGGCCTGTTCACCCAAATGATGATCCAGTTCGGTTTGACAGGCAGCACCCAGTTCCAAGTACTGAGGCTCGACGCGTACCGCAACGCCAGGCAATTCGCCCAGCTCGCGCAGTTCACGCGTCGTGAACCGTGCTTGTACCGGCCCGCGCCGACCAATAAGGTGCACCTGCCGCACCTGACTTTTGCGCAGCTCAAGCAATGCACGATCGCTGATATCAGTGGCCGCCAACTCGCTCACCGGACGACAGAGCACGCGCGCAATGTCGATCGCCACATTACCGTTACCGATGATGACGACATGCGGTCGCTGCAAATTAAAATCGTCTGCAGGAACATCAGGTACGCCGTTGTACCAAGCGACCATCTCGCGCGCGGTTCGCACCTCGGCTGCAGTCGCACCATTGAGCATCAATCTCTCATCGGCCTGTGCGCCGTGCGCTAAAAGCACAGCCGGGTACGTTGAACGCAGCCCATCGAGCGATACGTCACGCCCGATCTCTACTCCGCCAAAGAAACGCACACCCGGCATTGCGCCAGTACGCTGAAACAGCTGCGCTGGCGCTTTCAGTCGTTGATGATCGGGCGCGATACCAAACCGGGTAAGACCAAACGGCATGGGGTAGCGGTCATACAGATGGACCTCCAGCGTTTGGTCAGCCAGCTTGAGCGCTTCTGCAGCGTAGAAGCCTGCCGGACCCGCCCCGACGATCGCTACAGCCGTCATGCGCCGAAGTGCACTAAAAGCCCAAGGCAAGCCGCCGCGCTTCGGCGGTCTCCAGCGGGTTTTGCTTTTGCGTAATGATTGGCAAAACCTTGCTGCGCTCGGCATTAAGCGCAATGGAACTCCGCGCATCAGCGGGCAGATCAAATACATCCACGACCGCTTTCACAGGACACACGGGTACGCAGGCGCCGCAGT
>CAZZMV010000314.1:0-1734 GCA_964655425.1 uncultured Bifidobacterium sp.
TGGTGTAGTCCATGGTCAGGTTGACCTGTGCCTGTACTGCGGCCTCACCTACAACCGGACCCAACAATTCGGTGACACGATTTTTGTAGGTTTCTTCGGTACGCTGCTTGTGCTGCATTTGCGCGACCGTCAGACCCATCGCTGCATCGACCGGGTTATCCATCGTCAGCAAATTGCCTTGGTCATCCACCACCGACACATTCTCGGGCGTAAGGTAAGGCACACTGGACGACACCAAATGCACAATCGCTTTCACCTGTGGTGTCGACACACCGCGGCCAGAATGCGGTGTGACAACGACCGATGCTTTCGGCGTGGCGCGATCGCGCACAAACACCGATTGCTTTGGCAAAGCCAAATGCACACGTGCTGCTTTAATCGTAGAAATCTGCATGATCGAGCGCGACAACTCCTGCTCGATGGCGGTGTTGTACTGCACCTGCTCCATGAACTGACTGGTGGTCATTGAAGATTTATCTTTCAATGACTCCATACCGATGGGTTGTGCTTCTTTCGGAATGCCTTGGCCTGCCAAGAAGATGCGCGCTTCGTGATAGCGCCCTTCGGGTACCGTAATCTGACCACTCTGCGTATCAACTTTGGGTTTGAAATCGCCCGCTTTCAATGCTTCCAGCGCGGCCATTTTGTCGTTCTCTGTCATGCCCGGCATGATTGGGCGATACGGTACCGATTGGGTCGACTGAAACACTACCGCAGTAACACCCAGCACCAGCAACACCGTGATCGGCAGCAGTGCGCGCTTGACCGCTGGCTGCTTGATCACTCCATCCATCCAATCGCGGAATGATGAGAAGCCACTTGCGACACCTTGCACTGCCGTCGGCAGAGGCCGCGGGCCCGATGCGGTATTGGCAGGAACGCCGGTAGCACCGACGTCTCCCGCCAGGGTCGGTACGCCGGGTGGCGTGGGCGGTTGTGCGCCGCCTGGGTTGATAGTTGCTTCGGCCATGGTTCTACTCTCTGCTTATGTTCGGATCGCTTGTTTCGTTCGGGTCATTCAATTCGGTTGTTCAATTCAGTGATTCAGGCCATCACACCGGCATATTCAAAATGTCTTCGTAGGCTTTCAATACTTTGTTTCTGATCTGTAGCGTTGCTTCAAATGCCAGCGATGATTTCTGCATGGCGAGTACCACATCAGTCAATGGCACTTCCTCACCACGGTCGTAAGCATTACGCAAAGAACTCGCATGCATACTCAGGTTGTTGGTATCCACCACTGCAGTGGCAATCGCCTCACCAAACGTCGGCTTGCCAACCTCAGGTGTGGGTGGCGTCAGCACCGGTGGCGTATTGCTACCGGTTGATTCAACCTGATGCTGCCGCAACGTCGCGATCATCGCGTCGATATTGGCTTGGCTATTGATTCTGTTGATCATGGTGTTGATCTCCTATCAACTCAGGCCGCTGCCATGCCGTGCATGCCATTCATACCGAGCATGCCGTTCATGGTGTTGATGTTGCTGTGGCTTTGATTGGCGGGATTCGCAGCCATACCCAGTTCACGAAACTGCGCCATCTTGTAGCGCAGCGAGCGAGGGCTAATACCGAGTTTTTTGGCGGCCTCATTGCGATTACGCGTCGACTGAATCGCAGCCATAATCACTTGGTATTCACTGCTCTTCACCGCCGTAGATAAATCTACTAACGCATTGCCGTTCAACTGATGTGCATCCGAGACTTCTCGCGGGCCGTACTGCATCAGATTGGATT
>CAZZMV010000315.1:0-1730 GCA_964655425.1 uncultured Bifidobacterium sp.
ATGAGCCCACGCCGACGATCGCGCCGGTGATCGTGTGCGTCGTGGAGACCGGAATGCCAAGTGCTGTCGCCAAGAACAAGGTAATGGCGCCGCCCGTCTCGGCACAAAAGCCACCCACCGGTCTGAGTTTGGTAATGCGCTGGCCCATCGTCTTCACAATCCGCCAGCCACCAAATAGCGTGCCTGCACCGATCGCCAGATAGCAGCTCACAATCACCCAAGTGGGTGGGCGAGTATCTTCAGCAGCCACCATGCCAGTGGCGATCAGCAGCATCCAGATGATGCCCATGGTCTTCTGCGCATCATTACCACCATGACCCAAGCTGTACATTGAAGCAGACACCAATTGCATGCGCCGGAACCACTTGTCGACGCGTTGCGGGTGGCTACGTACAAACAGCCAAGACACCAGCAGCATCATCAATGAACCCAGCAGAAAACCCAGCATCGGCGACAGCACGATGAAGGAAATGGTTTTGATCAAGCCGGAGGCAATCAAAGCGCTGGTGCCCTCTTTTGCTACGGCTGCACCAACCAAACCACCAATCAGTGCATGTGACGACGATGACGGGATGCCGTAGTACCACGTCAGCAGATTCCAGGCGATTGCACCAATCAGCGCGCCGAACACCACATAGTGATCGACAATCGCAGGCTCGATCGTGCCTTTACCGACCGTGGTCGCGACTTTTAGTTGAAATACCAGGATCGCAATGAAATTGAAAAAGGCAGCCAGCGCCACGGCTTGATGCGGCTTGAGTACGCCAGTGGATACGACCGTCGCAATAGCGTTCGCAGCGTCATGGAAGCCGTTCATGAAATCGAACAGCAGTGCCAAAGCAATCAACAGCGACAGCGTGTAGAGGCTGATAGTGAGCGTCTGCATGGGTCAGTTAGCGCGAGATGATGCGGAGCAGCCGAATCAGGCGTTCTCGACAATAATGCCCTCGACGATATTGGCGACATCCTCGCAGCGATCAGTCACGCTCTCGAGAATCTCATAAATCGCTTTCAACTTGATCAGATTACGAACATCCGGCTCTTCACGAAATAGTTTCGACATCGCCGCACGCATGACATGGTCGGCGTCGGATTCAAGCCGGTCAATTTCAGAGCAAATCGCCAGAATTTCACGCACATTATCCATGCTGTGCAGCAGCGAGACTGCGGCCAATACTTTCTCGCAGCAAGCTTGGCTGAGCTCAGCCAAGCGCTTTGCCTCGGGCGTAATGGCCTTGATATCGTAAAGAGAGATTGTCTGCGCTGCATCCTCCATTAAATCGAGGATGTCATCCATACGTGTGATCAGCTTGTGAATGTCTTCACGATCAATCGGCGTGATGAAAGTTTTATGTAACAGATCCAATGCAGCGTAAGTGACTTTGTCGGCTTGCTTTTCAATCGACTCGATCGCATGCACTCGGTGCTCGAGATCGTCAAAATTGGTCATCAGCGCGACCATTTCTTTGCCACCACGGACACAAAGCTCGCCGTGCTGGACAAAATAATCGAAGAACTTACCTTCAGTCGGCATTAAACGCCCGAACATGCGATTCTCCTTCCCCCAACAGAGTTTTTTAAATCTTTCTGGTTAAGTTGATAGCAGCGTGAGTGCCGCTTATTTTAGGTCTTGTGTCTGCTTTAATGCAGACTTGCCATCGCCTTCACCAGAAAGATTTTAGTCAGTCATTATTCAATCGTCAGTCACCTGCACCGTAAACACTGGCACC
>CAZZMV010000316.1:0-1713 GCA_964655425.1 uncultured Bifidobacterium sp.
AGGCTGATATGAAACCTTTTCGCTTTATTCAAGGCAGTGCGACCGCGCTGATGCTCAGCGCGAGCTTGTTTACTCTGACTGCAGCGGGTCCAGCAGCAGCACAAGAATTCAAGGTAGGTATCGTCAGCTTCCTCTCGGGTCAGGCAGCCGATAGCTTTGGCGTGCCGGCAGTGAATGGCGCAAAGATTCTGATCGAGACTTTTAATCAAGGCAAAGCACCTGCGCCGTATAACAAACCGGGCTTTGGTGGTCTGACTATTGTGCCGGTGTTCGTAGATGAAAATGGTGGCGCCACCAAGCAAGTGCAAGAACTGCGTAACTTGTTCGACCGTGAAAATGTCGACGCCGTGGTCGGCTATGTCAGTTCGGGCGATTGCCTGGCCGTGGCGCCTGTCGCTGAGGAGATGAAAAAACTGCTGGTGCTATACGACTGTGGCACGCCGCGTATTTTTGAAGAAGCCAACTATCGTTATGTTTTTCGAACTGCCTCGCATGGGGCGATGGATAACGTGGCTGCTGCACGCTACTTGAAATCGCGTAACGTCAAAGTCAACACCATCAATTTGATCAATCAGGACTACGCCTGGGGTCACGACTCGATCAAAGACTTCACTTTGTCGATGGCGGTTCTTTATCCGAATGCCAAAGTGCAAGCAGATCAGCGCCCAAAATTTGGCGCCGGGCAGTACGGTACCGAGATCTCGCAATTGATGTCGCAACCTGCCGATGTCACGCACTCCAGTGTGTGGGGTGGCGATTTGCAGGCAATGATCTTGCAGGCCTCGCCGCGCGGTCTGTTCAGAAAATCGCTGGTGGTGTTAACCGCAGCTGATCATGTGTTGATTCCTTTGGGTGACCGTATGCCCGAGGGCGTGGTGTTGGGCGCACGCGGCGCCTATGGCATGTTGGCACCCAAGTCCGCACTGAATGACTGGTGGTGGAATCTGTATCAAAACCGCTGGAATGTGTATCCGGTTCAGGCACCGTATCGTATGGCGCAGGGTTTGATGGCACTGAAATTGGCCGTCGAAAAAGCAATGAAAGCTAACGGCGGCAAGAAACCCACGACCGAGCAAATCGTCGACGCAATGACTGGGCTGGAGTGGGAGGCCCCCGGCGGTCGGATCAAACTGGCTCTGGGTAACGGACACCAGGCGATACAACCGACTGCGATCGGTATCACCAAATGGGATCCGGAGAAGCGCTTGATGGTGATGCGAGATATCCAGCGCTTTGCTGCGGAGTGCGTCAACCCACCCGCCAACATGAAAGCCGAAGACTGGATGAAAGCCGGCTTCCCGGGAGCGAAGTGCGACTAATCACTCACGCGCCGCATCGGCCACGCTAAATGCCGTTACTGTTGACGATACTGATTGATGGCCTGACCTATGCGTCATGGCTATTTATTGTTGCGCTTGGCCTGACCTTGGTGTTCGGCATTCTTAAAATACTGAACGTCGCGCACGGTAGTTTCTATGCGCTCGGCGCGTACGCCACGGCCAGCATGGTCGCCTGGTTCGCCAGCATGCAACTGGCGCCTGCGTTTTCAATTGTTGCAATGCTGTTGGCTGCGGTGGTGGTGGCAGCGTTGGTTGCACCACTCTGCGAACGTGGTCTGCTGCGTATGTTCTACGGACGCGATGAGGTACTACTGGTACTGGTGACTTTCGCACTGTTCCTGATCATGGAAGACCTGACCAAGCTGATTTGGGG
>CAZZMV010000317.1:0-1710 GCA_964655425.1 uncultured Bifidobacterium sp.
GCGATCCTGGGTGCCTTGGCAGGCGCCTTGGCGTCACCGACTGTGTCTTGGGTGCCGGGTATTGGTGGTGAAATGATTGTGCTGTCATTCGCCGTGGTCGCAACGGCCGGTCTTGGTCAAATCGAGGGCGCATTGGTCGCTGCATTATTGATCGGTTTGGCGCGTTCTTTCACGGTGTATCTGTTGCCTGAGATCGAGGTGCTGGTGCCATTCCTGATCATGGTGCTGGTGTTGCTGTTTCGTCCGCAGGGTTTGTTCTCCGTGGCGCAGGCGAGGCGAGTGTGATGCTGCGCCCGAAGTTGCTAATCATCGTACTGGTGCTGCTGGCGCTGGCTTTGCCGGTGATGCTGCCTTGGTTGAAAACACCTTTGATTCTTGGCACTGCATTCGGTATCGCCGCGCTGGGCATCTCGATTCTGATTGTGTCTGGCCAGATTTCATTTGGCCACGCGATGTTCATGTGCTCGGGCGGTTATGCCGTCGCGTTCGCTTCTCGCCAATGGCCGCAACTCGATAGCGCCTTGCTACTGGCTGTGGGTGCCGGTACCGGCTTGGTGCTGGGTGTGGTGGTAGGCTCGTTTGTGGTGCGCTACCGCGCAATTTTTTTCGGCATGCTGAACCTCGCGCTATCGATGGTGCTGTATGCCGTGCTTGGCAAATTCTTTCATATCACTGGCGGTACTGACGGCTTGCGGCTTGAGCGCGCGCCGTTTTTCGGCATGTCACTCGCTCGGGACAGTTTCGAAAGCGTGTTGCTTTTATTAAGCGTACTGCTGGCGCTGATCACAGGTTGGTTGGTGCGTCGCTATCAGCGCTCGGTGGCAGGGCAGGCACTGGCGGCGATCAAAACCAATGAGACACGGCTCGAATATGTCGGTATCTCTGCGTACAAGACGCTGTGGATTGGCTATATTTTTTCAGCGACCTTGTGCGGTTTGTCCGGGGCGATTTTCGCAATCGCGCAAGGCTTGGTAACCCCCGAAATGGGTTATTGGGTGCGTTCTGGCGAGATTATTTTCGTGGCGATTTTAGGCGGTGTTGGCCATCCGCTTGGCGCATTCATTGGCGCAGGCATTTTCGAATTTGTGAAGCTGTTTGCAGCCGCCTACCTGACCGGCGCGTGGCAGTTGGTACTGGGCTGTGTACTGATTGCGATCGTATTCCTTGCGCCGCGCGGTGTTTCAGCCTGGCTTGAGTCGTCATCTTCAAAAGCGCGAGCGCAATCATGAGCGACGTGCTGCTGCAGACCAAAGACTTGCAACTCGCGTTCGGCGCGGTGGTGGTGGCTGACCACATCAATTTTTCTTTGCGTGCAGGTGAGCGGCTGGCCGTGATTGGACAAAACGGCGCAGGTAAAACCACCTTCATCAATATTTGTACCGGCCTGATCCAACCGCAAGCCGGTCAGGTTTTTTTCGAGGGACGCGAGGTGACGGGGCTGACGCCACGGGCTATCGCATTGCGCGGCATGGTGCGCTCGTTTCAGCTGCCGCAATTGTTCAACGAACATTCGGTACGCGACTGCGTACGCATTGCCGCTGCGGGTCGGCGTAATCATTTACGTGTTTGGGCTGCACTCGAAGATGCTGTCGATGCCAGTGAAGTTGATCATGTGCTTGATATGGTGGGCCTGATTCAACGCGCAGACGAGCTTGCCAGCGCGTTGCCCGAGGGCCAGCGAAAATTACTGGATATTGCGATGGCGCTGGT
>CAZZMV010000318.1:0-1598 GCA_964655425.1 uncultured Bifidobacterium sp.
ACGCCGGTTGAAGTAACCGAAAAATTTCCGAATCTAGCTACCGGTGAGATTGACATCAAAACTCGTATGGTCACTCAAGATGAAGGACTACGAGTTGATACGACGATGGAGGGTCTGGCTAAACTGAAGCCCGTATTTGCCTCCAAGGGCTCGGTCACTCCCGGCAACAGTTCGCAAACGTCGGATGGCGCAGGTGCCTTGATCTTGGTGAGCGAAAAAATCCTCAAGCAGTTCAACCTCACGCCCTTGGCGCGCTTCATGTCATTTTCAATTCGTGGTGTGCCGCCGGAGATTATGGGCATCGGCCCGAAAGAGGCGATACCGGTCGCGTTGAAGCATGCAGGTATTTCGCAAGACCAATTGGATTGGATCGAGTTGAACGAGGCTTTTGCCGCGCAAGCGCTCGCGGTGTGTAACGATCTTGGACTGGATTCGGCCAAAGTGAATCCACTCGGTGGCGCAATCGCACTGGGTCATCCGCTCGGCGCTACAGGCGCAATTCGCGCGGCGACCGTGATTCACGGGCTGCGGCGTCGTAATTTGAAATACGGCATGCTCACCATGTGCGTTGGCACGGGTATGGGTGCCGCCGGCATCTTTGAAAGGCTGTAATGAGCATACGCTTCGCCACTGAACAAGCGATCGCTACGCTTGTCTTCAGCCGCCCGGAAAAGAAAAACGCGATTACCGCCGCGATGTATCAAGCAGCAGCCGATGCTTTGACCGAGGCGGACGCAAGCGAAGCAGTGCGCGTCATCATCATCACAGGCGATGGTGAGGCTTTTACTGCGGGTAATGATCTGGAAGATTTTTTACGTCATCCGCCGCAAAATGATGACACGCCGGTATCGCGGTTCATGTACGCACTTCGCACTACTTCAAAACCCGTGATCGCTGCGGTACCCGGTATTGCCGTTGGAATTGGCACCACGCTGCTGATGCATTGTGATCTGGTCTACGCCAGCGAGCGCGCAAAATTTGCGATGCCTTTCACGCAGCTGGGTTTGTGTCCTGAATTTGCGTCGAGTGTGCTGCTGCCGCGTATCGCGGGCTACCAGCGCGCGGCCGAGAAGCTGTTGCTGGGCGAAGCATTTGATGCGCACGAAGCCGAGCGCATGGGCTTGGTTAACCGTGTGCTTCCTGCTGAAGAGCTGATGCCTTTTGTTCAGACGCAGGCCAACAAGCTGGCCGGCTTGCCTTCTGAGTCGCTACGCATCACCAAGCAGCTGATGCAGGCGGATATCCAAAGTTCAGTCAGCAGTGCCATGCAGAGCGAGATGCAGCATTTCAGCCGAATGCTGAAGGGTGCCGATGCCAAAGAAGCCTTTTCGGCTTTCCTGGAGAAGCGCAAGCCGGTGTTTCGCTAATCTGATCAAAGGCTGGTCTTGATCTCATAGATCGGCTTCGACGGCTTGATGTTTGTGAATGCATTTGACTCGCAGCGCTGCGAGCGTTGAGGGAGCCAGTCCGGCTTAGCCCAGTCTTCGATCAACAGTTAGAATTCGGGGGTGAAGCAGCCCAGACAGTCGCTGGCGGTCGTTGATCGCGGGAGGAAGGTCCGGACTCCATAGAGCAGGGTGACGGCTAACGGCCGTCCG
>CAZZMV010000319.1:0-1584 GCA_964655425.1 uncultured Bifidobacterium sp.
GCCAGCGTTTTGTTGGGCGCAAACACAATGGCCGGCCGACCCAACCGGGCAATCACATTCGCCATGGTGAAGGTCTTGCCAGAGCCAGTGACGCCCAGCAGCGTCTGAAACGACAGCCCATCGCGAATACCTTCGACCAACTGATCAATCGCCATGGGCTGGTCGCCCGCAGGTTCGAACGGTTGGTAAAGACGAAATGGTGAGTCGGGAAAGGAAACGAACTTGGACTCGTCCAGAGCGGACTCGACCTCGGTCAAATCGGTCATGCGATGGGGACCTTTGTTAAAATGCTGAGTTTCCCGCACGTGGCACGATCGCCAACGCTTTGGTCTCAAAAAGCACGGATCGTCCACAATTGTTAGTGACTTTTCATGTTATCACGATGAACGCTCCGTTATCCGCACCGCTGTTTGCTGCCATCGAAATGGCACCACGCGACCCCATCCTCGGCATTACCGAGGCCTTCAACGCCGACACTAATCCCCAAAAAACCAACCTTGGCGTTGGCGTCTACTACGACGACGAAGGCAAAGTACCTCTGCTGGCGTGCGTACAAAAGGCTGAGGCCATGCTGATGGAGAAGCCTGCAGCCCGCACCTACTTACCGATCGAAGGCCTCGCAGCCTATGACAAGGCAGTACAAGAGTTAGTTTTTGGGGCTGATAGCGAGATCATCGCGTCCAAGCGCGCTATCACCGCGCAGGCCATTGGCGGCACCGGTGCATTGAAACTTGGTGCAGACTTTTTGAAGCGCTTCGCGCCGAACGCGTCTGTGTACATCAGCGACCCGAGCTGGGAGAATCACCGCGCGCTATTTGAGTCGGCAGGCTTCACCGTTCACAACTATCCCTATTACGACGCGGCGACGCGCGGCGTGAATTTCGACGGCATGCTGCAATCGTTAAAGTCCCTACCTGCGGGCTCGATCGTGGTACTGCATGCGTGCTGCCACAACCCGACTGGCGCTGACTTGAGCGACGCGCAGTGGGCACAGGTGATTGAGGTCGTCACCACTCGCGGTCTGGTTCCATTCCTCGACATGGCGTACCAAGGCTTCGGTGATGGCATCACCGAAGACGGCAAAGTGGTCGGCATGTTCGCCAAAGCGGGTGGCCCACTGCTGGTGTCGAATTCTTTTTCAAAGTCTTTTTCTTTGTACGGTGAGCGCGTAGGTGCGCTTTCCATCGTTGCCGCCAATGCCGAAGAGGCAGCGCGCCTGATGTCGCAACTCAAACGCGTGATACGTACCAACTACTCCAACCCGCCGACACACGGCGGCAAGGTGGTGGCGAACGTACTCTCCACGCCGGCGCTGCGGCAGCTTTGGGAAGAAGAGCTCGCAGGTATGCGCGTGCGCATCAAGCAAATGCGGCAGCAAATGGTAGATCAATTAAAAGCCAAAGCGCCGTCGCATGATTTCAGCTTCGTGGTGCAGCAGCGCGGCATGTTTTCTTATTCCGGGTTAACCAAGCAGCAGGTTGAGCGCTTGCGTACAGAATTTTCAATCTACGCAGTCGACACCGGTCGTATTTGCGTTGCCGCGCTGAACTCGAAAAATATCGATCGCGTGGTCGACGCGATCGC
>CAZZMV010000320.1:0-1553 GCA_964655425.1 uncultured Bifidobacterium sp.
GGTTCTGGTTGTTGAATTACCCGCGAGGCAAAATCTTCATGGGGGATGGCGGCGCCTACTTCATCGGTCTGTGGATTGCAATTTGCGCCACCATGCTGACCATGCGAAACGACGTGAATGCGTTTCAGATGCTTGCTGTTTGTGGTTATCCGGTCATCGAAACGATTTTCTCCATTTACCGCCGGTCGGTACACCAGCATCCGCTTGGTCAACCGGATCGACTGCATCTGCACTCGCTGATCTACCGGCGTATCGCTAGCCGACTCCAGCGCCGTAACGTGCTGGCGCCTTGGCATAGTCACGCGCTGACCACAGCGCTGATCGTAACGACCAATGCCATGTTTGTGGTAGCTGCAGTGTGGGCGGGCGATTCGAAACCGGCGGGGCTTGCGGTATTCATGGCAGAGATCGCACTTTACGTGCTGGTGTACCGCCGCTTGGTGCTATTTCGTTGGGTGGGCTCTGCAAGCCGCTAAGCCAAGTCTGGCATCACAAACGCACAGACGCGGTCGCGAATGCGTCAATTTCGCTCGTGCCTGGAGCATCGCGCGACAAAAATCAATTGGTTAATTTGCGGTCGCCAACAATGGTGTGGTTTGTTCACTGGTCTGGCCGAAACGACGCTCTCGCTGTTGATACGAGCCGACCGCTGCCTGTAGCGCCTTCTCGTCAAAATCTGGCCAGTACAGGTCGGTGAAATACAGCTCGGTGTAGGCTAGTTGCCAGAGCAGAAAATTAGAGATGCGCTGCTCGCCTCCGGTGCGTATCATGAGATCAGGTTCGGGCGCATGCGCCATCGATAAATACGGCGTGAAATCTTCTTCACGAACCGAATCAATAAACTTTCCTGCCGAGGCAGCTTTTTGTATCGCCTGCAGGATGTCCCAGCGCCCGCCATAATTGGCGCAAACGGTCAGGACCAAACCCGAGCAGCTCGCGGTGATTGACTCTGATTCACGGATAATGGTGATTAGCTCATCATCGAAGGCAGATAAATCGCCAACGACATGCAAGCGCACATTATTGCGCTTCATGCGATGCACCTCACGACGCAGCACCGTACGAAACAGGCGCATCAGAAAAGATACTTCGGTTTTCGGGCGACGCCAATTCTCCGAGCTGAACGCAAACAGCGTGAGGTACTTGACGCCGATGTCGTTGCACCGGGTGATGGTGGTGCGCACTGCATCAACCCCTTTGGTATGACCTGCGAGCCGTGGCAGGTGTCTAGCCTTCGCCCAGCGACCATTACCATCCATAATGATCGCGATATGTTGGGGGACGCTAGGTGCTGTCGGAATGACAAGGGTTGAACTGGCAGGTGGCATTAATACATGGTTACCGCGTGATTTATGCGCTGGATTATATCAATTCAAGCCGGGGTGACCAGCCGAAAAGATTCCCTATAATTTGGCATTACTCCTACGGCGCCAATCATACGCCCCCTGCCCCATGGACCCCACGCCCTTATGGGTACAACTTGCCGCGCTAATCCTACTGGTCTGCGCTTCGGCATTTTTCTCGATCTCTGAAACAGCGCTGATGGCGCTGAA